>NZ_CP073136.1:0-309325 GCF_023035675.1 Borrelia hermsii DAH | reverse complement strand
AGACGTTGTTTTTATCACTTGTGCGCCAAAAAAATCAGGAGCTTTAATTACTGCTGAGCTTGGACTTGATTTGGGTCTTGATATTTATGTTTATAATATTGATTATTCTGGTGATGGTTCTAGGACTTTATATGATTCTGGAGCCCAAGAGATAAAATCGGTATCAGATCTTTATAAGATATTAAATGTTCAGTATAATGAGCCTGAAATTAGTGATGACTTAGAAGCCTGTTGTGTAGGCAAAGATACATCGAGTATGCTTATTAATGAGTTGCTAAATGAAATATCTAAATAGGGGGACATCATGAGTTTTAAAGGAACTACAGTTATTGCAATAAGAAGGGGAGGAAAAACTGCAGTAGCAGCAGATGGGCAGGTAACTTTTGGATATACTGTTTTAAAATCCAATGCTGTGAAAATAAGAAAGTTAGTTAATGGAAGGATTTTAGCAGGATTTGCAGGTTCAACTTCTGATGCTATTACTCTTTTTGAGAAGTTTGAAGAAAAGGTTAAAGCTAGAGAAGATGGAATTATTGATATTAAAAGAGCCGCTGTGGAGCTTGCAAAAGATTGGAGATCTGACAAGATACTTCATAAACTTGAGGCAATGATGCTTGTGGCTGATTCTGAGAATATTTTATTAATTTCAGGTACTGGAGATGTTGTTGAACCTGAAGAAGATGTAATTTCAATTGGTAGTGGGGGAAATTATGCATATTCAGCGGCGCTTGCTTATATGGAAAATAAAAAATTAAGTGCTGCTGATATTGCTTTTAAGTCTTTAAAGGTGGCAGCAAAAGTTTGTATATATACAAATTCAAATATTGTGCTTGAGGAGATTAGTTGATGGGTAAGATTGAAAATCAAAATATAGTGCCTAAAGAGATTGTTGCAGAATTAGATAAGTATATAATAGGACAAGTTGAGGCTAAAAAGTTGGTTTCGATTGCTCTTGTTAATAGATATATAAGATCTAAGCTTCCCAAGGAAATAAGAGATGATGTTATGCCTAAAAACATTATTATGGTTGGTTCAACTGGGGTTGGTAAAACTGAGATTGCAAGAAGGCTTTCAAAATTTATTAAGGCCCCTTTTATTAAAGTTGAAGCTACTAAATATACCGAGGTAGGTTATGTAGGTCGTGATGTTGAATCTATGATTCGTGATTTAATGAGTATTGCAGTTAATATGGTAAGGGAAGAGATGTACGATTCTGTTCGCGAAGAGGCAAGCAAGCGGGCTGAGGAGAGAATAATTGACAAACTTTTAAAAGCTTCTGAGAATTCTGAGAATAATAATGCAAGTGATGAAGAGAACAAAGTTCGTGAAAAATTAAGAGATAAATTTAGGAAGCAATTGAGAAATGGGGATATTGATGACAGTCTTATTGATGTTTATGTTTCAGGCAAAATGCCCGTTTCTACTATAGAAATATTTTCTGGTAGTAATTTTGAAGAGATTGATATGAGTATTGGAGGATTGATTAATAATATATTTGATAGGAAGAAAAGAAAGGAATTAAAAATAAAAAAAGCAAGGGAGATAATTATATCTGAGGAACTTGAAAAGTTAGTTGATCATGAAAATATTGTAGAGATTGCTAAATTGAGAGTTGAGAATATGGGAATTGTTTTTATCGATGAGATCGATAAGATAGTTACTAAAAATAGAACCGGAAATGATGTATCTAGAGAAGGTGTTCAAAGAGATATTTTGCCAATTGTTGAAGGGTCTAAGGTTAATACAAGATATGGAATCATTGATACTTCTCATATTTTATTCATTGCTGCAGGTGCTTTTAATTTATCAAAGCCATCTGATTTAATACCAGAGCTTCAGGGTAGGTTTCCAATTAAGGTTGAGCTTAAGAGTTTGAGTGTGGGTGATTTCAAAAATATTTTAAAGCATACTAAGAATTCTTTAATAAAACAATACATTGAGATGTTTAAGGTTTATAATTTGACTTTAACGTTTAGTGAAGAGGCAATTGATAGAATTGCTGAGCTTGCCTTTAATATGAATTTTGAGGGAGAGAATCTTGGCGCTAGAAGGTTGCATGGAGTTATGGAGAAGATTCTTGCCGATCTTTTTTTTGAAGCACCCGGTAGTAAGTTAAAGAAAATTGAAATAAACTTGGACTATGTTAATGAAAAAGTAAAAATTAACGAACAAAAAGATTTAAATTATTATATAATATAGTAAAAAGCAATTTGTGATATAGAGGGTGTTAACTTGAATATTTTTGAGATGTCAGTCGATTTAGCACATAGGTATTTGGATGTTCTTAGCTTGAGACAAAGTGTGATAGCTGATAATATTGCAAATGTAGATACTCCAAATTTTAAGAGAAGCAAAGTCACTTTTGAGGCTGAGCTTGAACGAGCAATTTTAAATGAAAGAGCAAGCAATTTATCTTTGATAAGGGGCAATGATAAGCATTTAAATGGCTTTAAAGAGTTGGGGTATTTAGATGTTAAGCCTAGTAGGATGCTTGATTATCTCTCTATTCTTAAGAATGATGGTAATAATGTTGATATTGATTCTGAGATGAAAAATCTGATTCAGAATCAAATGATTTATAGCTTGTTTACAAATATTCAAGCCCATCATTTTAAAAGTGTAAATATTGTAATAAAATAAGTTATAACCTCAAGGAATATTATATATGGGATTGTTTTCAAGTATTAATACTGCTTCAACGGGTTTAACCGCTCAAAGATTAAGATTGGATGTTATTGCAAATAATATTGCAAATGTGGAGACTACTAGAACTTCTGAAGGGGGCTCTTATAGAAGGCAAAGGGTAATTTTTGCCCCAAGGGTTGTAAGTCCATATTGGAAGGGGCCTTTTGTTCCTGATGATCTTGATAATGGAGTTGGTCAGGGCGTAAGGGTTGCTAGTATTGAGAAAGACAAGTCCCCTTTAAAGCTAAAGTATGATCCAACGCATCCTGATGCAATAAGGTCTGGCGAGTTAAAGGGTTATGTGGAATTTCCTAATGTGAATGCAGTTGAAGAGATGGTGGATATGATTTCTGCTTCTCGTGCTTATGAAGCAAATTCTACTGTCATTAATAGTAGCAAATCAATGTTTAGGAGTGCATTATCAATACTGCAGAATTAAGGGGGCTTGTAGGAGATGAGAGTAGATTCTTTTTTTACAGATAATGATGTTTATTTAATTCGTAAAAATCCTTTGCATTTTGGTAGGAGTTCTTCTGGTTTTGATGTTAAGCGTGAAGAAAAGGATAAAACTTTTAAAGACTTGTTCTTTAATTTAATGTCTGATGTGAATAATAGCCAATTAGATGTGTCTAAAATGTCTCAGCAAGCTATTTTAAAGCCAAATGATATCGATGTGCATGATATTGTAATATCAATGTCTAAAGCTAATATGAATTTGAGTATTACAAAAGCTATTGTTGAGAAAAGCATAAAGGCTTATCAAGATATAATTAATATTCGCTAAGGAGCTATACAGTTTGAACAATTTTATTACTAAGTTTTTTGCATCAGTAAATAAAAGTTTTAAAAAAGCCAGTATTGTTCAAAGAGTGGCTTTCGGTGTTATTTTTTTATTTATAATTCTAGCACTTATTTTTTTAGTAGGATTTTCTACTAGAAAACAAGGTATTGCTCTTTTTGGTGTTGGCATTAAGGACCAGTACTTGTTAGATAAAATAGTACAAAGACTTGATAGAGAAAATGTTGGATATACTATTACTGTTGATGGAAAAATTTATTTGAGTGATGAAAATACGTCGAAAAAAATGAGAGCAATTCTTGTAAGAGAAGAGCTTGTTCCTGTGCATATGGATCCTTGGTCTCTTTTTGATATTGATAGGTGGACTATTACAGATTTTGAGAGAAATGTTAATCTTAGAAGATCAATTACAAGAGCTGTTGAGCAGCATATTGTTGCTCTTGATGATGTTGATGCTGTTAGTATTAATCTTGTTATGCCCGAGAAGGCTCTTTTTAAAGAATCACAAGAAGCAGTTAAAGCTTCTGTTAGAATTACTCCTAAGCCCGGTTCTGATATTGTAACTAATCGTAAAAAGGTGGAAGGGCTTGTTAAGCTGATTCAATATGCTATTGAGGGTCTTGAATCAGATAATATTGCTATTGTTGATAATAAAGGGACTATTTTGAATGATTTTTCTAACGTAGATGGCATTGATAGGATTGATTTAGCTGAAAAGGAAAGAAAACTTAAATTAAAATATGAATCTATGCTTAAAGATGAAATCGATTCCGCTTTAAGTAAGGTTTTGTCTGTTGGTAGATTTATGATTGCAAGAGTTAATGTGACACTTGATACTTCTCGTCAAACCACGGAATCTAAAGAGTATGCTCCTATTGAGATTGAACCACAGGATCCAAAAGTTTCTTATAATACAAGAAAAGTTAGTGATTCTACATTAATTTCTTCCCAAGTACATAAAAGAGAGTATGAAGGACAAGGCTATAGTCCATGGGGACCTCCTGGTCAGGAGGGTAACACTCCGCCTGAGTACCGAGATTTAAGTGATATTATCGGTAAGTCAAATGAATTTAAAGAGATAAAGAATGTTGCTCTTAATGAGAAGAAATCCTTAAGCGAGAAGGAACCTGCTAGAGTTGCAGGGATTTCTCTTGGTATCTTTATAGATGGTGTTTGGGATTTTGTTTATGATGAGTCTGGGAAGTTTGTTATAGAAAATGGTATGCGTAAGAGGGAATATAAGCCTATTTCTGATGAAGCTTTAAAAAACATTACAGATGTTTTGCAGAGTTCTTTTGAGTATAAGCCAGAGAGGGGCGATTCAATTACCGTTAGGAATATTGCCTTTGATCGAGTAAATGAATTTAGAAAAATAGATGAAGCTTATTTCGCAAGTGAGAAATTTAATTTTGTTGTTTTTGCAGTAAGTTTGATATTTGCATTTTTGATATTAATATTTACAATATTTTTCATTGTGTCTAGAGAACTTGAGAGGAAAAGACGTCTTAGAGAAGAAGAGTTTGCAAGGCAAGCACATTTAAGACGCCAGCAGGCGTTAATGGATAGCGATGATATTGGTGTTGATGATGTTGTTGGTGGACTTAGAGAAGAGGATGAGCTTCAAAGTAATGCTGAACTTTTGGCTAGGGAGAAACCAGAAGATGTTGCTAAGCTTATTAGAACATGGATTGTGAAGAATGTATAAAGGGTAATAAGTTATATGGAAGAGCAAAAGGAAAAAGAGATATTCGGTGTTTCTGCTTTAACGGGGAAACAAAAGGCAGCTATTTTATTAGTTTCAATAGGTTCTGACGTTTCATCTAGAATATTTAAGTATTTATCTCAAGAGGAGATAGAGTCTTTAACCTTTGAAATAGCAAGGCTTGATGTTGTTACTTCTGAGCTTAAAGATAGTGTTCTCTTGGAGTTTAAAGAGTTGATGATGGCTCAAGAGTTTATTCAAAAGGGTGGCATAGATTATGCTAGGGAGCTTCTTGAGAAATCTCTTGGTACTCAGAAGGCAGTAGACATTATTAATAATTTAGGTTCTGCTTTGCAATCAAGGCCTTTTGAATTCGTTAGAAGAGCAGATCCTGCTAATATTTTAAATTTTATTCAACAAGAACATCCACAAACAATTGCTTTAATACTCTCATATCTTGATCCTCAAAAGGCTTCATTTATTCTCTCTAGTCTTCCTACTGAAATTCAGACTAATGTTGCAAGAAGAATTGCATTGATGGATAGAACTTCGCCTGAAGTGGTAAGAGAAGTTGAGAGAGTGCTTGAAAAAAAATTAGCTTCTCTATCTTCAGAGGATTATACTTCAGCTGGAGGAGTTGATAATGTTGTTGAAATAATTAACATGGCCGATCGAAAGACAGAGAAATTTATTATTGAATCTCTTGAAGAAGAAGATCCTGAGCTTGCAGAGGAAATTAAAAAGAAAATGTTTGTATTTGAAGATATTGTTCTTCTTGATGATAAATCAATACAGAGAATTTTAAGAGAAATAGATGGGCAGGAATTAGCAAAGGCTTTAAAGTCAGTTGATATACCTGTTCAAGAAAAGATTTTTAAAAACATGTCTAAGAGAGCTGCTGGCATGCTTAAAGAGGATATGGAATTTTTGGGACCTACTAGACGTAAGGACGTTGAGGAAGCTCAGCAAAAAATTGTTTCTCTTATTAGGAAGTTAGAAGAGCAGGGTGAAATAGTAATCTCTAGGGGTGGTGAAGAAGATGTGCTTATCTAATAAAGGAGTTGTATTTGCCTAAGGTTTTATATAAATCAAAAGAAGTTGTAAATGCAGTAAAGTTAGATCTTGTTGAGATTACAAATCCTATTTTAAAATCATTGGAAATTAAGAAAAAAGAACATGAGATCTCCGATATAGATAATTGTAGCATTAAGCTTCGCAATGAACTTGAAGACTTAATGAATCAAAAGGCAAAACTTCAAGAGGAAATTGAACATGGACATGAGCTTGCTAAAAAAGAAAGGGATGCTGAATTTTCCAAGCTTCTTGAAGAAGCCAAAGAACAAGCTAATAAGATAGTAAGTTTAGCTAATGAGAGAGCTGAGGCTTTGCAAAAAGAGGCTGAGGACAAAAAAGGGGCAGTTGAGCTTGAATCTAAGTTAATAATTGAAAAAGTCGTGAAGGAACATGAAGAGAGATTAAAAAGAGAACTTGAGGCAGAAATTGCAAGGGGAAGAAATGAAGGGTATGATGCAGGGTTTAAAAAGGGATGTGAAGATTTTGATAAAGTATTAGGAAAGTTAAATAGCATGATATCTGCTTTGGTTGCAAAGAGAAAGGAAATCTTTGAGTCTTCAGGAGAACACATAATGAATCTTGTGATGCAGATTGCAGTCAAGGTGGTTAAAAAGATTATAGATTCTCAAAAAGGCGTTGTCATAGAAAATGTAAATGAGGCTTTAAAGAAGATAAAAAGTAAGACAAATATTATTATTCGTGTTAATCTTGATGATATGGATGTTGTGAGTCATCAGAAGCAAGAGTTCATTTCTAAATTTGATTTTATAGAAAATTTGGAAGTTGTTGAAGATGTTAATATAGGAAAGGGCGGATGTGTTATTGAGACTGATTTTGGGGAAATAGATGCACGCATTTCATCTCAACTTGATAGAATAGAGGAGAAATTTAAGAATTTTTCTTCTATATTCTAGTGATTAAGGAATATTGATGGACAACTTTTTTGAGGGTTATTCAAAAATATTGGATGGTGTTGAGACTATATCTCTTGTTGGCAGAGTAAGAAAGATCAAGGGACTTTTAATAGAGAGTGTGGGTCCAAAATGTGGTATTGGTGATTTATGTTTCATCCAGCAGGTAAGTGGTAAGAAAATATATGCTGAAGTTTTAGGTTTTAATGGATGTTTTGTTAGCCTTATGGCTTATGAAGGATTTGATGGAATTGAGGTTGGCGATAAAGTTTATTCCTTAAATAAAAAGCCTCAAATTAATCTTAGCGATGAATTGCTAGGAAGGGTAATTGATTCTCTTGGTAGGCCTATTGATAATAAGGGTCAGTTTCTTGGCAATCATTATAAGGAATTAAGTTTTAGTAGTATTAATCCTTTAAAAAGAGGTATTTTTTCTAAGCAAATAGTTACTGGGGTTAGAGTTCTTGATGGGTTTTTACCAGTTGCAAAGGGGCAACGTGTGGGTATTTTCTCAGGAGCTGGTGTTGGTAAATCTACTTTGCTTGGTATGATTGCTAAAAATTCTAAGGCAGATGTTAATGTTATTGCATTTATTGGCGAGAGAGGCCGTGAGCTTAATGAGTTTATCGAGTATGATCTTGGAGAAGAATGCTTTAAGAAAAGTGTTTTGATTGTGTCGACTTCTGATGAATCTCCTATTTCAAGATATAAAGGTGCTTATACTGCAACATTAATAGCTGAACACTTTAGAGATCGTGGTATGGATGTTATGTTGCTATTTGATTCAATTACGAGATTTGCAAATGCTAAAAGGGAAATTAGCCTTTCTATGGGAGAGCTGCCTGCTACTAAAGGATATCCTCCTTCTGTTTTTGTAGAAATTCCTATTTTGCTTGAGCGTTTGGGACTTAATGGTAAGGGCAGTATTACAGGGTTTTATACTGTGCTTGTTGAGAGTGATGATTTTACAGAACCAATAGCTGATAATATGAAAGCTGTTTTGGATGGACATATTATTTTGGATAGAGATTTATCTGATAGAGGTATTTATCCTTCGGTAAATATTTTAAGTTCAACATCAAGATCTCTGCATAGAATAGTAAATTTTGAAAAACAGAAATTAATATCTAAAATTAGGAATTTGTTATCAATTTATAAAAATTATGAAGATTTAATTAAGACGGGAATTTATATGAAAGGTTCTAATAAGGAAGTTGATTTGGCAATTGCAAAATATCCAAAAATTATTGATTTTTTGTCTCAAGGGATGCAAGAAGAATTTGATTTTGAAAATTTGGATAATGAAATGAGAGAGATATTAGCTTGAATGATTTAATTTTTAAGAAAAAAAAATTTGAAAAAATAATGAGCGTTAGAACTTATGATAGGAAGTCTAGCGAAAACGATTTAATGAATATAAATAATGAAATTTCAAAAATAGAAGAATTTTTAAAAGGAAATTCCAAAACCTTAAACAAATTAAACAATACAAATATTTTTTTAAAAGGAAATTATTTGGATTATTTGACTTGTAGGAAAGAGAAAGAATTGAAAAAGCTTGCAAAACTTAAGCATGAGTATAATAAATATCATGATATTTATTTAAAGAAATATGTAGTAGAAAAAAAGGTTGACATATTAATAAAAACTTTAAATAATACTATAATTAAAGAAAACGTAAAAAGCGAAAGCTTAGTTTTGGATGAGTATGTTAATTATAAAATTTGTAAAAAATTAGGAACTAATAATGAATAGTTGCTTGTCATTTTTGCTTAGATTTTTTTTGTGGCTATTTTTGGTTATTTTTTTCTTAGGGCTTTCATTTTTTTTGATTGATTTATTTGGCATATATAAGACTAGAGATTATTTGCCTGCGTATATCAGGGTTTTACTTTTTAAGGAAGATGATCGGCCGCTTGAGTATACACATATTAGTCTTGATGAGATTAGAATGATAAAGGAAAAAGAGGCTATTTATATTAAGAGTCAGCAAGTTGAAAAATTGAGAGAAGAATTAAAAAAACGAGAAGATAGTTTAAACAAATTGGAAGCCGAACTTAATCAAAAGCAAAAAGATTTAGATTCGAAACAGAAGGTAGTTAATGATATTGTCAATAAATATAAAGATGAAGATGCAAATTTTGCACAGGCTGCTCTATATTTGATTAATATGCCACCAGAGGATGCTGTTAAGAGGCTTGAAGAACTTAATGATGAGATTGCAATATCTTATATGCGTAAGGTGGAAGATATTGCTAAAAAAGAGGGACGGGCATCTATTGTTCCTTATTGGTTGTCTCTTATGGATTCTAAGAAGGCCGCTGTATTGATTAGAAAAATGTCTGTTAGTTCATTGGAGTGATGTATGAGTAATTTAAGTAAGGTTATTGCTAATTTGCCAAGCTTAAATAAGGATTTCAATTTTGTAAATGTAGGCGGTGTTTTAAGTCAATCTAAGAAGGGTGTTTTTTCAAATTTGATTTCCTCAGAAATTCAAAATCTGTCTAAGTTTAGGGAGTCAATACTAGAATTTATAAAATTCTTAAAAAGTAATGGCCTTATAAACAAGAACTTTAAGGATCTTTCTTTAAGACAGCCTTTTGCTTTTGAAAAACTTAGTGATAATGGTTTCATATCTGATTTAAAATCTTTAATAAAAAGGGTGGATAATGTATTTGATTTTCAAAGTTTGAAAGTTTTAAATGAAAGTTTGTCTTTTGAGTCTGAGCTTATTGATAAGACAAAAATATTTAAAAATATTGAGAAGGTTTTATCTGACCTTAACATTTTGTTTGGCAGTGTAACTTCTCTTTTTAATTTCGATATTTTAGGTATTGATGTTGATTCTAGTCATAGAGATTTAAATCTTGTAAAGAGAGATAGGGAAAAAAATGTTATTAATATTGATGTTAAAAATTTTAAGAAAAATAATAGTGTTAAGGAATTCCTTAATTCAGGTTCTAAGTTCAGGTTAATTGCTGGTGAGAATTATGTTGGTAGATATGGCCTTAAAGAAACTTTTAATGGATTTTCGGAATTTATAGACGATCTCTCTAGTTCTAATACAAAGCATGTTAAAGAATCTTTTGTCAGTCAAATTGCTGATAATTTAATGTCAGAATGGAATTTAAAAGTTAATCATAACATTGTGAATAAAGCCAAAATTGTGTTAAAATCGAATGATACAGGAGAAATTAGGTTGATTTTAAAACCTAAAAGGCTTGGTAGTATAAGGATTAATTTAAATCTTGATTCTAATAATAATTTATTAGGGAAGATAATAGTTGACAATCATAATGTTAGAACTCTTTTTGAGCAAAATATGTATTCAATCAGTAAAATGTTAGATGATAATGGTTTTAATACTAGTTTACATCTTTCTCTTGCGGGCAGTGGTTCTGGATTTTTTTCTGGTAATTTTGAGGATGATGTTAATAGACAAGAAGTTTCTTTAAATAAGAGCGAGATTTTTAAGGTTGAGGATGATATTGAGATTTCTGGTGATTTAGAAAAAAGTATTAATTTTATTGTTTAAAGTGGAGGATGGATGAGCATAATTGATAAGATGGACAATTTAGTCAGTATAGGCCGAGTTAAGGATATTTCTAACTCTAAGGTACAAAGAGGTGTTAAGGGAAGCAATCTTGGTCGGGATGATTTTTTAAAACTGCTTATTACTCAACTTAAATATCAAGATCCTACAGATCCAATGAAAGATAAAGAATTTATTGCTCAAATGGCACAATTTTCAGCACTTGAACAAATGACAAATATGAGTAAATCTTTTGAAAGTCTTTCATCTGCCCTTGGCGCAAATAAGGATTTGGATTTATTGGGCAAAATAGTTGAATTTGAGCATACTGATGGAGAGATTATTAAAGGTAAAGTTACGAATATTAAAACCGGAGTAGTTCCACAAATTATGATTGATGGAAAGTACTATGTTTATAATAATATTTTGTCAGTAGGATTGGAGGAATAGCTATATGATGAGATCTTTATATTCTGGTGTTTCTGGTCTTCAGAATCATCAAACAAGAATGGATGTTGTTGGTAATAACATTGCAAATGTTAATACTATTGGGTTTAAGAAAGGAAGAGTTAATTTTCAGGACATGATTTCTCAGAGTATTTCTGGGGCATCTCGTCCTACTGATGGGCGTGGCGGTGTTAATCCAAAGCAGGTTGGTCTTGGAATGAGCGTTGCTACTATTGATACTATTCATACTCAAGGATCATTTCAAAGCACTCAGAAAGCTTCTGATCTTGGAATTAGTGGTAATGGTTTTTTTATCTTAAGAGATGGTAATAATTCTTTTTATACAAGAGCTGGTGCATTTGATGTTGATTCTGATCGTCGCCTTGTAAATCCTGCAAATGGCATGAAAATCCAAGGCTGGATGGCAAAGTCTATTGGGGGAGAACAGGTTATTAATACATCTGCAGATGTTGAGGATTTAGTTATTCCTATTGGAGATAAAGAAGGTGCTAAGTCTACTGAATACATTACTTTTGCCTGTAATCTTGATAAGAGATTGCCTATAGTTGAAGAAGGTGCAAGTGAAGTGGATATTGCCCGTGGTACTTGGGTTGTCAATAAGACTATTTACGATAGTTTTGGAAATACTAGTGTTGTTGAACTTAGGGTTGTAAAGGATGCAACTACTCCTAATACATGGAATGCTACCGTTTTAGTAAATGGTGAGGCAAATTCCAATTTTACAATGGGCTTTAATAATGAGGGAGCATTGCTTTCGTTAAATGGTCAGGCAGGTCAGGTAGGTGATTTACTTGAATTTCCTATAACTTTTGATGTTGTTAATGCTAATGCTGGAGAAGTTGGTGAACAGCAAACTGTTAATCTTAGACTTGGAAATGTTGGTAGTTATACTGATTCAATTACTCAATTTGCTGATGCCAGTACTACAAAGGCTATTGTTCAGGATGGATATGGTATGGGATATATGGAAAATTATGAAATTGATCAAAATGGTGTAATAACAGGAGTTTATTCAAATGGCATTAGACGAGATATAGGAAAGATTGCACTTGCCTCATTTGTTAATCCTGGGGGACTTGCAAAAGCAGGTGATACTAATTTTAGCGAAACAAGTAATTCAGGTCAGGCTAGGATAGGTGAGACCGGTTTTGCAGGACTTGGTACTATTAGAGCAGGAGTTTTGGAAATGGCTAATGTTGATCTTGCTGAACAGTTTACAGACATGATAGTTACTCAAAGAGGTTTTCAGGCTAATGCTAAGACTATAACCACTTCGGATCAGTTATTGCAAGAGCTTGTAAGGCTTAAGAGTTGATTTTTTGTTTTAGTTTATGATTTATGTAACTAAACTTAATGGCGATGGGTATTATTTAAATCCTTGTCATATTGAGAGTATTGAGACTAATCCTGATACTACAATTCTTCTTGTTAATGGTAAGAGGTTAGTTGTAAGAGAAAGTGTAGTAGAGGTAGTAGATAGAATCAAGATGTATAGGAGAGATATTGCTTTGTTAGACAGAATTACACAAGAGAATAAGGGAGTTGGGCTATGAATTTGGCTAGTATAATTGGCTGGGGAGTTGGATTTGGTGCTATTTTAATTTCTATGGCATTTACTCCTACAGGATTAGGGGTTTTTTGGGATTTAAGTTCTGTGTTTATTACGGTTGTTGGTTCTTTTTCTGCACTTGTAGCTTCCTCAGAAATTCCCACTGTTAAGAAAATTCCTATATATCTAGGATTTTTCTTCAAAAAAAGTTCTTTTGGTAGGGTTCCTATTATAAAGACCTTAGTGGAACTTTCAGAGAAAGCTAGGAAAGAAGGACTTTTATCTCTTGATGATGAACTTGAACAAATCAATGATCCCTTTTTTAAGTCTGGAATGAGACTTGTCGTTGATGGTACTGATCCTGAGATAATTAGAACTATGCTTTATCTTGAACTTGATCAAATGCAAGAGAGACATAAGATTGGTGCTGATCTTTTTGGAACTTGGGCAAAGCTTGCGCCCGCTTTTGGAATGACAGGTACACTTATTGGGCTTATAGCTCTTCTTGGGAATTTAGAAGACAGATCAGCACTTGGTTCTTCTATGGCTGTTGCTCTTATTACAACTCTTTATGGTACAATAATGGCTAATTTAATGTTGTTTCCTATTCAAATTAAATTAGAGTCTATAGATCTTGAGGAAGCGTCAGTTAGGACGATGATAGTTGAGGGAATTTTATCAATTCAGGCAGGGGATAATCCTAGAATTTTAGAACAAAAATTGGTAACATTTTTAACTCCTAAAGATAGGAGTCAGCTTGGAAGCGGTATTCTTGGGGGTGAATGATGGCATTGAGAGTTAGGAAGAAGCGTTCAAAGTGTGAAGAAGGTGCTCCTGATTATATGTTGACCTATGGAGACATGGTAACTTTGTTACTTGTTTTTTTTGTTACTATGTTTTCATTAAATGATATTATTCTCAAAGAGAATGTATTAAAGATAATGTCAGCTTCATTTACAGGTTCAGGATTTTTTAAGGGCGGGAAGACCTTAGATGTTAATAAGCTTTCTTATTTGAGTAATAGTTTTATGTCTTTGCCCTCTACTGAGAAGAATAAGCAAGCTTCTCAGGTGTCTAAAAATAAGTCTATTATTGAGTTTGTTGAAAAGATTCAGTCTAATAAGGTTATTGTGAGAGAGCATGAACGGGGTGTTGTTGTATCTCTCTTAGCAGATGCTTTTTTTGATTCAGCTAGTGCTGAGGTTAAGCTTGATGATAATAGGGAAACTATACAAAAGATAGCTTCTTTTATTGGGTTTTTGGATAATCAAAGCTATAATTTTAAAATTGAAGGACATACAGATAATGTTGATGTTAATATAAATGGAATTTGGAAAAGTAATTGGGAGCTTTCATCTGCAAGAGCAGTAAACATGTTAGAGCAGATTTTGAATTACACCGATCAGTCTAAAATACAAAGTATTGAGAGTAAATTTGAAGTATCTGGATTTGCAGGAAGTAAGCCAGTTGCTACAGATGATACTCCTGAAGGCAGAGCTTATAATAGAAGAATAGATATTTTGATTACTAGTGATGCTTCTTTGAGTTCTGCTAAAGGTATTAATGAGTAATAATGTTTTAGCAATGAAAGAAGAAATTTATAGGAGGTAAATATGTCTGAGAAAGATGATGGTAGTATTGATGTAGGCGGTGCTGATGATAAAAGAATTGGACTGCTACCTGATGTTATAATAAAAATTTTGCAAATATTAGCAATAGGATTATTTACTGTTGTGATCATGATAATAGTTTCTTATTTTGTTTCTAAGATGGTAGTAAGTCAGAGTGGAGCACCTAATAATTTTCCAATTTTTTCTAATGAATATTTGGGGAAGCCCCCTATGCTTATATGGTATGAAAGTATAGATGAAATTAGGGGTACTACTCAAGATACTCCCCCAAAGACTTTCGTTATAAAACTTGCGTTAGGTTATGCTGAGAATAATGTAAATATTTTAAGTGAGCTTGGAAGACAGAAAGTACGGTTAAAAGATATTATTAGAGAATATTTTAGTCAAAGAACAGGACAAGAGATAAAGAACGAAAGTCAGATTAAAGCAGAGATTAAAGCTAGAATTAATAGTATTCTTAGAAATGGTGAGATTAAAGAAATAGCATTAACGCAAATTGATATTTTTGATATGTGATTTTTAAAAGGAATTTTGAATGGCAGGTAATCCGGGATCATTGTCACAAGATGATATAGACAGTCTTTTAGAGTCTATTAATTCATCTGATAATTTATCATCAGATGATTCACTCTCTAATGTCATATCTAGCTCTATGGGCAAGAAACAGAAAGTTAAAGTTTATGATTTTAAAAGACCAGATAAATTCTCAAAAGAACAAGTAAGAACAGTATCAAGTTTTCATGAAGCATTTGCAAGGTATACTACAACTTCACTCTCAGCACTTTTAAGGAAGATGGTTCATGTACATGTAGCTTCAGTTGATCAGTTGACTTATGAAGAGTTTATTAGATCTATTCCAAACCCTACTACTTTAGCAATAATTAACATGGATCCTCTTAAAGGTTCTGCTATATTTGAAGTTGATCCAACCATTGCGTTTGCAATAGTTGATAGACTTTTTGGAGGAGATGGGGATACTATTAAGGATAAGAGCAGAGATTTAACAGAAATAGAGCAATCTGTAATGGAAAGTGTTATTATCCGTATACTTTCTAACATGAGAGAAGCATGGTCTCAGGTAGTCGATCTTAGGCCTCGTTTTGGGCATATAGAGGTTAATCCGCAATTTGCTCAGATAGTTCCCCCCACAGAAATGGTTATTTTAGTAACTCTTGAAGTTAAGATAGGTAAAGTTGAAGGGCTTATGAATTTTTGTTTGCCTTATATTACAATAGAGCCTATTGTGTCTAAGCTTTCAACAAGATATTGGCATTCTTTAATTGGTGTTGGCACTACTAGTGAGAATCTTGATGTACTTAGGGAAAAGCTTGAGAATACAGATATGCTTTTAGTGGCTGAAATTGGAGAGGTTAAATTAAAGGTAAGAGAAATATTATCCTTAGAGAAAGGAGATGTGATTAATCTTGAAGATTCTCCAATAGATAAAGATTTGATCTTAAAGGTAGGAACTAAACAAAAATTTAAATGTAGAATGGGTCTTGTTGGGAGTAAGATTTCAGTTCAGATTACAGAAAAAGTTGGTGAGGTAGAAGATTTTGATTTGTTAAAGGAACTTACAGAAGAGATTGAATAGTAGTTTGAAAATTTTAAATATGTTAATAAGTTTAATGAAGAGGTAAATTAATGGCTGCAGATGATAAGAATGATGTTGGTGAAGAAAAGCCTGAGATCAAAGGCGTTAAGCTTCCTGATTTAATTGATACCTTACCTGAAGGTGTTGATCCTAGTAATTTAGGTCTTTTGATGGATGTTTCTATGCAAGTTACTGTTGAACTTGGTAGGACTGAGCGCAAAATAAAAGATATACTTGGAATGTCTGAGGGAACGATTATTACACTTGATAAACTTGCTGGTGAACCTGTAGATATTTTGGTAAATGGTAAAGTGGTAGCTAAAGGAGAAGTTGTTGTAATTGATGAGAATTTTGGTGTTAGAATTACCGAAATAATTAAAATTAAAAATGAGTAGGTTAACTTTATTTAAGTTTGTATTTTTAATTTTTTTTATATTGATTTCTAAAAGTTTATTTGCACAGAAAAATGAAGTTGAAGATGTATCTACTTCTAGCTTAGAGAGTGAAGTTAATTTGCCGATATTTGAGGATAATAAAGCTGATTTAAATAATAAAGATATACAAAATATATCTCTTCTCAATGTTTCCGATTTAGTTACTATATTTTTGTTTTTTCTTGCCTTTCTTGTTTGTATCTTTTTATTGAAGAAAATGCTCCTAAATCATAAGAAAATCAGAAATGATGATAAATCAGAGCTGATAAGAGAGCTTGCTTTTTATGAAATAGATAATAAAAATTCTTTAAGGGTTATTAATATACTAGGTAACATTTATGTATTTTTAGTATCAAGTAATTCTTCTATTTTGTTAAGAGAGATTAAACGGGGTGAAGAGCTAGATAATTGGGAATTTGAGTTTGATAAGGCTAAGAGTCATAGTAATGTAAGTTCATTCAAGGCAATTTTTGATAAAATATTGCGTAAGGATCAAAAAAATGAGCCATCCCTTGATGAGACTGAGTTTGCAGAGGTAGAGAATGATATTGAGACTTCTTTAAAAAGTAAGCAGGATAGGTTGAAAAAGTTCTAGAGGTTAAATTTGGGTAAAAAATTGAGTCTTTTCTTATTTCTTGGAGTTATAAATTTGGCATTTGCTCAAACTAAGTCTTTGCAACCTACTACTGGTCTAAATTTTCCGTTTGTTGATCTTGTAAATTCTGTTGGCGGTGGAATAGTTTTTCCTCTGCAGCTTTTACTCATATTAACTGTAATAACTCTCTCTCCAGCTTTCTTGGTCTTAATGACTTCTTTTTTAAGGATAGCAATAGTATTAGATTTTATTAGAAGGGCATTATCACTTCAACAATCGCCACCCAATCAGGTAATAATGGGATTAGCTTTGTTTTTAACTCTTTTTACTATGTGGCCAACTTTTAACATAATATACAAAGATGCATATCTGCCCCTTAAGGATTCGAAAATAAGTTTTAATGAATTTTATGATAGAGGCATTGCTCCACTTAGAAATTTTATGTATAAGCAGATGTCTAATAGTAAACATGAAGAGATTAAATTATTTATGAGTATTAGTAATTATTCCAGGCCTAAAAATTTTAGTGAAGTTCCGACCCATGTTCTTATTGCATCTTTTGTTTTGCACGAGCTGAAAGTTGCTTTTAAAATGGGTATTTTGATATTTTTACCGTTCATAGTGATAGATATTATTGTAGCTGCAGTTTTAATGGCAATGGGAATGATAATGTTGCCACCTGTAATGATATCCTTACCATTTAAACTTATTCTTTTTGTAATGGTAGATGGTTGGACTTTGATTACTAGTGGGCTTGTGAAAAGTTTTATGTGAGGATTTAAGTGACAACGGGACAAATTATTTATCTCATTAGGATTGCTGTTGAGAATATTATTATTCTCTCAGCACCAATGTTGATTATGGCTCTTATTGTTGGCCTTTTAGTTTCGATTTTCCAAGCTGTTACGTCGATCCAGGATCAAACACTTAGTTTTATTCCCAAGATTATTATAATACTTTTAACTCTTGTTATATTTGGTCCTTGGATTTTAAAAAAGCTTATGCAATTTGCTTTTATTGTTTTTAGTCAAATCCAAAATATGTAATGTATGGATTAAAGTATGAATATGAATGATTTGGTTTTAAAATCTTTTGTGGTCTTGCCTGTATTTGTTAGGATTTTTCTTTTTTTAAGATTTTCACCTTTTTTTGCAACTATAAAGATGGGTTATTTAAATTTTTTCTTTGCATTTATTTTGTCTATTATTGTTGTAGATAAAATAAATGTTGTTTATCCTTTAGATAATTTAATTGCATTTGCATTGATATTAGCAGGAGAAGCTGTTTTAGGCCTTATTCAGGCTTTTTTTGTAAGCATAATTTTTAGTGTGTTTCATTTACTTGGGTTTTTTTTCTCAAATCAGATGGGACTTGCTTATGCAAATATTTTTGATGTTTTTGCAGAAGAGGATAATTTAGTAATATCTCAAATATTTACTTATCTTTTTTTGCTTTTGTTTTTATCAAATAATTTTTTATTGCGTTTTTTTATGATTGGAGTGCATGATTCTGTTTTGAATGTTAGAGTCGAAAATATGGTTAATATAAGAAATTATGAATTTATTAAGTTGATATTTTATTCTTTTGCTGTTCTTTTTGAAAAGGCTTTAGTAATGTCTCTTCCAATCTTGGGAGTACTTTTACTTTTATATCTGATTTTAGGTATACTTTCAAAGACTTCTCCTCAGATTAATTTATTAATGATTAGTTTTGCAGTTTCATTGGGATTAGGATTAATTGTTTTATATATTTGTTTTCCAAGTTTGGTAATGTCTATTAAGAGAGTAATTGAACTTGCCTTAGAATCTATGAGGAATGCTTTAAATTTATTTTCTGAGACCCTAGAATGAATGCTAGAAATGAATTTTTAAGTAAAAATTGGTATATACCTCTTAATTTTTTTGCCTCAGAAGATGAGGGGAGAACTGAGCTTCCTACTGAACAGAAGAAACAGAAAGCAAGAGAAGATGGACAAGTATTAAAATCAACTGAAATTAATTCAGCAGTTACTCTTTTCATATTATTTGCTGTATTTTTTTTTATGTTATCTTATTTTGCTCAAGAATTAATGAATGTTTTTAGATGGCAAGCTGGCAAGCTTCCAGAAATAATGTCAGTTAGTATTTATGCATTGAGTTTTTCATATATTAAGCCGATGTTTGGATATATGATTGTATTTCTTTTAATATCATTTATAGTTAGTTTTTTAATTAATGTTATTCAAGTTGGTTTTTTGATAACCTTTAAACCTGTAGTTCCCAGGTGGGATAGGGTAAATCCAAATTTTTCAAAATGGATTAAAAACTCTTTTGGTTCATTTGATGCTTTTTTCAATTTGTTTAAAAGTTTATCAAAAATTGCTATAATATCTCTTATATATTATATTATGCTAAAAAGTAATATAGGTAAAATCTCAAGAATGTCTGAGTATAGTCTTGAAGATGGTATTTCTGTTATATTAAGTCTTGCTTACAGAATATGTTTTTTTTCAATAATAGTATTGATGGGTATTAGTATACTGGATTATCTCTTTCAAAGAACCCGTTACATTGAAAATTTGAAAATGACTAAAGAAGAGGTAAAACAAGAGCGAAAGGAAATGGAAGGAGATCCGCTGCTTCGTTCTAGAATGCGGGAGCGAATGCGAGAGATTTTAAATACTAATTTAAGGGTAACAGTTCCTCAAGCGGATGTGGTAATTACGAATCCAGAACATTTTGCTGTTGCTATTAAGTGGGATAGTAATACTATGTTAGCACCGAAGGTACTTGCAAAGGGGCAAGATGAAATTGCATTTGTAATTAAACAAATTGCAAGAGAAAATAATATTCCTGTGATGGAAAATAAACCGCTTGCAAGGGAGCTTTATGCTAATGTTGATGTTAATGAGGAAATTCCAAGGGAATATTGGGAAATTGTTTCTAAGATTCTTGTGAAAGTATATTCTATTGCTAAAAAATTTAATTAGAGGTTAAGTTGTTGGATGCAAGAAAAAATTCTGTATTAGGATATTTTGGACTTAATAATAAAGCGGATTTGATAGTTTCGGTTGGCTTAATACTTGTTGTTGCTAGTTTTATTTTACCACTTCCTGCGTTTATTTTGGATGCTTTGATTGCGGTTAATTTGGTAGTAAGTCTTTTAATTATTCTTATTGTTCTTTATTCCAAGCGTTCACTTGATTTTTCAGTTTTCCCAACACTTTTACTTGTTATGACTATTTTTGGTCTTGTTTTAAATATTTCTTCGACTAGATTAATTTTGATAAAAGGAATAAGTTTCGATGGTCAAATGATAAGGGCCTTTGGAACATTTGTTGTTGGAGGTTCTGGAACTCAAGGTCTTTTTGTTGGGTTTATAATATTTCTTATTATAATTGCAGTTCAATTTATTGTTATCACTAAGGGTGCTACAAGAGTTGCTGAGGTGGCTGCTCGTTTTGCTCTTGATGCTCTTCCTGGAAAGCAGATGGCTATTGATTCTGCCTATAGTTCTGGAAATTTAACAGAAGAGGAAGCCACAAGGCAGAAAAATGACCTGCAAGCTGAAGTAAATTTTTATGGCGCTATGGATGGTGCTTCTAAATTTGTTTCAGGCAATGTAAAGGTTGGCTTTTTAATAACGCTTATAAATATTCTTGGGGGACTTATAATAGGGGTTACTCTTCAAGGGCTTACTTTTAGCGATGCTGTTAATAATTATGTGTCTTTAACTGTTGGAGATGGACTTGTCTCCCAGCTTCCATCACTATTAATCTCAACAGCAACAGGGCTTATTGTTACTAGATCTATATCAAAGAATAGTTTTGGAGGAGAGATTATTGAACAATTTACTTCCTATTCAGGAATTTATTGGATTGTATCTGGATTTTTGTTATTTTTGGCATTTCTTCCAGGATTCCCTACATTAATACTCATTCTTTTGAGTTTGTTGATAGCATTTTTGGCTTATTCACTTTCTAACTTAATTAGAAGCAGGGAACTTGCTGAGAAACAAAAAGCAGAAGAGCAAATATTAAGTTATGCAGATAAGGAAATCGCTCCTGTAGTTCCGCTAGATCCATTGTCTTTAGAGATTGGGTATAATCTTGTGCCAATAGTTGATGATTCAAAGACCTCAGAGCTTCTTGATCGTATTGTAAAAATACGCCGTGAGGTTGCTCTTGAATTTGGAATAGTTGTGCCTAAGATTAGAATAGTGGATAACATGCGACTTGAACCAAATGAGTATTCATTTAAGCTTAGGGGAGTAGAGATTGGACATGGAGAGATTAAGTTGGGTAAGTTTTTAGTTATCAATGTGGGTGCTGATTCTGGTATTGAAGGAGATCTTACAAAAGATCCTTCATTTGGACTTCCATCTCTTTGGGTAAATGATGATGGGAGGGAAGTTGCTGAAAAATTGGGTTATACTGTAGTTGATCCTCCTTCAATTATTGCTACTCATATGACTGAACTTATTAAGAGGCATGCTTGTGAGATTTTGACGCGTCAAGATGTTCAAAATATTCTTGATATTTTTAAAAAAGATTATGGGGCTATTGTTGAAGAAGTTTTAAAGGATTTTTCAGTAGGAGAGATTCAAAGGGTGTTACAAGGTCTCTTAAGAGAGCAGGTTTCAATACGTAATTTAGTTACAATTTTTGAAACGATAGCAGACTTTACAAGTATCACTAAAGATATATTCTTTTTAATTGAAAAGTGTAGGCAGGCAATTGGAAGGCAAATAGTTAGTGGATATTTAGATTCTAATTTAGAACTTAATGTGATCACAATAAATCCAGAATTTGAGCAGAAAATAATTGATTCACGATTTGAAGCTAATAATGATCTTGTAAGTTCTCTTGAGCCAAGTTTGAAGACTAAATTTATTTATGAACTTTTTAGGCTTGTAAATGAGGTTCAATCACAAGGATATTATCCTGTTATACTATCTAGTGAATCCGCACGGCCTGTAATAAGGGTCTTAACCAGTAGAGAGCTTCCAGATATTGTTGTTATATCTGTTCTAGAGGTTCCTAAAAATGTTAAAGTTAATGTGCTTAAAATAGTAGAGGTTGAAGAGTAGTATTATGGTACAGTATTTTACAGAAAGAGGTCCGACCTATAATGAAGTCATAGAAACCGTTAAGAGGAAATATGGAAAGAATGCTAGAGTTATGACTTATAAGACAATAGCTCATGGGGGAATATTTGGCTTATTTAGTAGGGATTGGATTGAAGTGTCAGGTTATGTTAGATATGACATTGGACAGCAGCAAATAAATATTGAAGAGGAGAAGCGTAAAATTCTTCAAAGCATTAAAAAAGAAGAAAGCTCTTCAATTGAGGATGTAATTAAGGAGGTTAAATCTCTTAAGAACGAGCTTGCACATAAAAAGGAAGAAGTTAATCATCCAACAATTTTAAAAATAGAAGACATTTTACGTAGTAATGATTTTTCTGAGAGTTACATTAAAGATATTAATAATTTTATTAAAAAAGAGTTTAGTTTATCAGATCTTGATGATTATGATAAAATTAAAGATAGTGTTATAATATACATTGCTAAGACTATTAAATGTTCAGGACCTCTTATTGATAATCTTAAAAAAAGAATTTTTATTTTAGTTGGACCAACAGGTGTTGGAAAAACTACCACTATTGCAAAATTAGCAGCAATTTATGGAATTAATAGTGATGATAAGAGTTTAAATATTAAGATTATTACCATTGATAACTATCGTATAGGAGCTAAGAAACAAATTCAAACATATGGTGATATTATGGGGATTCCTGTTAAGGCAATTGAATCTTTTAAGGATTTAAAAGAAGAAATTACGCAGTCAAAGGATTTTGATCTTGTCCTGATTGATACAATTGGTAAGAGTCCTAAGGATTTTATGAAACTTGCTGAGATGAAGGAACTTCTTAATGCTTGTGGTCGAGATGCTGAATTTCACTTGGCCGTGAGCTCTACTACAAAGACGGCAGATATTAAAGAAATATTTCATCAATTTTCTCCCTTTAGCTATAAGACCGTGATTTTTACGAAACTGGATGAAACAACATGTGTTGGCAATTTAATAAGTTTAATTCATGAAATGAGAAAGGAAGTTTCTTATATTACTGATGGGCAAATTGTTCCTCATAATATTAGTATTGCAGAACCGCTTACCTTTATCAAGAAAATAAATGGATATAGGATAAGTGATGATGTTGAATTTATTCGAAGGCTAAAAAGCAAATCTTATTATTAAGGATAATGTATGATGGAAGATCAGGCTCAAAGTTTACGTGATATTATGAGATTGAATAATAGGGCTAGTTTTGTTATTGATGATAAAATTCAAAATAATAGGACAAGATTTATTGCCGTTACTAGTGGCAAAGGTGGAGTTGGCAAAAGTAATATTGCCGTGGGCCTTGCTCTTAAGTATGCAAGCCTTGGTAAGAAAGTTTTGGTTTTTGATGCAGATATTGGTATGGCTAACATCAATATTTTGCTTGGAGTCATTCCAAAGTACAGTATTTATCATATGATTATGCAAGGCCGAGGTATTAAGGATGTAATAACAAAAACGGAATATAATATTGATCTCTTAGCTGGTGCTTCTGGGACGACAGAACTTTTAGATTTATCAGAGGCCGAGATGAATCAGTTTATAAAGGAGTTATTAAAAGTTTATGAATATGATATAGTTATAATAGATACCAGTGCTGGAATCTCAAGACAGGTTATTTCTTTTTTGTTTTCTAGTGATGACGTAGTTATTATTACAACGCCAGAACCTACTTCTATAACCGATGCTTATGGCATAATCAAGGTTTTATCTCATAAAATGGAAAATTTAAAAAATTTAAGACTGGTTGTCAATAGGGTGGCTAATGTAAGTGAGGGAAAAGTAGTGGCTAAAAAGGTCATTGATATATCAAGTCAGTTTTTAAATTTAAATATTGATTATTTGGGCTATGTTTATGAAGACCAGAATATTAGGAATTCTGTTTTTAAACAAAGGCCTTTTATTTTATTAAATCCTAATAGTAAGGCTAGTTATTGTCTTGATTCTATTGTAGCTGCTCTTGAAGAGATTACTCTTGATAATAAAAGAAGAAGAGGTGTAATAGGTTTTATATCTAAATTTTTTGGCATGGAATAGGTGATATGTTGTTTAATAAGATCAATAAGTATGTTTTATTATTTGGTGTATTTGCATTTATTCTTGCGGTGATGCTTGGCATTTTTGCTCGTGTGCCTTTTATTACAGTATTATTTAGAGCGTTTTTTCAGTTTATATTTTTTTTCTGTGTTGGGCTTTTGCTTGAGTTTGTATATAAAAAGTATTTGTATGATCTATTTAAAGATGATATCTTGAGTGATGATACTGATGAGGTTAATGAGAATAGACACTGTAAGCCCGAATCAGATAACATGAACCTTGCTCCTAAAAATATTCCTCTTAATGAGAATAAGAATATTGATAATGATAATTATGATCGTATGGAAAAATTTAGTGAATATGATGAAGATGCTAGAGAGAGTAAATTTGATATTGAATTTAATAAAAAATTATTAGATCAGATTTCATATGTTGAGAGGACTGATCCAAAAATTGTTGCTGAGGCTATTAAAACTTTGATTAATAAAAAGGAATAATTATGGCTGACATTAGCGATTTTACCGATTTGAGGAATAAAATTAAGCATTATCTAGAAAAAGAGAATAGTGTTAGTTTGATAGAGGTGGAAGCAGATACCCTTGAAGAGGCTTTAAATGATGCTTCTTTAGAACTCTCAGTTCCTTATAAAGACTTGGCTTATGAGGTTTTGGTACGCGGAAATAATGGACTATTTGGATATGGTAAGAGAAAATGGAAAATAGTTGCTTATAGGAATTCTTATTCAAAGTTTGGTGTTACTGATGCTTTAACTTCACAAGATGGATCTGAAGAAGTTACGTCTCTTGATGGGAGATTTTTTATAAGGAGAACTGCCAAGGGAGTATTCTTAAAAGTTACTCCTGCTCAGGGAGATGGGAGTGTTGTTAAGCTTAAAGATGTAATGGATAAATTTGCATCCTATAGTAACATCAAGGATTTAGATAAAGATTTTATTAGATCGGTAGTTGAGAATGCTGATGGTAAGTATGAACAAGTATCTGCTTTTAAGGCCGATCTTGCTGAGAGTGTAACTATGATGGTTCATATATCAGAAGATTCAATGTCAGTAACTATTGAATTTACTGTCCCTGGGCCTTTTGGTGCTGAAGTTTTAGAAAAAGATATTTATAATATTCTTAAAAAATATGGAGTATCAGATCGAGCAGTTCTTAAGGATAAGATAAGAGATTTTGTAGATTATCCGTTTTATGGTGAACCAGTTGAGATGGCAAAGGGAGCAAATCCTGTTAAGGGAAAAGATGCTTATATTAATTTTATTGCTAAGAGTAGGTATTCATGCGAGTATGGTGATGTAGATAATGAGCTTAGAAATGTTAATCAAGGAGATGAACTTGCAGAAATTATTCCCTTATCAGAAGGTATTGATGGATATACTGTTTTTGGGAAAATATTAAAAGCAGAGAATGGTCGAGATTTGGATTTGATTTTGGGAGAGAATACTTTAATGGAAGGGAATAAGATTATTGCAGGATGTGATGGATATATATCTATTTCAAATGGTGTTGTTTCTGTGCATGATGTTTATATTGTTGAGGGTGATGTTGGACCTGGTACTGGGAATATAGTAAATAATGGTATGGTGCTTGTTAGGGGAAGTGTTTTAGATGGATATAATATTATGGCTAAGGGTGGAATAGAAGTTAATGGACTTGTTGGTAGATGTAATTTAAGCACAGATGGATCTATGGTTCTTCGCAGTGGAGTTAATGGAAAGGGTGGTTCAGAGATTTATGCAAAGCAGTTTATTAAGTCCAAGTTTTTAGAAAATGTTAATGTACGATGTGAAGGTAATATTGAAGTTATAAGGGGAATTGTCAATTCTTTTGTTTCTTGTACGAAGAAAGTGCTATGCATTGGAAAGAAATCTAAGATAGTTGGTTCTGATGTTCATGCAAGAGAAGAGATTCGAGCATATTCTATTGGATCTGAGGGTAATGCTGAGACTTTTATTTGGGTTGGGTATGATCCTGAAATAAAAGCTTTGCTATCTGGATTTGCTGAATATCTTGTAAAGATTGAGAAACGGTTGGAAGTTTTAACAAAAGATATTTCTGCCTTAAAGAAGAACATTCAACTTACTGTTGATAAAGCTGAGAAATCTTTGAAGATTGATAGTTGTAATGAGCTTATTAATGAGAGAGATATCTTAATTTTGGAAATAAAGATGGTAAAAGATAAGCAGGAAAGTTTACAGAGGGCGCTTGAAGATAGTAAGACTGATGGTAAGATTTTTGTTGAGTATATAACTTATGCTGGGGTTAAGTTGCATATTAAAGATGCTTATTATGAGCTTCCAAGAGATTATCATAATATCACCTTTGTAGAGGATGACAATATTATTAAAATGGTAGCTTATGTTCCTTTTGAATCTAAATAGGTTACAAATTATAGGAGTAGCTTTATGGATATTAATAATTCATCTGAGATTGTGAAGATAATCACTCAAGGTGCTTTTAAGGTTAGTGAAATTTTAAATGAAGATTTAAGGAAGAGACGAATAAGAGAAAATAAAAATTTAAGTTCAAATCAAAATAAGAGTTATCATGTTGATTCTGAAATAAATAGCATATATCCGACTGATGAGAGCACAGATAGTAAGCTCAATTTTATTACAATATCAAAGGTTGAGACTGCCAAGAGAGATTTATCTGGTATAGATGATATTGATTTGCACGATCCAAAAATTGGAAGAAAAGTTGATATTGAGCGATAGTTTTAGTATAGGACATTCTGTATGTTTGTTGTTTTTTGTTTTATTTTAATTATATTTATTTTTATATATTTTCATGTTTATATTAGTTTACAAATGAAATCTAATAGCATACTTAGGAAATTTAGGAGCGAGGTGGATAAAACTATTATTGAGATTAATCAAGCCACTGATAGGAATATAAATATCATTGAGATAAAGATTGAGAGCTTAAATAGGATTATTAAGGAAGTTGATGAGAGGATAGAAATACTTGATCAAAGGCTATTAGGATTTAATGCCCATTCAATTTCAATGGGAAATAATAATTTTGGCATGAAAGGTGATAGTAGTGCTTATAAGAGTAATTTAGATTATTCAATACCTACTATTGAGAAGAATATAATCAAGGAAGGATATAATATTCGCCAGCAAGTTATTTCGCTTTATGAGCAAGGAATGTCTTTAGAAGTTATTGCTAAAAAATTGAAATTGGATTTGGGTGAAATTGAATTAATTGTTTCAATTCATAGGGGTAGTTGATGGAAAAATGGATAGGCATAGATCTTGGAACTACAAATACTGTAGCGTCTTATTTTGATTCTAATTCTAGGGTGATATTAAATGATAGGGGTGAGCGAATGACACCTTCTATTGTATCTTTTACAGATTCTGGTGTTGTTGTTGGTAGTATTGCTAGACATCAGATATTAGTAAATCCAGATAAGACTTTTTATAATTTTAAAGTTGATATAGGCACTGAAGTTACTTATGAAGTGGGTGACAATACATATAGAGCTGAGGATATTGCGTCTTATTTACTCTTAAATGTGAAGATGAATGCTGAAAAGTTTTTAGGGACAGAAGTGAATGATGTTGTAATAACTGTTCCTGCCTATTTTTCTGAAATTCAAAGAAGAGGTGTGGTAGAAGCTGCAAGTCTTGCAGGATTGAAATGTCGGGCAATACTTAATGAACCAACAGCAGCCGCTTTGTCTTATGCTTTTGAAAAACAAATAGATGGATTATTTCTTGTCTATGACCTTGGTGGTGGAACTTTTGATGTTACTCTTTTAGAAAAACAAAATGATACTTATACTGTTCTTGCAGTTAAGGGTGAGAAGAAGCTTGGTGGCAATAATTTTAATGAAATCATAGAAAAGCATGTTTTAATGCATTTTAAAGAAGAATATCCTGATATTAATTTAGGTGATATTGTTCTTCTTGAGCAAATAAGAGACAGAATTGAAGAGGCTAAAAAGAATTTATCTATTGTGGATGAAGTTGGTATTGTATTGCCTTTTCTTGATGGCAAGCATTTGAATTATAAACTTAAAAGAGATGATTTTAATTCTATGATTAAGGAATTTATAGAGAAAACTATTAATCTTACAAATGAATGTATTGCCGATGCAGGTGTTGAGCTTGAGAGTATTTCAAAAATAATACTCTCAGGAGGTTCAACTAGAATTCCTTTAGTTAAAGAGGGATTGAGAGAAGTTTTTCCTGAAATTGAGGTTTTAGATTCTTTAAATCAAGATGAGGTTGTTGCAAATGGAGCGGCTATTCAGGCTTTTAGTCTTTCAAATAATAGTGCTCTTATTGATTTTAAAGATGTAACGCCTTATTCTCTTGGTATTGAGACTTATAATGATGGATTTTTTACGTTAATTAAGAGAAATACTTTATTGCCTGTTAGTGAGCGAAAAATATTTACAACAACTAATGATTATCAGGAAGAGATTGAGGTACATGTGCTTCAAGGTGAGTATAAGAAGGCATCTTTAAATTATTCCATAGGTAGATTTTTCTTTAGCAATATACAAAAGGCTTTAAAGGGTGTTCCGAAGATAGAAATACTTTTTAATTTGGATGAGAGTGGTATTTTAAGCATTTCTGCAAAAGATTTAGATACTAATGCGTCTAAGTCAGTTGAAATAAGAATGACAAGTGCTTCTTTTGATAGTAATCTTCAAAGAGAAGGTGTTCTTGCTTTGTTAGAAGATATTAGCTCGAGTGATGAGTTAGAAGAGAAAATGGAATTGCTTTAAGCATTTATTTAGATTAATATTGAGAAATATTAATTTTTATTATTTGAGGGTTTACAGGCAGTATATTATTTTTCCAATAATGTCATTGATATTGATAAACCCGTATTCTCTTGAATCAAGGGAGACTTGTCTATTCTCTCCTATTACTAGGTAATAACCCTTTGGGATATATATACTTTCTAATTTTTTTAGATGTTCTTTATTTATATTAAAGGTTAAATTATGTATGGATATTACATTTTTGTTTAACTTTGTAAATTTTTCTCCTGGAATGGCAAAAATTTTTTTAACAGATGTTTTTTTTGTTATAGGGTCTTTAATAAGTACCATTTCGTTTTTTTTGGGTGTGCCCCATAATATGATGTATGTTTCCCTATTCTTTAGTCTAAGTCCATAAGCTAGTTTATTATTTATGATCCAATGTTTTTCTAAAATTATTGGTAACATTGAAGAACCTTTGACTAAATGAAAAGACAGAGATATTTTAATGATTGCTATCATTACTATTGAAGCTAGTAAAATGGGTATTAATACTTGTTTATGGAATTTGATCATTTCTTAAAAAATATCCACTTGAGACTTTTTAAGAAATTGAAATTTCTAGTGTATATTGTATAATAAGGCATATCATGATTATACCAAAAAAGGACCAGAATATATTAAAAAGAAACAGAAATTTTTTATTTGATAGGGCAATTAAAGGTGATTTTGAATTGAGAGATTTTGGTAATAATCGTAATTTCCGTAGACGGAAACGGAATAATTTTTTTCGTTTTATAAATATTCCAAAGAAGCTTTTTGATGTAATTAAATTATTATTTTTAACTTTAGTTAGTAGGATGGTAGGAATTGATGATTCTAAGTACCGATCTTCTTATAAGAAGATTCGACTTTCAATGATTAATGCTTATGATGTCAAGCTAACTTATAGTTTTATTTTTAAGTTTAATGCGATAATTTTTGTTTTAGTATTAATTTTTTATTTGAATATTTTTTCGTATTATGGTTCGTATATTTTTCTAAGTAAGTTAAGTTTTCCCAAAGATTATTTTATTGATACTTTTTTATACTATAGCGATCAAGATTTGACTCAGATCAATAATCATTTATTTGGAGTAGATACAAATAATTATGAGGCAACTGTAAGGAAACCTTTTGTTTTAAAGGTAGTTGAGCATAAGATTAAGCCGGGAGAGACACTCTCTCATATCGCAGCCAGGTATAGCATAACGAGTGAGACTTTAATTTCTTATAATAATATTAAAGATGTGAGGAGCATTAGGCCCAATTTTGTTATTAATGTGCCTAATATGAAAGGAGTTCTTTATACTGTTGAGAAAAATGATTCCCTCTCATCAATTGCAAACAAATATAAGATTCCCAAAGTAGACATCCTTGATGCTAATAATCTTGATAATGAAGTTCTTTATTTAGGGCAAAAGTTATTTATTCCAGGGGGAAAAATGTCTAAGGAGTTACTTAGAAATGCTTTAGGAGAGACTTTCTTATTTCCAACCCAAGGAATTATTACATCAGGTTATGGTTACCGTCCTGATCCTTTTACTAAGACTATTAGTTTTCACAATGGGATCGATATTGCAAATGCAGCTAATACACCTATTTTTGCAACAAAAGAGGGTATTGTGGTAACAGTTGGATTTAGTGTTGGAGGATATGGGAAGTATATTGTTATCTCTCATAATAATGGTTTTCAAACCCTTTATGCCCATTTAGGTTCTTTTGCAGTTAAAGTTGGACAAAGGGTTTCAAGAGGACAAATAATAGGACGTATGGGAAGTACAGGGTATAGTACGGGCAATCATTTACATTTCACCATTTTTAAAGATGGAAAAACAGGGAATCCTATGAAATACCTCAGATAGTGGCTATATATACTTTGATATATCCAATGTTTTAAGTATTTGTATTAATTTTTTTCCTTCTACAAGGTCAATTAACCTACCTTCAATGATTTGTTTGGCTTTCTCAGAAAATATGGCTGGTGCAATACAGAGTCCTTTTAATTTGCTCTCTTTAGTTTTTGAAATAAAGTCTTTTAAAAATAATTCACCAAAATTTTTTTGTTCTGTTCTGACAAATCGGACTATTAGATTTTCTTCCCATTGATTATTTGATAGTTGGAAATTCATGTCTATAAATTGTGAGGTTATTTCATTTATCTTTTTATCTCTTACTTGGAACTTATTTTTATAGATTTTAAGGATAATTGCACTGGCTAGATTATCAAACTTTTCTTTTGGACTTTTAAGATATATTCTTAATGCTAAGTTTTCATTTAGTCTTTTACTAAATTCTAGTTTTTCAGCTATTTTTTGATAGTGTGGGTCAATTCTTTCAACTTGAGTAAACGCCTCGGTTGCTTTTTTGTAGTTCTCACATTCTATGTATAGTTCTCCTAGTTTGTAAAAGAGTTTAAGAAATATTTTTGTAGGTAAATCAGGTTTGACTTTCATCATTTCTCTAACGTTATCTTCTAGTTTTGCTAAGTTGTTATTTTTTGAATTAATATCAGATTCAATTAGGAGAGCTTCATATATCATTCCATCTTTATTTTTGATTTTGTTTGCAATATCAAGTGCAAGATGGTCTTGATTTAATTGAGATAGGGATTGGGCATATGCTAATAGAGCATTTATATCATTTTGTATATATTTGCTTATACCACTAAATATTCCAACAGCTTTAGTATAGTTGCCTGTATAAAAGAGAGTTATTCCTATGTATTTTAAAGCATCTTTATTATTTTTATCACATTTATATATCTTTGTAAGATAATGGAGTGCTTCTTTGTAATGTGCATTTCGTAGGAAAGCTATTCCAAGATAGTAATTCACATCCATATCATTTTTTTTTATGACATATGCTTTTTTAAGAAATTCTAATGCTTCTGCATTAAAATTTCTCTCAAGATTATAAAAACCATAACTTAAGAAAGCCTTAAAAGAGTCTATTTCTTGATTTATAGGATTTTCTTCTGCAAGTTGGCATAATTTTCTTGCATATTTAATTCCGTTTTCAAAGTCTTTATTGGAATAATAATAATCGTTTAGAGTTTGCAAAGCACTTATGTCATTTGGGTTTGTTTTTAACATATTTGCAGCTTGTTCTGTTATTTTTTTTGTTTTGTTTAATGTTTTGTTATGTCTACCTTTTTTTCTTGTTTTGCTATTTGATATTGCAATTTTAAAGAATAAAAATACCACAGCAGATATTGCAATTGAGGACAGTATTATAAATAATGGTAACACCCTAACTTCTCCTAAAAAATCATATTTAGTAATATCATATAAAACAAGTAATGCATAGCCTTTGGGTATTTTTTCTTTTACCTAAAAGCTTACTTACAAGTTGAATATAATATTAATTATATTATATTATTGTTATAGTTAATTATATATGAATATATGAATTTGTTTTTGCAAAAGAACAAAAAGGTTGGAATTCTTGAAAGGTTTTTTAGCCATAAGGCTTTCTAATGATGAATATTTTTCGATTTTAAGTTTGGATGATACTACTGTTAAGAGAGTAGTATTGGGTAAGCTTGCAGATGAAACTAATGTGAAATTGGATCTTTATATTAGTAAGTATGAAGATTTTTCTAATCCTGTTATTATTGGGTCTTTTTTCTTAGATAATCTTAGAAAAGAGAGTTCTAATATAAATGTTTATTTTAAAATAGATTCTATGATGCTTTATGTTTATGGTGAGTGTGATGGCATTACAAATAAATCTAAGTTTGATTTAAGCTTGATTAATCTTGCTGTAGGCTCAGGAGAAATTAGTTTGGAGGATGCTAAGTCGAATGATTTGCCCATTAGGTTTAGTGAGGCAAAGCATGAAGAGGGATTCGCCGAAGAATTTGGAAGTGTTGTTGAACAAGATGGCTCTCTAGATGTTGGCTTAGATAATGTTGATAGTTTATTTGATCCCCAGTCTTTGTTTACAAACGAGAAGCTTTCCAGTAATGAGAATAATTTAAATTTGTTATCAGATTCTTTAAGTTTAGATAATGATATATTGGTAAGTGAAAATTTAAATTCTGAGTCTAATCTTAATTTAGAGAATTTTGATTTTGAGCTTACAAAGGATAAGTTTGAGAATAATATTGACGAAGGGAATGGAATTGAGCATGTCCTTAGTGATAAGGATACTGTTAGTCAAGATGTTTCCGATTTAAATAATATTCCTGTTGATATTAGTGATGCGAGTGTTGTTTCTGATAGTTTTGATACTAATAATGTGAAATTAGTTGAAGATGATAACACTAATTTTGGTGATATTAATGTTAATGCTTCGCAAGAGTCTTATTCTGATGATTGGAATATTGACGATATTATTACAGATATTGATAAGGAATTGAATGAGAGCGAATTTAGTGATGTTGTTTTGGATTTGAGTGATGAAAATTTTGCTACAGATTTTGAAGAGAGTCGATTAGATGTGGATTCAGAAGAAGGCCTTATTCAAACTTCTATGCTTTATTTAAGTCTTATTTCTTTATTTCTTTTGATATTCTTTTCATTATTTTTGATTTTTTCTAAAGTATTAAATCCTAGAAATTTTGCAATTTCTTATTATTCTTTTTATAAGGAAGAAAAAATTACTAAATGTGAAAAAAATAATTATGTTTAAGCAAATTGTTTGTTTGTTCTTGTTAAGTTTATTTTCTTGTTCTTTTGGAAAAGAATCTTTAAGTAACAATATAGTTAAAAGGAATGTGAATGATTTTGATTTAAATCATCTGAGTTGGTTATGGAATTTTGACTATTTGGGACAAAGTTTCGATGACTATTTTGGCATAGATTCAAATTCTTATGTGTATGTTGCCTATCTTTTTAAAAAAATAGGATATGATGAAAAGTTTAGAGAATATATGCATAAGGCAATAAAGAGTAGTAATGATATTGCATCTCAATTTGCTGGTGTTAAGCTTCTTGAATATTATAATGCTAGAAGGGAATACCCTGAGGCTGAACTTATTGGGCGTAAGCTTTACAAAAGATATGATAATAATAAATTTATTATATTAGGATATTTTAAAAGTCTTTATTGGCAAAAAAAGAATGATGAGGCTCTTTTAGTTTTAAATAAACTGGAAAAGATGGATTTTGTACAGTCTCAAGAGAATGAAAACCTTTTATTTAAGGCGGTTCTTTATTTTAACGCTTCTGATATTAATTCATCATTGGTGTATTTCAGGAAATTATTTGAAGAGCTTCCAGCAGAATATTTACATGTAAGGGCTCATGATTATCTTGTTCTTGAAGAGAGATCCAGTCTTTTAAATCCAAGTTTTTTAAATCTTATTAAATTTAAAGCTTTGGTAGCTAATGGAGATTTAAAAGGTGCAATCAATATATTAAATGATGATTTTAAGAAATATTATGATAACTTTGTATTTTTAAATGATGTTTATAAGGCTTTTCTGGATTCAGGTTATATTAGCAAGGCATTATCTTTTTTTAGTAATTTAAATAGTATTTATAAGGATTATTATTTAGGGCTTATAAATTTAAGATTAAAAAAGGACGTAGGTTTTCTTACCATAGTTAAATATTTAGAAAATACTTCTCTTGAAAATGAACCTTATAGATTAGAAATGCTTAATGAAATTTTTAGCAATTTAGTATTTCTTGAAAATACAAGAAATTATTTTTCAGAAAACATAGCTAGATTTTATACAAGCAAAGATAAGAGCGATCTTGGTTTTATTAGGGCATTAGATCGGTATATCTTAGAAGCTGTGCAACTTGAGGATTATGATAATTTATATGCACTCTATCGTAATGGTAAAGATGTAATTGATGGTTCTGTTTTATCTAGACTTTCCTTTATTAATGCAAGGCTTATATATCATAAATTGATTTCTCCTAAATCAAGAGATGAGTACAGTGAACTTTTATATTCTTCTATTAAGTATAATCGGACCTCTTATTCCTCATTTATGAGCAAATATTTATTGGATCAAAATATTAATGATTATTTTGAAAATGCTTTAGATATTCAGTATGATCATTCTGATTATGAAAGTTTTTTAGAGGGGTTTTTGAAATTTAATTTGCATTCTTATGTTAGTGCTTTTGTTGCTAATGATTTTAAGAATGGTTATAGATTTTCTCCTAATTTTTATCGTAATCTTTATGATGAACTTGTGAAGCATGAGTATTATTATGAATCTACACTTGCTATTAATTATCTTGTAAGACAGGAGAATTCGGCTTTAAGTAGAGATGATTATAAGCGTATCTATCCGTATTTGTATAGTGCTTTAATTAAGTATTGGTCAAAGAGGAGAGGACTTGAGTCTAGTCTTGTGTTTTCTTTAATAAAGGCTGAGAGTAGTTTTAAAAGAGATGCTGTATCTAAACCTGGTGCTATTGGACTTATGCAAATTATGCCTTTAACATCAATTGATGTTTCTAGAGAGATTAAATATTATGATTATGATTTGAAACAACCAAAAGATAATGTTATTATAGGAACTTATTATTTAAATAAAAGGATAAAAATGCTAGGAGAGGTATATAAAGCTCTTGCATCTTATAATGGTGGAATTGGAAATGTGCGAAAATGGGAGAAGGATTATGGACATTTACCCAAGGAGCTTTTTATTGAAGCAATTCCTTTTGGGCAAACTAGGAATTATATTAAGAAAATATTGGTTTACTGCGTGTTGTATGATGCTTTATATGAGAATAGGGGAATGGATTTTATCATAGAGTATATTATGGGTAAATTTCCCAAGAGTTTTTAGGTTGTTGATAACTAGATGGAAAATGTTTTAAGAGTTGTGATTTTAGGCTTTATTCAAGGAATTGCTGAATTTTTGCCCATATCTAGTTCAGGGCATTTATTGCTTTTAAAAAAGTTTATGCATATTGATCTCCCAATAGTATTTGATATTTATTTGCACCTTGCAACTGTTTTAGTTGTAATGATTTATTATTGCAGGCGTATATTAGAACTTGTGGCAGTCTTAGTAAAATTTGTTTTAGGAAAAACTACTGAATGTGATTTTGCCAAATTAAGATTAATATTACTCATATTAATAATCACTATTATTACAGCATTTATTGGAATTTTTATAGAAATGTTTAAGGGATTATTTACTCTTAATTTGGTTTTAATTAATTTTATTGTGACAAGTATTTTATTGTTTTTACTTGAATCTAGGATTGTAATTTTTGATTTGAAAAGGAATATCTTGCTTGCGGGGTGTTTGATTGGGACTATGCAGGGAATTGGAGCTATGCCGGGTATTTCTCGTTCAGGAATTACAATTTTTGCTTCAGTTTTGCTTGGGTTTAGCAGGTCAGAGTCATTTGAGATTTCATTTTTATCTTTGATTCCTATTGTTTTTGGAAGTTTACTTTTAAAGTATAAGGAGTTATTTGAATCAGATATGCTTTTTAGTATTTTTGAGATAAATCTGGGGGCAATTATTGCTTTTCTGGTTGGATTATTTTCAATTAGTTTATTTGTTAAAATGCTTCAAGATAGTAAACTTTATTATTTTTCGGTTTATTTAATTATACTTGTAAGCTTAGTTTATTTCCTTTTTTGATTTTAATAGAGTATGAAAAATTTTTATCATTATTTTCAGTTTTTATTTTTTTTTATGTTGGGTGTTATATCATTCTCGCTTTTTGTGGCATTAACTCCTGTAGGAAATATATTCATATTTTTTGTTTTTAATCTCATAGGTCATATGCTTCTAAATACTTTTTCTTTTTTGTCATTTTATCTGATACTTTATCCGCTTGTAAATTGGTATGTTTATCGCACCAATATGCTTAGCAAGAGATTTATATTTAATTGGAATTATACGGTTATTTTATTTTTTACTTTAACATTTTGGTTAAAAATTAATTCTAAGCTTGAGGGTTCTAATTTTATTAATTGGTTTTTAAGTAATTTTGGGATTATGCTTGGTAATTTTTTTGTTTTTCTTATCTTAGTTTTGGAACTTATTGTTTGGATTTACTTAAACTATGTCTTTTTTAAAGATACTAGCTTTATTTTAAATACTTTCCATTTTATAGTATTTAAATTTAAAATCTTGTTTGAAAGTGTGTTTGCCTGTTTTCCGTTTTTAAGTACTCTAAAAATTAAAAAAAATATTAAAGTTTATAAAGATTGTGATGGTAATTTAGATACAAATAAGACTTCTGATCGGGAAGATAATATTATTAATGATGAAGAGTATCAGGCTTTATGGTCTTTTAAAGCCTTTTTGAGAAAGCCCAATAAGCCTTTAGATGTTGATTTAGATAAAACTATTTTTGGTAAGTCAAAGGTGAGAGATGAAAAATTATCAGAAGAGCAATCTTTTAAAGAGTCTCAGTGTGATTTAAATATTGAAGATGATTCTAAGTATAAAGTGTTAACAGAATTTGAGGATAATAAGTTAGTATCTGGTGGGAAAATTAAGGCTAGTGATATAAGACATAAAGGAATAATAAATAATATTGCCAAGAGTAATGGTGGAGACTTATTAGTAGATAAGGATATTGGTAAGTATTTAATAGATATTTCTGTTTTTGATCAAAGAGAACCTACAAGTGAAGCTGAAGATATTGAATATGAGAAAGAAATTCAAAGGCAATCGATGATTTTACAAGAAACTTTTAGAGAATTTAATATTAATGCCAAGCTTATTGATGTTATTAAAGGACCTGTTGTTACAATGTATGCTGTTCGTCCTGATAAAGGTATTAAGCTTTCAAGAATAACTTCTATATCTGATAATATAGCCTTAAGACTTGCAGCAGTTCGGGTTAGGATTATTGCGCCAATACCTGGTAAAGAAGCTGTTGGGATTGAAATTCCTAATAAAAGACGAAAATTTATTTTGATCTCAGAAATAATAAATAGTAAAGAATTTCAAAATGATTTTAAGGTACCTTTTGCGCTTGGTAAAGAAATTAATGGCAGTAATGTTGTTTTTGACCTTATTACCGCTCCCCATCTTTTAATAGCAGGTGCTACTGGTGCTGGGAAGTCGGTTTGTGTGAATTCACTAATTGCTTCAATTATTTTTTCAAAATCACCAGATGATGTCAAACTTGTATTAATAGATCCCAAAGTGGTTGAGCTTAAGCTTTTTAATGATATTCCACATTTGTTAACCCCAGTTATTACTGATGTAAATAGAGCCTTGGAAGCCCTTCGTTGGTGTCTTGATGAGATGGAGAGAAGATATGTTCTTCTTGATAATTTTCTTGTTAGAGATATTAATGCTTATAATAAAAAAATACTGGAAGAGGGGTTAAATGAAGCGCCATTACCTTATTTGGTAATCATTATTGATGAATTCGCAGATTTGATCCTTTCTGCAAGAAAAGATTTAGAAAATTTGATTTCTAGGCTTGCGGCTATGGCTAGAGCCGTTGGAATGCATTTAGTTCTTGCTACTCAAAGGCCATCAGTTGATGTTATTACGGGAGTAATAAAGGCTAATTTTCCCTCAAGGATTTCTTTTATGGTTGCTAGTTCTATGGATTCAAGGATAATTCTTGGGGCATCAGGTGCTGAGAAACTTTTAGGAAAAGGAGATATGCTTTATGTTAGCCCTACTACACCTTTTCCCCAAAGAATTCAAGGTGGATTTTTGAATGAAAAAGAAGTTTACAGATTAGTTGGGGAAGTCAAAAAATTTGGTACCCCGAATTATATTGATGATGAGATATTTATTGATAGTGCTGTTGCAGCTGATACTGTGGTTTTAAATCCTTCAGATGAGCCCATGTTTGAGGAAGCTATTGAAATTGTTCGCTCTACTAAAAAAGCATCTGCGTCTTATCTGCAAAGACGATTAAAGATAGGATATAATAGGGCTGCACGGATTATTGAGCTAATGGAAGAAATGGGATATATAGGTCCTGTAAATGGTTCAAAACCCCGAGATGTTTTTATTTAATATTAAAAAGGACATTCAATATGAATATCCCTATTTTATTATTTTCCGATTTTTTGTTTTAGCTTTCTTACTTTTTTTGCTTGTTTTCTTTTGAATGCTTTTTCTTTTTTGACGCGAATGGTGGATGGTTTTTCGTAATATTCTCTTCTTTTCCATTCTCTAATTATTGCTTCTTTTTCAATCATTCGTTTGAAACGTTTTAATGCTTTTTCTAGTCCTTCATTTTTGTCAACATTGACAGTTACCAAAAAATCACCTCCTTATTTTTACTCTATCCTTTTAGTGTTATTGATTATTTGATTTTTGTCAATAAGCATTTGTTCTAAGAAAAAATCTGGATTTACTGCAACGCCATTGATTCTGACTTCGAAATGTAGGTGGGGTCCTGTTGAAATTCCTGTGTTGCCAACATGACCAATATATTCTCCTGTATTTACTATTTTGTGCTCTTTAACTCCAAATTTTGAGAGATGTAAATAAATTGTAAATACCCCTGGTAAATGTTGGATAATTACGGTCTTACCAGTAATTTCTCTATTTCTTGCAAATACTACTTTCCCTCTACCAGCTGCGAAAATAGGTGTTTTTTCTCTTTTAAGTGGAGCATAATCTTTTCCATTATGCATTTTATGGTTTGATATTTTTTTATTGTCTTGCATATAAATTCTTTGGTCCCCATAAGGACTAGTTATTTTATATTGATCTTTTATTGGATGAACCAATGTATCGTAGTGGTAAATTGTTGTATCTCCTATATTGCCAATTATGTTCCATAACGTGAGAGCTTGTTCTTTTGCTTTAGGTGATTGTTGACTTTTAATAAGTTTGGATTTTGTTTTGTTAAGTTTGACTGTTGTTTTTTTAAATGCAAATTTTTTTATCTCTATTTCCTTTATGTATTCTTTATTTGCAAATTCTATTTTGATTTTCTTTTTTCCTTCTTTGATCATTGGTGTGACTCCTATTATGGCTATATGATATTCTCTTTTTCCTACGTTGAATTTGAAAGGGGAAGCACTTAAAATAGGTTTTTGATTTGTACCTAAAAGAGACAATTTTTTGAAATTTTTGGTGCTTGCAAAGTAGATATTTTCTCCCTGAAAAGCTTCTTTTTTATAGTAAATTTTTATGATATCATTATTTACTGCATTTATCTTAAATAATCCTGTTATCAATATAAATAAAAGGCTTTTAATATTAAGCACTAATTTTTTCTCTTTTTGATATCAATAATTTTTAAAATTTTGTCGTTTTGATTGTAAAGGTCTTCACCAACTGTGAATATTATGTCTATATTTTGGCCATCTTTAATACCAAGTTCTTGGATTTTTTGAGTGCCATTAAAGTAAATAGCCCTATAATAATCTTTATTATTTTTGATTTTCATGCTTATATGTTTTGAAGTTCCATTTTTGTCAATTGTTCTTAGATCTTGAATGTATATATCTTCCATCATTAGAATAAATTCTCTAAAACCATGTCCGTAAGGTTCAAATAAGTCTATTATTTTTAAAAGTTCTCTCTTATTGAAGTCTTTAGGTATAATTGCATCGATTAGTATTGAATCTTCATGTATTTCTTTGTATTCTATTTTGTCAAGAGCGTTTTCAAGTTCTTTTATGAATTCATTTAATACAGCCTCATAGAGTGTAAATCCAGCAGCAGCTTTGTGTCCCCCAGAATTTATTATTAAATGACTTGGTATCATTGAAATTAATTCTTTTGAATTTACTTTATTGTTTGATCTTATGGAGCCTTTAATGATATTTTCTTGTTTTGTTAGGAAAACGGCAACTTTTTGATAATAAGCGGAAAGTCTTGTTGCCATTCGAGAACTAATTCCTTTTGGAGTTTGTTTGTCGTAACATACTATGAATTTATCATTTTTGAAAATGGTATTCTCATCATGTGCAATCCAAGATGCTTCTTCCTTGCGTTTTCTTAAAGTATTTATGTTTTTGATTTCTTTAAACTTATTTTCTATCTGATTAGTATCTTCGGCTAATAAAAATTGAATTGTAATATCTGCTTTCTCAAGTCTGCCTGTTGAATTTAATATTGGAGCGACTTTAAATGCAATATCTGTTGAAGTGATGATTGGTTTTGTTAGTATATTAACTTCTTTTAATAGGTAATTAATGGATATGTTTTCTCTTAGTGCGATTTCTTTAAGTCCTTCTTTTACAACTATTCGATTTTCATTAATAATTGGCATATTATCAGCAATGGTTCCTATTGCGACAAATTTAAGTCTTTTAAGACAGTTTTTTAGTAAATCTTTATTTACTTCAAATATTATGTTGTAAAATACGTAATATAGTTTTTCTTTAGTATCAGTTTTTCTATATTTACAATATTTGGTAATTTGCATTAGTTCTTTTAGTGTTTTTTTGGCAAATTTAGGATATTTTTTTACAAAATTTTCACTAATATCAATTGTTTCGATATCTATTTTATAATTAAAGAACTCATTTAGGAGTTGATTTTGTTCATTTTTATTAAATACAATTACGTATTTACTTTTTGAGAATTCTTCTAGCTTATTAATATTGATTTGCAAGTCATTATTGCTTTCGAGGGCGATGTACTTTTTAAACATGTAGTTGTTTATTTCTATTGCATGAAGTGTAATGTTATTATTTAATCTTTCTAGAAATAAAAATACCATGTTTTTATTATAAAGATTGGTAGTGGATAGGTATAATGCAAGACATGCTTTAAAACTTACGTAACATCCAGCTATTTCTTTAAATGGAGAGGGATCTCCTTTTAAATGAGGATCAATAATGATATTTTCTATGTCAATTTCTTTGTTTGGAAGATGATGATCTGTAATTATTACTTCTATGTTTTTTGATCTTGCATAGTTTGCTTCTTCAATATTGGAAATTCCACAATCAACAGTAATTATTATTGAGATTTTATCTTCAAATGCCTTATCAATGATCTCTTTTGTAAGACCGTAAAATTCCCCATTGGAGGGTATCTTATAGGTTACATTTATTCCAAAATCTTTAAGAGTTTCATACATTATGATTGTAGCTGTGATACCGTCAGCATCCTTATCTCCAAATATTAATACATTTTCCTTCTCCGCAATAGCTTCATTCATTCTATAAGTGAATTTGTCTATGTTTTTTAATAAAAATGGATTGTGCATTAAATTTACACTACTTTCAATAAAAAATAGAAAATCTTCTTCTTTAATTTCTCTTCTAAGTAGTAGTGTTGCTTCAAGAAGGCTAATGTTATATTTTTTTGCGATATTGACTACATTTTCTTTTGGGATATCAATTTCTTTTTTTTTCCAAATTTTCATGTTTTATTCCAGTTTGCTTTATTTAGAGTAATGTTTGTTCAAATTCTGTATTGATCTTATTTTTGATCATAACTTTAATAAGTTCTTTTGACTTACTAGTTAAATTTATATTTAATGTTGCATTTATGTTCTTTTGAGTTGTATATTCTAAGTATTTAAAACTTCCTGTGTTAATGTAGTTATTTTTATTATTGGTGCAGTTTATACAATTAAATCCGTTAATATGGATATCATAGTAATAATACTTATCTATTTGTTTATTACATTTAAAACATAACTTTGATAAGTATAAAAATCCTTTTATTATTAGAAATCTTATCTTGTATTGCAAGTCAATTAAATGTGCTTTTTCTAAGCTTGATATGTTTAGTGCCTCTGTAGCTTCGGTAAATAGCTTAAAGCATTCCCCATCATCAAAGCTTAAATTAATAAGCTTGACCCAAAGATGAATGATTGTTAATTTTTCGTGGATTAAATCTTGAATAATAAATTTTTCATCATTGACTTCTATGATTTTGCATAAATTATTTTCTTTTACTATTTCGAAGTTGGCTCTTACTAAGTTATTGATGTTGGATTTAAATTTTTTTATAGTAGAATTATAAATTATTGTGTGAATGATTCCTTTTGGATGAAATAGGTTTAATAGGGAATAATTTTTTTTGTGATATAGATTTGTTATGATTGCATTGACTTTATTAAACCGCATTATACATTATTGTATAATAAAAAAATTCATTATTAAATGAATTCTCATAAAAATTTTCTTTTGTTATAATGAAGCGTAAGGAGATTGAATATTCTATGGAGGAAGTAAAAGATACTGTTTCTAAGGGAAAGAAGCGTTCGAAAAAATCTGGAGGCATTTTACCGCATTTTGACAAACCCGTGAGAGTGCCTTTAATTGCAGTGCCATCGCATCCTGTATTTCCAGGTATGTTTATTCCAATTGTTATAGTCTCTGATATTGATATGAAGGCTGTTGATTATGTGATTAAAGGCAATGGTATTATCTCCTTATTTGTATTGCGTGATAAATTTTTAGAAAAGGCAGGCAGTAAGAATGATAAATTGATTATCAATCATAAGAAGGATATTTATTCCGTTGGTATTACTGCTAAAATAGTGAAAAAAATTAATCTTCCTGATGGTGGATATAATATTTTTGTTTCAACTATTGATAGAGTTAGGTTTGTTAAGGTTGTTCTTAATGAAGATTTTCCGATAATTGAAGTTGATTATTTAAAGCAGATTCCGATTAAAAAGGATGATGTTCAGTCAAAGGCAATTTATAGCAGCATTTTGCTTAGAACCAAAGAAATATTCTCACATAGAAAGATGCCCGAATTTCAGTTAAACATGGTGAACATTGAAGATAAGGGTAGATTGTGTGATGTTGTTGCAGGAATGATCGCATCTTCAAAAGATGCTCATCAGGAAGTGCTTGAGACTTTAAGCGTTAAGGATAGGCTTAAAAAGGTCTTGGAGTTGATTTATGAAGAATTAAATTTAATTGAGATTCAAAATAAAATTGCTAAAGGTATTCAGGAAAAGTTAGAAAAACAACAAAAAGAATTCTTTTTAAAGGAACAACTTAAAGCTATTAAGGCTGAACTTGGTGTTGGTGATGAAAAGAGTAGTGAATTTTTAAAACTTAAAGGCAAAATTAATGCTTTAGCATTAAAGGGAGAGGCTTTAGAAGCAGTGGAGAGGGAACTTGAAAAATTTTCATTTCTTGAAAAACATTCATCTGAATATATTGTGGTTAGAAATTACCTTGAACTTATTACAAACCTTCCTTGGGGAGAATCAAAAGTTAATTTTGATGGGTTTAATTTGCAAAGGGCAGAAAAGATTTTAGATAAAACGCATTATGGCATGAGAGAAGTTAAAGATAGAATTATTGAATATATTTCTGTTCTTAAATTAAGAAAATCTCAAAAAGGAGCTATTATGCTTTTAGTTGGACCTCCTGGGGTTGGTAAAACTTCAATAGGAACAGCTGTTGCTGAGGTTCTTAAAACTAAATTTTTTAGGTTTTCTGTGGGTGGCATGAGGGATGAATCAGAAATTAAGGGACATAGAAGAACTTATGTTGGAGCATTGCCTGGAAAAATTATTCAAGGACTAAGAATTACAAAGACAAACTCTCCCGTTTTTTTAATAGACGAAATTGATAAGGTTTCAGCATCTAATTATGGAGATCCATTCTCAGCTCTCCTTGAGGTTTTAGATCCCGAGCAGAATATTAATTTTAGAGATCATTATCTTGATTTGCCTTTTGATATTTCTAATGTGTTTTTTATTTTGACAGCTAATTCTCTTGAGACAATACCTACACCTTTATTAAATAGAATGGAAGTAATTCAGCTTTCAGGATATGTTGATGATGAGAAAATAGAGATAGCAAGAAAATATTTAATACCAAAGGTCTTAAAGGAAAATGGTGTTAATAAGGATTCTTTAAAATTTCAAGGCTCAGCTCTTGTTCAAATCGCTAGGGAATATGCCAGAGATAATGGACTTAGGAATTTTGAGAAGTATTTAAAGCAAATTGTTCGCAAAATTGCAAGAAAACTTATTGAAGATAAGTCTGTTAAGGCATATCAAATTTCTAAGGAAAATTTGGAAGAATATATTGGTATTCCTGTATTTAGAAAAGAAGAATTTTTGCATAAAGTCATGTCACCAGGTATGGTAATGGGTCTTGCGTGGACTAATTATGGTGGGTCGACTTTGGTAATTGAAACTGTAAAAACTGAGTCTAAGTCCCCTGGTATTAAGTTGACAGGTAGACTTGGAGATGTTATGAAGGAATCTGCAAATATCGCGTTTACTTATGTGAACAGTATTAGTAATGAGCTTAAGGTAAACAAGTCTTTTTTTGAAAAATATATGATTCATTTGCATATTCCAGAAGGAGCTACACCAAAAGATGGACCTTCAGCTGGGATTACTATTGCTAGTGCTTTTATATCTCTAGCTCTTAATAAAACGGTAAGACCTCATTTGGCTATGACTGGAGAGTTATCATTAACAGGCAATGTAATGGCTATTGGGGGATTGAGAGCAAAAATAATTGCTGCTAAACGAAGTGGGGTTGGGCATATTATTATTCCTAAATCAAATAAAGTGGATCTTGATGACATTCCTATTAACATCAAGAGTGGCATAAATTTTCATCTTGTAGATAATATGAGAGAAGTTATTAAATTATTATTTTAAAATCTAAAGGTTTTTAGATTTTATCTTAGGTTTGACTATTTTTTGATCATATTATTATTTCATATTTCATTCTGTAATTTTTGCCTTTATTATCTTTCGTATTTTAATTGTGGGTTTAAATAGGTAAATTAGTAATGGAAGCAGTGTTAATGATGCAAGAGATGTTGTTAACATTGTAAAGGCTATGATTGCGCCAAGTGTTGCAATTATTTTATAAGTAGAAAATATTAATGTTAAGAATCCTATCCCTACTGATATTGAATTTGCAAATATTCCATTAAACACATCAGGAATTGATTCAATTAAAGCCTTTTTGTAATCCTTAGTTGTTTGATAATTTAATATGAATGCATTAAAGAAATGAATGGAGTAGTCTACTCCTATACCCATACTAACTGATGCAATTGTTGCTGTTGCGGGATTTAGTGTTATTCCGAAAAGCTTCATTACTGCAAAATTTAAAAATACTGACCATGCCACTGGAATCACAATTATTATTCCTATTTTCATGGATTTGAAGAATAACATTAGCAATATTGTTATTGCACTTAGTGTTGTAATAATATTTGTAATTTGTTCTGTCACCATGGTTTTAGCTATTAATATTTTGTCATGAGCCCCTGAAAATTGATATTTATGTCCTGGCATATATTTTTCAATCAAATTACTTGCATAGTTGGCAAAATTTTTAATTTCTTCAGTTGAATTTTGATCAGTTCTTATGATTATTGATATCTGAGACCAATCATCATTAATATACATCTTGGTCATGTTCTTAATAGAATTGCTTCTACTGATTAAGAGTATTAGTTTGTTTAAGACGGCTTGATTCTCAGGCAGTCTATATTCTTTTGGATTTTCTTTTTTGAATTTAAAATTCATAAGTCTTATGACGCCGTTTATTGAACTGGATTGTGTTTTATCAGTAAATTTGTCAAGCTCATCTGTAATTAAATCCAAATTTTTCATATTTTTTTCATTTTTGAATTCACCAGGAGTACCATTAATTTCAATTTTGATAATAGACGTTCCCCCTATTTCTCTTTGCATTAAATTAAGTGTTTGCTTGACGCTTGTATTTTCTTTAAAATAATCTTTTTCGTCAAAGTTAATTTCTATGTTGAAAAGACCTACAATTGAGCTTAATAAAATAATTAGAGTCATAGTAGATGAGAGATATTTGTTATTTAATATCCATTTTGTAACTGTTTGGTTTATTAGAGAAAGTTTTTCAAGGAAAGCATTTTTTGCGTTTTTATTATCGTTATTTTTATGTTTAAATGGTATTTTAACTAGTATTCCAGGCAGTACTAATAGGGACATAAGCATTGCAATAATGACTCCTATTGACATAAAAATTCCCATTGTTCTGTATGCTTGAATTGATGAGGTTATTAATGATAAAAACCCGAAAGCTGTTGTAAGAGAAGTTAAAATTATTGGTGTTCTGAGGGTTTTAATTGTAGTTATTATTGTTTTTTCAGTGTAAGGTTCATTTTTTATTCTCTTTAATATTCCATTTATTATATGTACACCATTAGCACATCCAATCGAAATAAGGAGAACTATCATTGTGGTTTCTGGAACAGTAATTGGAGACATAACAAGGCTTTTAATTCCAAAAGTCCAAGTTAGTGCAAATATTGCAATTAGTACAGGGATTATTGCTCCTAGTATATTTTTTACAATAAGATAGAGTGATAGGATTACTACAAGAGTAGCAAACGGACCTAATAATTTAAAGTCATCAGCCATGTAATTAAGTATTTTTTCCCTTATTACAAGATCTCCTGTTAAGTAAAGTTTAAGATCATCAGTTTCATAACTTTTAATTGTAGCTTCCATTGCTTCAAGTTCACTCTTTAAATTTCGGCTAAAGTTTGCTTTGTCATCTGCTGTTGATATTACTATAAAGTATATTAAGGTTTCATCATCATTGATGAATATTTTTTTTATAAATGATGTTGAATTGACTTTATTTCTTATTTCAATCATATCTTCATCTGTGTATACATCTTTTTTGAATTGTGGAAAGTAAGTGAATATACTTGTAACAGAGTTGGGTTTTACTTTTAGTATCTTGGCTATATCATTTGCTACTTTATTAATTTTTCCAAAAGTTTCTTTATTAAAAATATTTTTTTTATCTTTAAACATTACTATTGTTGATAAGAGCGAATTGTTGTTGTCTATGTCTATTGTTTCTTCATTTTTTTCGCTCTTTGGGAGAAGTTTTAAAATGTTTGAATCGAATTCTATGTTTTTTAAGAAAAATCCTAAAAAAATTGTTATTAATGTGAATATTATTAATATAAAAACTCTGTATTTAATGCTTAAGGTTTCCAAATCCATTTTTGCCTCGTTATCTTGTTACTATATTTATAAGCTTATCTTTGACCGTAATGATCTTTATTATTTGTTTATTTTGTATATTTTGCATGATTTTGTGATTTTTAAGTGCAATACTTTTAAGAGCTTCCTCATTTGTGCCTTTGTTTAAGATAATTTTATCTTTTATTTTGCCATTAATTTGCAGTACAATCTCTCTTGTATTATCAATAATTAGATTTGGATCGTATTCTGGCCACTTTGCACTTTTGAATATGCTGGGGGTTTCTCCCATATATTCCCATAATTCTTCTCCTAGATGAGGCGCAAATGGTGAAAGGATAATGGTTAGAGGCTTGAAGATTTCTAAGTAATTTTTATCATGTTTTAAAAGTTCATTTATAAATATCATCAATGATGAAATTGCAGTATTAAAATTTAAATTTTCTATGTCTTCTGTTACTTTTTTGATTGTTTTGTGAAGTTCAGATATTATTTCTTTTGATGCTGATTCTTTTGTTAGTTCTTTGTTCTTAATAGTCCATATTTTGTTTAAGAATCTAAAAATTCCAATTAGTCCTTGTGTATTCCAAGGTTTTGAATCAGTTAAAGGGCCCATGAACATTTCGTAGATTCTCATTGAATCTGCACCGTATTCTTTAATAATATCGTCTGGATTTATTATATTTTTGAGTGATTTTGACATTTTTGCAACTATTTGTTTGAGTTCCTTATTATTTTTTTTGGAAAAAAACTTATTATCTTTCTTTTCAACCTCGTCATTGGGAATTAAAATACCATTTTCGTCTTGATATGCAAATGATGTTATCATTCCCTGATTTATTAGTTTTTTAAAGGGTTCTTTTGTATTGACATATCCTAAATCATAAAGAACTTTATGCCAAAATCTTGCATATAGTAAGTGTAATACCGAGTGCTCAGCACCTCCAATATAAAGATCAACTGGCATCCAGTAATTAATTTTTTCTTTACTTGCAAATTCATTGTCATTATTTGGATCAAGGTAACGTATGTAATACCAGCAGGAACCTGCCCATTGAGGCATTGTGTTCGTTTCTCTTTTATATGTTTTTCCATTACGTTTAATATTGACCCAATCTTGGATTCTTGATAGAGGAGATTCGCCTGTACCTGATGGTTTATAATTTTCTATTTCTGGAAGCCTTAGAGGTAATTCATCTTCTTCTAGTGGTATTTCATTTAAATCATCATCAAGTATAATAGGAATGGGTTCTCCCCAATATCTTTGTCTTGAAAAAATCCAATCTCTAAGTTTATAATTAACCTTTTTTTGACCCTTCTTGTTTTCAGTAAGCCATTTAATTACTCTTTCTTTGATTTCATCAGTTTTAAGATTATTAAATTCTTCAGGGGTATTAATTGAAATGCCATTTTCAGTAAATGGTTGTGTTAGTATTTCATTGTTTCCTGTTTGAGAGACTACTTGTTTGATTGGTAGATTATATTTTTTTGCAAATTCAAAATCTCTAGCATCATGTGCTGGGACACTCATTACAGCTCCAGTGCCGTAGGTTCCAAGTATATAGCTGCCTATCCAGATTGGTATTTCTTCTCCAGTTATTGGATTAATAGCATATGCGCCTGTAAATACTCCCGTTTTATCTTTTTCAAGAGAAGTTCTTTCAAGATCGCTTTTAAGAGTTTCTCTTTCTCTATACTCTACGATCATAGGTTTAAATTCATCTTTTGTAATTTTATCTACTATGCTATGCTCTGGTGCAAGCACTAAATATGTTACTCCAAAAATTGTGTCTGGTCTTGTTGTAAACACTTTTATCTTTTCTTTACTTGCCTTTACTGAAAATTCGATCTCGGCGCCTGTTGACTTTCCAATCCAATTTTTTTGCATTTCTTTAACAGATTCAGGCCAATCTATCTCTTCGAGATCTTTAATTAGTCTTTCTGCATATTCTGTGATTTTGAGTATCCATTGTCTTAAAGGTTTTCTTTTTACTTTGTGAAATCCCCGCTCAGATCTAGGTCCATCAGGTGTTTGTATCACTTCTTCATTTGAGAGTACTGTTCCAAGGTCAGGGCAGTACCATACGGGCATTTCTTTTGTGTAAGCTAAACCTTTTTTATATAATTTTAGGAAAATCCATTGTGTCCATTTGTAGTAATTTTCATCGTGGGTTCTGATTTCTCTATCCCAATCATAGGCAAATCCTAATGCTTTAATTTGTTCTTTAAATTTTTTAATATTTTTTTCTGTTATTTTTTTTGGATGCTCTCCTGTTTGTATTGCGTAATTTTCTGCAGGCAATCCAAAACTATCAAATCCTATTGGGTGAAGTACATTAAATCCATTTAAGAGTTTATATCTTGTTAATATGTCAGTTGCTGTATAACCTTCAGGATGCCCAACATGGAGTCCATTAGCTGAAGGGTAGGGAAACATATCAAGAATGTAAATTCGTTTTTCTTTAGGAATATTTGGATCTTCATTAACTTTGTATGTTTTGTGTTTATCCCAATAATCCTGCCATTTTTTTTCTATCTTAGTGAAATTATATTCAGACATCTGTCCCTCAGCAAATAATTGTTTAAGGTTTATAATAGCATTTTTATATTCATAGTTACTTCATTGAAAAGTAAATTAATATTTATATTGTTATTAACTTAACATTTTGTAATGTTAAATTTTACCTTAAAGTATGCTGTGGACTGGACTTGAACCAGCATGGGCTTACCGCCCACTAGCCCCTCAAGCTAGCGTGTATACCACTTCCACCACCACAGCGCATATACATTATATTTGCTATTCAAAAAGTTTGTCAACTTTTTGAATTTTTTTCTTTCTTATAATGTAACTTATTAAAATTAGTATTGTGATTATGATAAGTGTTATTAGTAATATTAGCCTGATTTTGGGAAATATTATTTTAAACGATTCACCTATTTTAAAACTTAATGTGAAGTAAGTTGTAATTGATATCATGGCTGCAAAAAAGTCAGTTATAAGAAAGTTGCTAATACGCATGTTTCCCATTCCTGCTGATATAAATATTGCGTTTCTAACTCCAAATGGGATAAATCTTCCAAATAATAAAGTTAAATTTCCATAGCGTTTATAGTAGTAATTCATCTTATCGATTAGTTTATTTGTTTGTGTTTTTTGTTTAAGTAATTTATTAGCTAAGAATCTACCTATATAAAATGAAATTACATCTCCAATATAGGCGCCCCAGAAAATTCCTAGGAATATTAAGATTGTATACTCATTTTTTCGACTAGAAAGTATGCCTCCCATTATCACTATTGCATCTTCAGAAATTGGAATGTTAAAACCTGCAAGGATAAGTAGTCCAAAAAATACAATTGGCGAATAGTTTATATTGAGATCTATAAATTCTAGTATGATATGCATAATGCCTCGTTATTTTTTTCTTGTCTTGTAAGTTAAATATGTGCTCATTAGAATTAGGTATAAACAGTAAAGAATTATTAGTGTTTTGCCTATCTTTAAATAGGTCTCTGGCAGTCTTGCAAATGTTATAAGTATTACTGATAGGGCGGTTATTACTGTTGCAGGAAGTGTTATATATTTAAGTTCTTTTGTTTTTGAAGGATAGATGAATTTAATTGGTGCAAAACTGAATGCGATACATAATAATATTATGCTAAGATTTGTGGTTTGGTTTAATTTAAATATTATGTTAAAGATTATTAGAAAATTCCATAAAGATGGAAAACCTCTAAAGTAATCATCACTAGTTTTTGCATCTAATCTTGAAAATTGATATGCTGATGCCAATAAAATTCCAATACAAGTTATTGTTTTATATTCATCTTTTATGAAATTCCCACAATAAAAAAATATTGTGGGAATAAATGTATAGTTTATATAGTCTACAATATTATCAAGGAGTTCTCCATTTATTGTTGGTATTACTTCTTTTATCTTTAATTTTCTTGCCAGTGTGCCATCAATTCCATCAATTAAAAGTCCAAGGATTGTGAGCTTTAATAAGAGATTATAATCTGTGTTCATTATGGAGATTATTGAGTAAAGACCAATTATTAGTCCGGAAGCTGTTAAAATATGCACTGACCAGGCTAAAATAAGATTTAATTTCCCCAAGGTTTACTCCTTTATTAAAATAGTTTTTTTACATCCTCAAGACGTTCTTTAAAGATGTTAATTGTATTTTTTATTGTTGATTTTAAACTTAAGTCGACACCAGTAACTTTTAAAGATTCCAAGGGATATTTTGAGCCCCCTGTTTTTAAAAATTCTATGTAATCTTTAGTGGCATCTTTTTTATTATCTTTTATGTTTTTATATATTAAAAGAGCAGCTGTGATTCCTGTTGCGTATTGATATACGTAAAATGGCGAGTAGAAATGAGGAACTCTAAGACATTCTAGTGAACTGTTTTCATCAAACTTAAGACTTGGGCCAAAATATTTTTTGAGTAAATTTAAATAGGTTGTCTTGATTGTTTCTTTTACCACTGGCTGATCTTTATTGATCATGCCATGAATGATATATTCAAATTCGGCAAACATTGTTTGCCTGAAAAATGTCGCAAGTAAGTCATCGATTTGGTTTAGTTTAATGTATTTTATTTTTTCGATATCATTTTCATTCTTTAGTAAATATTCTGCAAGTATTTGCTCATTTACTGTGGATGCTATTTCTGCTTCAAAAATAGAATATTGATATTGCGGAAATGGATTATTCTTGATACTAAAGTAGGAATGCATGGAGTGTCCTGCCTCATGAGCCAGGGTGAACATATCTCTTATTGATTCATCTTTGTAATTCATTAGTATATAAGGTTTTCCATTGTATGATCCTGCACTAAAAGCCCCTGCTCTTTTGCCTTTATTTTCATATTTGTCAACCCAACGTTCTTCTAAGAGTCCTTTTCTGAGTACTTCAGTATATTCATTTCCTAGTATTTCTAGTGATTTTAAAATTTGATCACAAGCTTCTTTAAAAGAATTTTTGAATTTAATGTCTTTTGTTAAAGGAACATAAACATCATAGTGATTAAGATATTCTTGGTTAAGTATGCTTTTCCTAAATTCGTAATATTCATGAAGTACAGATAAATTTTCGTTAACCGTTTCAATTAAGTTTGTGTAAACCTTCTTATCAATATTGTTTTGGAAAAGTTTCATTGAAATAGTATCTTCAAATTTTCTTGTTTTTGCCAAAAATTTATTTTTATTCATATCGGCAATTAAGGTGTTGGCTAATGTATTTTCATGTTTTTTATATTCTTGATAAAATTTTAAGAAAGCTTTTCTTCGTATTTCTTGATTTTCATTTTGAAGAAATAGATTGTAAGTGGCGTTACTTAATGACTTACCATCAATTTCTCCAAAATCCATGTCAGCATTTGTTAATACAGAGAATATATCATTATAAGATGAATAAAGAGATGTATAGTTTGCTAGTATTTTCTCTTCATCTTCGCTTAAGATATGTTCTTTTTCTCTTAAGATTTTTTCAATAGCTATTTTTTTATCTTTAAGTTCTATGTCCTTAAGCCATTCTCTTACTTGTTTTGTATCTGTTTTTAAAATTTTTGGAATAAAAAATGAAGTGGCATTTGATGCTTCTGTTTCTAAATTAACATTAATTGTGCGAAGTTCGTTTGAGGTTTGATTGCTTACATCTGTTTCTAGTTGAATGTGTGTGTAATATACTGTTCTCTCAAGCTCTTCTTCAATTTCATAGTAATCATTTAATGCTTGCTTAAAAATGTTTAGATCAAATTCTAGTTTTTCATATTTTTTGAAGTCTTGAAGTTTTAATTTTATTTTTTTGACCGTTTCTCTATATTCTTCATTGTTTTTAAACAGAGAAGATAAGTCCCACTTGTCATTTTCATTGATTTTGCTTCTCTCTATCACTAAACTTTCTCCTTGAATTTAATATGACACTAATTATTATTATTATGAATAATAATTATTTTAAATCTTTACGTGCAATTTTACAATTGAATTGAAAACTTGATTTATGATGTCTCTTTAAATTCGGTTTTCTAGTATTAATCTAAAGATTGCATTAAAAATTTTTTAAATTTAGTAAATGCTATGCCTCTATGGGATATTTTATTTTTTTCTTCGAGATTTAATTCACTTAGTCTTTTATTGTTTGTAGTTAAAAATATTGGGTCATATCCAAATCCATTTTTTTTACAACAATCAATGTCCAAAGCAATTGTTCCGTTGAATATGCCTTCGAAATTTGTTATTGTCCCATCTTTGGCGATATGACTAACTATACATATGAAATAGGCCGCCCTATTTTCCTTATCTTTCATTAAGTCTATAATAAAATGATTTTTTTCCTTAGTGCCTAGTTTCTTTCCTAATTTATATTGATCATATCTTTTAGAATAAATTCCAGGTTCCAGATTTAAAGCCTCTATGCATAATCCAGAATCTTCACTAAAAACAGGGTGTTTTCTACCTAAAGATTCAAATAAAGCTTTTGCTTTTATTAAGGAATTTTCTTTAAAAGTTTTACCCGTCTCTTTTACATCAAAATTTTTAGGAATTTCTATTTTTATGTTGGGTATATCTAAAATTTGTTTTACTTCGTTTATTTTATTTATATTAGTAGTTGCAAAGAATAATGTTTTCATTGTATATAATAATAAATCATTTATGTGTATTTTTGATATTTCTATTGCATTTGTAGAGATTAATTATGACTTAATGTAGATAATGATTATATAGAAAATAGATGTTAAAATTTGGTTTTATTTGGTATTAAATAGTAAAATCATTAAATCAACACTTATGGCTGCTTTTAAATAGGTTTTAATATTTAATACCTCTGTTGATTAGTTAATGTGTGGTGAGGGGTTTATGATGAGAGACAGAAGAGGATTTAAAATACTATCGCTTTTAAAAAAAGTAGATAAGATCTTTTTTGCGATTTTTAGTTCCTTTCTTAAATTTTTAAGTAATATTTACTCTTTTTTCAGGCAAAATGTTAGCTTTATGATTATTCCTCATGTTAAAGGGAATGTTAGGAATATAAAGATTTCTTTCTTAACTCTATTTTTATTTTTTGTATTTTTTATTTTGATTTTCATAGGATTTGTTTTGCTTGCTGTTAATTATGTTACTCTTAAATCTATTGTTAAATCTACTGAAAAAAGTTATGCACTTGCTGAATCTGAGATTGAGGATTTTAGGAATACGGTTGTAGAAATTAATTCTGTTGCTAGTAATTTTTCTAAGGTTTTAAATGAACTTAGCACCTCCTTAAAAATAAAGGAGAGTAATATTAATTTAAATCGGGATAAATTGGATGGAGATCTTGCGGATTTTCTTGATTTGCAGATGTTGGAAGCCAATTCACTTAAAGAATTAAATGATCTTAAAAATGTTAAGAATACAATAGAAGGATCAATTTCTCCCCTTAAGAGTATAGTTAAATTAATTCATTCTCAAAATAAATTATTAAATGATATCCCTTCGCTTTGGCCTGTTATTAAAGGAGACGGTGTTGTTTCTTTGCATTTTGGTCCAGCTGTTGAGCCTTTTACCAGACAATGGTATATTCATAAAGGTATAGATCTTGCAGGAGTGAGAATTGGAACGGCTATTGTGGCAGCTGCTGATGGTGAAGTCGTTAGAGCTAGTTATCAGGTAACAGGTTATGGCAACTTTGTGCAAATTAAGCATAAATATGGCCTTTCGACTCTTTATGCGCATATGTCTCGCTTAAACATCTCCAAGGGTTCTTATGTTAGAAAGGGGCAAGTGATTGGGTTTCTTGGTCAAACAGGATATTCAACAGGTCCACATCTTCACTATGAGGTTCGCATAGGATCTCAAGTTGTAAATCCTGATATGTATTTAAATTTGGCAACGGGGGCTTCAAGGTAAATGTTAAATCTATTGAGTATTAAAAGGGATAAGAAAATTTCATCATCTTTACTTTTTGCTGAGGTAAAAACAATTGTTGGGAAAGGTGATTTTTTTAAAGGAGAACTAATTTCAAATAATTTTATTCGGATTGATGGTGATTTTTTAGGTACTATTAATTCTACCAAAAGGGTTATAATTGGTGAGACGGGACGAATTAAGTCAAATATTAATGCAAATGAGGTTGTTGTTTCTGGAATAGTTCTTGGAAATGTGCATGCTAGCAATAAAATTAAGGTTTTTCAGTCAGGATGCATTATTGGCAATATTTCATGTAAGTCAATTGAAGTTGAAGAAGGCGCAATTATTGATGGGTATATGAATATTGGTATTGGAAGTCTTAGTTTTTCTAAAAAAGATGTGTTGATTTATACAGATTCTTATAAGGTTGATGAAGATATTTTAATTGAAGTGAATAAGGGAATGAAATGCGACGAAGCAGTGAAGGATGATCGCATAGATGAGAATAATAAGTACTTATTTAATGATATGAGCAAGATAGATGAAGATTAATAATTTAGTTGCAGGAGCTTTAAATCTTGATTCAAAGGACTATAAGGCTGCCAAGAAAAAGACTAATGCCAATAGAACAAATATTTTTTCTGCGATATTTAAATCTGAACTTGTAAGGGAAGATAAACATTTTATTGTTCTTGAAAATGGTGAATTTAATATTGACTTAGTTAAAGATATGTTAGATAAGATTAATGATGTCGGTGAAAAATTATTAAGTGAACCCTCTCGTCAGAATGTAATTTTTTATAAAAAAACTATAGGAGAATTTTTATCTATTATTTTATCATTTTCTATCTCTCTTAAAGAACAAAAGGGAGGTAATAATGGAGAGCTAAGGAGACCTAAATATCGCATTATTAGAATTATTAATGAAAAGCTTGATAAACTTGCTTATTCTGTTTTGCAGAATCAAGTTTCTCAGATTAAGCTTTTAAGTAGCCTTGAGGAAATTCAAGGATTGCTTGTAAATTTGCTTAGGTGAGACCAAGTTTGTGTTTATCTTTCTATGCAATAATAGATTTAATCCACTTAATACTATAAAAATAAGGAGGATTTATTACCCCCCATTTATTAAGCTAAATATTTTGTTGCTACTTCTTTAAAGCTTTTTATTTGTTCGTTCTTCCATTTTTCAGATTTGCCAAGTTTGTGCATCATAATCTCAGCTACCTTTGGTGTAGCTTCAATTGTGGCTTTTGCATTGAGAAGTAGAGATCTTGTTCTTCTTGATAAAATGTCTTCAATAGTTTTTGCTTGTTCAAATTCAATGGCAAAAGTTATTTGAGCTTCAGTTAATGGCAAATCGGTGTGAATCTTGTTATTAAAGTCTTTCATTTGACTTAGATATTTAAAATCACTCCCATAAACTCTAAAGTGTTCAGGGATTTTAAGTGCTTCTTCCCTTTCTATATACCCGTGCAGCTTTAAATTTTCTGTTTTGGGAATTGAATCAGGTATTAATTTTGCGTCTATTGCTTTTTGTATAACTTTTTCAGCCATCTTTCTGCAAGTAGTATATTTCCCTCCAGCAATTGTAATGAGATTTGAGTCTGATACAAATATTTTCTCGTTTCTTGATATTTTTGAGGTATTTTGTTCTTTCTTGGGATCTATTATTAAGGGTCTAATTCCTGTGTAAACACTTAGAATATCATTTTTTGTTATTTTAATATCTAAGTAATTATTCATATTTTTTATTATGAATTCAATTTCGCTCTCTAGTCTTTTGGGTTCTTCCTCAATTTTATCTATTGAAATATCTGTACTTCCGCAAATAATACCATCATACCAAGGTATAGAAAATAAGACTCTCTTATCGCTTGTCGTAGGCATAAGCATTGCGTACTTGGTACGTAGTTTGTCTTTTTTAATTATTAAATGTGTTCCTTGGGAAGGTTTTATAATATTAGTTGCATTAGTATCATCTAATTTTCTGAGCTCGTCTGCGAATATTCCTGTTGCATTTATTATGCATTTACTATTAATAATGACTTGTTCACCATTAATAGTATCTTTAATAATAGCACCAGATATTTTGCCGTTTCTTTTAGTAAAACCTGTAAGTTCCGTATAATTAAACGCAATCCCCCCTTTTTCAGTAAAAGTTCTAAGCATGCTTATCGCCATCCTAGCATCATCAAATGAATTGTCATAGTATAAAACAGAACATTTAAGGCCTTTGGTTTTGATATTTGGCATTTTCTCTATTGTTTTGGATTTTGATAGTAGCTTTGTTTTATATTTAGACTTTTTGTACTTTCCAAGAAGGTTATGGTACCAACTTAGTCCAAAATAGTAGTAGGGTATGCTTAAGAGGTTGTATATGGGGGTAATAAATGCACGTTTACTAACTAGGTGAGGTGCATTTTTTTCAAATAACGCTTTCTCATGTAGGGCCTCTTTTACTAAAGATAAATTAAATTGGGCTAAATATCTTACTCCTCCATGTATTAACTTAGTTGATCTAGAGGAGGTGCCTTTTGCATAGTCAAATTTGTCAATGAGTAAAGTTTTGTATCCTCTTGTAATTGAATCTATTCCAATACTAAGACCAGTTGCTCCTCCGCCAACTATGATTAAATCAAAAGCTTGATTATCAATGTTTTTTAATTCTTCTTTTCCATTTTTACTCATAAGAGTTAAATATTCTCCTTATTAAGGCTATGGTTTTATTTTTGTGATGAAATTCACTACTGTATCAGTAAAGTCTGTAAATATACCATCTACTTTTGCTTTGTTGAATAATAAATCTAATAGTTCATCTGCATCTTTTACATATGAAGGCAATGCGTCAATTCTAAATGTGTAAGGATGAACCTCCATATTATGTTTATGTGCTAAACTTGTAAGATCTGTTATTTTGCCTTCAATTATAATTTGGGGTATCCAAGGTCCAATTCCATCAGAATATTTTGCAACTTCTGCCATACCTTCTTCTGATTTGATATATTCATAGTCTGTTGGTGCTTCATCCCAGTCATTCTCACCAACAAGCATTATTAATTTTCCTTGATATCCAAGTTCTTCCCTTATTCTCTTTAATTCGTCAAAATCGAATGTTTGAAGATAAATTTTGTCTTCTTTTGATTTATATCCGTATTTATTTAAAATTTCTATTACAATTTTAGATATGTCTTTACCTTGTTGTTTATGCCATAATGGTTTTTTAATCTCAGGATAAATTCCAACATTCCTACCTGTGCTTTTATTTAATCCTTGTATAAATTGTATTTCTTCTTCTAAAGTTGGAATTTTAAAATCATGTTCATTTAGGGGGAAACGGTTAGGATATATTGGGTTTCTGCTTGCCGGATCAAATCTTTCACTAAGGCTTAATGATTTAAGTTCATCTAGTGTGAAATCAACAGAATAATACCTTCCGTTTTCTCTAGCTCTTTCGGGAAATAGTTTTGCAACGTTTGTTGTTGTATCAAGTTCTGGATCGTGCATTATAACAGGAATATTATCCTTTGTTAAAACAATGTCTTGTTCTAGGTAGTCAGCTCCTAAGGCATAAGCGTATGCTTTAGCTTCTAAGGTATGTTCTGGAAGATATCCGCTGGCACCTCTGTGAGCTATAACTAATGGTGATTTTTGGTTTTGACTCATTTTTTCGCCCTGACAGGAAATTGTGAGAAAAATGTTAATTATAAATATTAATGATTTTGCTTTAATTGATTTCATTATTTAACCTCTCATACTTATGATTATTATATTATATAACATAATTTATTAACCTTTTATTTTTATATAATGCCTATTGTAATAATTACTATTGTAGTTTATTAGTGTCATTAATTTTTTTCTCTTTCTTTAATGTTAAACTCATAAATATTATTGCAAATATGCATGCAGTTATTAATAGATAGAAGTAGACGTCCCAATTAAAGTGTTGCAATACAATTCCTGTAATGGCACTAGCAGTAACAGAACCCCCTATGTATCCAAATAATCCTGTAAACCCTGCAGCAGTTCCTGCAGCTTTTTTTGGTGCAAGATCAAGAGCATGAAGACCAATAAGCATAACAGGGCCGTAGATTAGGAATCCTATTATTGCCAAGATAACAGTTGTGAGTGTTGGATTATTTTCTGGTAATTGCCAATATATAATTATTGCAATAAGAGTGGCGGTTATGAAAATTATTCCAGTCTCCGATCTTCTTCCTTTAAAAATTTTATCAGATATCCATCCGCAAGCTATTGTTCCAGGAATAGCTGAAAATTCATAAAGTGAATATGCCCATCCTGAGTTTTTTATGGAAAAGTGTTTTACTTGCAAGAGGTATGATGGTGCCCAATCTAGGACCCCGTATCTTACAAAATATATAAATGCATTAGCAATAGCTATATACCATAGCAGATTATTGTTAAGGACATATTTTACAAATATATCTTTTGTATTAAGTTCTTCTTCTGCCTTTTCTGTATAGTTATCAGGATAATCATTTTTATATTCTTCAATTGGTGGTAATCCTACAGATTGAGGTGTATCCCTTAGTGCAAGCAAAACAAATATTGCAATTCCTATTACTAGTCCTGTTGGTACATAAAGTATAGCTTGCCATTCCTTAAAATAAAACAGAGCCCAAGAGGATATTATTCCAGCTGCTCCCCCTCCTATATTGTGAGATAAATTCCATGTGGCAACAGTTAGTCCTCTTTCTTTTCTTGACCACCAGTGAACCATAGTTCGTCCACACGCAGGCCATCCCATGCCTTGAACCCATCCATTTACAAACATTAGAATGAACATTAATATTGCTGCAATTATGGTGCTTTCAATTGATTTCCACGGGAATAATCCAAATATAATGGTAATTATTGCTGTTAGAAATAGCCCTAGCGCTAAGAAATACCTGGGATTACTTCGATCTGAGACGTTTCCCATAATAAATTTAGAAAATCCATATGCAATTGAAACCCCAGATAAAATTGTTCCTAATTGCCCTTTGCTAAAACCGTCTTTTTCAAGAGCTGGCATAGCAAATGCAAAGATTTTTCTCGTTAAATAAAATCCAGCATATCCTATAAATATTGACATAAATATTTGAAATCTATATTTTTTATATAATGATTCTTCTAATTCTTTGTGTACTCTCTTTATATGAGGTGCTGGTTTTAGAAAATTGAATAATTTTTTCATAATTGAATACTCCATGTATTTACCAAATTTTAATTTTATATATTAAGTGTATAGCTTAAGAAATATTAGTCTTTGGATATTTGAAATATTAGTAATGGAAGTTATTAAATCCAAGCTTTTGCCCTCTTAATAGCTTTATTCCAATTATAGATTAAATCTTCTCTTTTACTTTTTTCCATTGAAGGTTCAAATATTTTATCTGATTTCCAAAGACTTGTAATCTCTTCAGCACTTTCCCAATATCCAACAGCAAGTCCTGCTAGATAGGCAGAACCAAGAGCGGTCGTTTCTGTGATTTTGGGCCTTACAACATTGCACTGTAAAATATCAGCTTGGAATTGCATAAGTAGATTATTTTTACTAGCTCCCCCATCAACTCTTAATTCCTTTATTTCAAATTCTTGAATAGAGTTTTGCATTTCGGTTAGTACATCAAAGCTTTGCAATGCAATGCTTTCAAGAGCCGCTCTTGTAATATGTTCTTTTGTTGAGCTTCTTGTAAGTCCAATAATCATTCCTCTGGCATAAGGATCCCAATGAGGTGTTCCAAGTCCTACAAATGCTGGCACGAAATAAATGCCCCCATTATTATCTACTGAGGCTGCTACTGCCTCTGCATCACCGCTTTTTCTAAATAGTTCTAGATTGTCTCTTAACCATTGAATTACAGCTCCCCCAATGAAAACACTTCCCTCAAAAACATAAGTTATTGAATTTTTTCTTCCCCATGCAATTGACGTTAAAATTTTTTGTTCATTTATGATGGGTTTTTTTCCTATGTTGACAGTGACAAAGCAGCCAGTTCCATAGGTATTTTTAGCCATTCCTTTTTGAAGACATGCTTGTCCAAATGTTGCTGCAAATTGATCCCCTGCAATTCCTGAAATAATGATTTCTGTTCCCAGTGCGGAAGCGTCGGTTTTGCCATACACCTCGGAACTTTGTTTAAGTTCAGGTAAAAGTGATTTTGGGATGTCTAATATTTGTAATAGATCACAGTCCCATTTAAGTGATTTAATGTTTAAAAGTAGAGTTCTTGATGCGTTAGAATAATCTGTAATATGTATTTTTCCTTTAGTAAGGTTCCATACTATCCAAGTATCTATTGTTCCGAAACATAGTTCCCCTTTTTCTGCTCGTTTTCTTGCTCCTGCAACATTGTCCAGTATCCATTTTATTTTTGTGCCGCTAAAGTAAGCATCTAATACAAGACCTGTTTTTTGTAAAAAAATTTTATCTTTTCCTTTTGATTTTAATTCATCACAAAGTTGTGCGGTTCTTCTGTCTTGCCAGACTATTGCGTTATAAATTGGATGTCCTGTGTTCCTATCCCAAATAATGGTCGTTTCTCTTTGATTTGTGATTCCAATTGCTTCAATATTATTGGGAAAAGTTCTTGCGTTTGCTAAAGCTTCTGCCATAACTCCTAGTAGAGAGCCCCATATTTCGTTTGGATCGTGCTCAACCCAACTTGGATGTGGATAAATTTGTTTAAATTCCTTTTTTGCAAATCCTTTTATGTTTGCATTCTTATCGAATATTACCGCTCTTGAACTAGTTGTGCCTTGGTCAAGAGATAGAATATATTTCATAGTAGTTGCCCTTCCTTAGCATTATTTCAATAACCAAATAATCAATGTTATTTGGATTATATTAAAATTCTTTAAGATTATTTTTGTCTTCTAAGGTAAATTCATAAACTATAGCACCTAAAATAGCGCCAATTATTGGGCCTAATATAGGAATGATGAATACAGTCATGTCATCAAAACCGTGATTTTTAAAACCAGCCAGTAGTAGTAATATTCTTGGCCCCAAATCCCTTGCTGGGTTAATAGCATAACCATTCATTCCTCCAAAGCTTATTCCAATGGCTAGAACTATTGCTCCAATAATGAAGGGGAAAAATGGGTTTTGAGTCTCTTCCTTGACAAACTTTCCAACAACTAGAACTAAAAACATCAATAAAAATGTTCCAAATATTTGGTCAATAAATCCAGGCCAAAAACCAGAGACAGCGGGAAAAGTTGACATGATGCCTTGGGTAATTTCAAATGTAGGATCTATTTCTATCCATTTAGGGTAGAATACAATTAGTGTCATTAGAGCTCCAGAAAATGCCCCAAGTATTTGTGCTAAAATGTAGTGGAAAAGCTTTGACGTTGGAAATTTGCCAATACTAGCAAGTCCAATGCTAAGGGCAGGATTTAAATGTGCACCACTAATTTTTGCAGCTGTATAAACCCCAAATGTTACACCTAGGCCCCAACCAAGTACTATATTTGTATAGCCCCCCTTTATTATTTCTCCAGCTACAGCAGGATTTGATGGGAATAGGGTTGTCATTGCTATAGAACCTGTTCCAAGTGCTAGCAAAATAAATGTGCCTAAAAATTCTGCAATAAATTCTTTAAATCGTATATAAATCATTCTTTAACCTCCTTAATATTACATAAGATCTAATTTGAAATTAACTTTCTAAAATATTTATCGTCCTTTAAAAATATTATGTTTCTGTAATAAGCTATCTGTTCATTACAGAAACGATGTTTTCAGTCTTATACAGTGTTTTTATAATTTTTCATTTTCCCTCATATGTTCAATTCGTTAAATTATTGCCAAATACAAGCACTTCATTTAAGTCTTTTCATGCTGACTAGATGCTACTTTTTCATTTGATATTTTAATATCCATTATTTAAAATTTATAGAATTTGATATAAAAGCATTGATATACTCTTTATATTTTTTTCGTAGCATAGGTTTTATCCATTAATACATCTTTTGCTGTCAAGAGGTTAAGATGATGGCATATAAGTTTTGGCCAATTATAATCGTAGCCTCTTTGGTTGTTTAGGATTTTATGACTTATGTTATATAAATTAAACCTTTTGATTAATGCTTTAATTTCATTGATAAATCTTTTTAGGATGAAAAACTTTTTACGACTTGCCTTTATAAATTTATTGATTGTTTTTTTTATGAATTTTTTAATTATTCTGTTAGACAATGTTATTCTGGTATTTAAATCGATTAATTCAAATTTCTCATTCATTCAATATTCCCCTAAACTGAGCATTAAAGTAGATGGAATTGTCTCTTATATTAGAGATTTTATTTTTTATTTCAATTAATGTCAATGATTTAAAAATTCTGAATTCAATAATATTGAGTTTAGTTTTTTAAACTTTTTTGTTACTTGATATTTCTTAATAATTTATGTTTTTATGTGTTTAAATGATGTTGTTTTTAGCTACTATTAAATATTAGTTAGAGATTTTGGAGGCAATTTTGGTGATTGTAATTGAGGGTTTAATTGGGGCAGGGAAAACTACGCTTGGGCATGTTTTGTCTAAAGAGTTTAATATTCCTTTTTACAGTGAATTAAATAATGAATTTACATTGTTTATGTTAGATAAGTTTTATAAGGATAAGTCCAGATGGGCTTTTTCAGTTCAGATTAATTTTTTAAATGAAAGGTTTAAGCTTATAAAGGCTATATTTAAGACTAAGGGAGGGATACTTGACAGATCTATTTATGGTGATCGTGTCTTTGCTTCTCTTTTAAATGAGAGTGGATATATTTCCAATGCTGAATGTAGGATATATTTTGATTTGCTTGATAATATGCTGGAGCATTCTCAAAGACCCGTATTGATGATTTATCTTGATTGTAGCGTTGATGAGGCTGAGCGTCGCATTAAGAATAGAAATAGAAGCTTTGAAACGGGTATTCCTAGAGAGTATCTTGAAGGCCTTAATGAGAAATATTTAAGTTGGTATGATAGTTATAATTTATCGCCTAAATTGAAATTTGATTATGATAGCATGGATATTTTTGATGATGAACACAAAAGCAAGCTTATTGCTTTTATTAAAGAGAAACTTGTAATATAATTACTTATGAATTATTTATAGTTTGATTTTTGTTTTTTAATAATGACTAGATTTTTAGTGGAGGTTAGCATGAGAAAATTGGTGTTATTGTTTTTGCCGTTTGCTTTTATAAGTTTATTTGCAGAAAATAGTTCTTTAGTTGATGATAGACAAAAAGAACTTGCTATTTTTTATTATGAAGTTGGACAGAGATACATTGATGTTGGAAAAATTAAGAAGGGAAAAATTTTTCAAAAGAAGGCTTTAGAAATTTATCCAAAATTGAAGGAAGAAGTTAATCTTAAAGCTGCTGTAGAGGAAATTGATTCTAAGATTAGATTGGAGGGTGAGGTTAACTTTCTTGCATTTGATGATGTTAAACTTGATGATATTCCAGGGATAACTCACGATAAAATTGAAATTAGTGAGATGACAAATTCTCCTAAGATAGAATATATTGCAGATAGGGAAAGAGAGAAGCATAAAGAACAAGCAGTGAAATTTCAATTTAGCAAATTTGTAAGAGCTCTTCTTTTCCAGGATTTAAGTTTACTTAATTCTGTTATGGCTAATGAGGTTAAAGTTTTGGGAAAAGTTGAACCTAGAGCTGATTTTATTTCAAAGTTAGAGATTGTTTCAAATGATGTTGATAAGGACGATATGAGTTATCTTGCAGCTGATGATTTTTATGATCTCAAATCTTTAAATGTTATAAAAAATACGGATGTTTCTTATAGCATTAAAGTTAAGACTAAGAAAAATGATTTTACTAAAAATATTCCATTTTGGAGAGATGTTCAGACTTTATGTTTTGCAAATCAGGATGATAAATGGGTACTCTTTTCAATAAAATAGAATCTTAGTGTCATAATTACAACTGCTATTGCCAGAGCATATATAAATAAGTCTCCAATGTGTTCATAGATTGTTGTGAATCTTGGAGGCAATTTTATTTTTGATATTAGATATCCTTTTTTAAAGGTTTCTAGACTTTGAACATTTTCTCCATATTCATTTATTACAGCAGTTATTCCGGAATTTGTAGCTCTAACAGTTTTAATTCCATTTTCTATGCTTCTAAATTTTGCTACTACGAAGTGTTGCCACTCTGATGAGTCTGTATGTGACCAAGAATCATTTGAAAAGTTTAATAATAGGTTTGCGTTTTGTTTTTTATAGCTTCTTGCAAGATCTGGAAATGCATCGTCATAGCATATTAGGAAGCCCAAATTGAATTTTTTGAGCTTAAAGATTTCAAGCTTATTTCCGTTAATTTGTCCTATAAGTTTAAAGTTTTGACGGAAAAAATCTCTTACAAATTTATATTCATAAAATGGTACTTTTTCTGAAAATGGAACTAAGAATATTTTAGAATATATATTTTCTATCTTAAGATTAGGGTTTATTGCATAGACTGAATTTTGATATGTGAATGAGCTTTTATCTGTTCTTGAAGGTGAACCAATGACAAAGTAGGCTTTGCTGTTTATTATTAGTTCATTTATTGAATCATATAGCCCAATCAATTCTTCATCATAGTAAATATAATCTTTGTAAGAATTAAATGGTAAAGTTAATACTCCTTCGCTCCAGAGTACAAGTTCTGTATCTGGGTGTTTTCTTAATGCTTGTTTTGTAAGTTTAATAGATGTTTTAATTCCTTCTTTATGATTTCCAGGTAGCCAAGGATCGATATTAAGTTGGATTGCTGCAATTTTTAGAGTATCTATTTCTTTGCTTAAGATTGGATTTAATGCTTGTTTTTTCATGATACCGTAAGTGAAAGATGTACTTACTAATAGAATGGAGAATAATAGGCTTAATGTGTTTGTTTTGCTTTGTTTTATGAAAAAATTTGCAATTCCTGCATTAAAAAAGTAAACGATGAAGCATACAAAAAAGACCCCAAAAATGTCAGCTACCTGTATGAGATCATTAAAGTTATTTACCATAAAGGCTGAAAATCCCCAAGGATATGCTGCAAATCCAATTGATTTTGAGTAATCATAAAATGTGAAGAGTATGGCTAAGGTCAATGTTTTATTCTTAAAAGTTTTGAGTGAATAGTATAGCAAGTATCCTAAAACTAAAGCGTAAGGAATATATCCACATACTGCTCCTAGGAATGTGATTAGTCCAAATGAATGAAAAAATGCAAGCCAAAAATTTTGTAGGCTATTAGCTATTAAAAAGTAAAAGATTGTTAAACTGATGAGAGTTTTTTTATTCTTTATTTGAATTAATGCGATGAAAAGTGGTATGTATGCAACTAGACCAATGCTTGAATATCCTATGTTTTTGATTTCATTTGGGATTGCCAGAGTTGTAAGCATGCCTGAAAATGCGGCTAGGCAGAAATATCTTATTTTCATTTTTCCTCTTTTTTATTAATATTTATTCATAAAAATATATTGCATATTAAATGGTACAGATATTAATATGCGATATTGCATAGTATAATATATATAATATGTTTTGTATAACAATACCAAATTTGTATAGTATTTGCTTAAGTATAAAGAAAATGGTTTTAATATTGAATGTAGTTGCTTTATTTTTTGGAAGCGCATTTGTTTTAAATTCTCAAGGTATAGTGACCAACAAAGATGCTCAAGAAGAATTCAAATGGGCACTTAATTCTTATAATAATGGGCTTTATGATGATGCTTTATTATCTTTTAAGAGAGTTTTAAGTTTTGATCCAAGCAATCTCGATTATCATTTTTGGATAGGTAATGTTTATTATAGGTTGGGATATGTTGAGGAAGCTTTGATGGAATGGCGAAATTTGCAATCCCAAGGATACAAGGCAGCTTATTTTAGACAGTTAATATCCATAATTGAACAAAGAAGAGGTATATCATTGCATAATGAACTTGATGTTGAAAGATTGGTCCAAGTCGCTTCTCTTAATAATTCTATTTACAAACGGCCAAATGGATATCAGATTACGTCTTTGAAAGCTGATCAATATGGCGGATATTATGCTGTTAATTTTGTAGGAAATGAAATATTACATTTTGATGCTAATAATAATGTTAATGTTTTGATTAAGGATGGAATTACTTCTCTAAAGTCACCTTATGATGTTATTGAACTTGGTGAACTATTATATGTGACACTTTATGCAAATGATGAGATTGGCATATATGATAAAACTTTTGGTATTAAAAGGGGCTCAATTGGGAAGAAGGGTACTGAGGCTGGTAAATTGCTCGCCCCTCAGTATATGACAGTTGATGAGAGAGATTATATTTATGTTAGCGAATGGGGCAATAAGCGAATAAGTAAATTTGATGCTAAAGGCAATTTTATTTTGCATTTTGGTATTAAAACAGTTGGATATATGGGGCTTTTAGGTCCAACAGGTGTTACATATTTAAATGGGAATATTTATGTTGCTGATGCTCCTAGGAATTCCATTGAGGTTTTTGATACTAGTGGTAATCATTTGTATTCTATTCCAACTTCTCTTGAGGGAATAGAAGGCCTTAGTAGTGATGTTACGGGTAATAGTATTATTATATCTTCAAAGTATGGTGTTTATAAGTACAGCGTGTTAAGAAAAACGTTTGTTAAGCTTTTAAAAGCAGATAAGATTGATTCTAAAATTTCGTCTTCAATTATTGATGTTAATAATCAAATAATTGTTTCAGACTTTGATAATGCTCAGATTTCGATTTATAAAAGTGATGTTAGTGTTTATGATAGCCTAAATGTTGATGTGCGTCGAGTAATTAAGGCTGGGGGTCCTAAGATTTATGTTGAACTTAATGTTAGTAGTAGGAATGGCTTGCCAGTTATAGGCCTAAAGAGTGAAAATTTTGCAATTGCCAATGAAGAGTATTACATTGTTAATCCTAAAATTGCTTATGATATTAATACTTCTAATGATATGAATATTGCAATTGTTTTTGATAAATCTTTTGCTATGAAAAATTATGAGTCAGAACAGATTATGAGTGTAAATACTCTTATAAAGTCTAGAGCGAACAAGAAGTTTAGTTTTATAAATGCAACAAGCGTGCCTTTAGTAGATAATATTGAGAGCTTGGTAAGTACTATTCATAAGACAAATTCTCTTGGAACTTATGATTTAAATTATGTAAAGACTGATGTTAGTCTTAAACTTGCAGGTTCTGAGCTTATGTCAAAGAGTGCAAGAAGGGCTGTACTTTATTTTAGTAACGGAGATTTAAGTCGTTCTGCTTTTAATAGATATTCTATAGATACTATTTTAAGTTATTATAAGAATAATGATATTAGATTTTATTTAATATTATTTGGCAATAATCCTGTTGAGACTAAATTACAGTATTTAGTAAATGAAACTGGTGGTGCAATTATTCCTTTTTCATCTTATGAGGGAGTATCTAGGGTTTATGATTTAATGATGAGACAAAAAACAGGAACTTATTTGCTTGAGTATGATTATCCAGGTCTCCAAGAACCTAATGGATATTACAATCTGTCTGTTGAGGTAAATTTTAATCAGCAGATAGGTAGGGGTGAATTTGCATATTTGGTTAATTAGATTTTAATTTATGGAGTTTTATTTATGTCACTTAATGTGGGAATAGTGGGGCTACCTAATGTTGGTAAATCTACTTTGTTTTCGTCCTTGACAGCATCAAAATCAGAGATTGCTAATTATCCTTTTTGTACTATTGATCCAAATATAGGTATAGTAGAAATACCTGATTTTAGGCTTTCAGAAATTGCTAGTTTGGTTATGTCAAAAAAAACTGTTCCTGCTGTAATGGAATTTGTCGATATTGCAGGGCTTGTGAAGGGAGCTTCTAGGGGAGAGGGACTTGGTAATAAATTTTTGGCCAATATTCGTGAGGTTTCTATTATTGTGCATGTTATTAGATGTTTTGAAGATAGAGAAGTTATCCATGTTGATGGAGATGTAAATCCGCAAAGAGATATAAGCACAATTAATACAGAGTTATGTCTTGCAGATCTTGATACTGTACAAAAAAGCATTTTAAAGAATGAAAAAAATGTAAAGAGCGTTGATAAAAAGGTTAGTGAGAATGCAAAAATAATTGTTTCAATGCTTAAGAGACTTGAGAAGCATTTGATGAATGTTAGGCCGGCAATTGAATTTGAGTTCGATGAATTTGGGCATAATTTTATCAAATCTTTAAATCTTTTGACTATTAAAAAGGTTATATATGTTTGTAATGTTGATGAGAGTTCTCTTTGTGGTAATAAATATACAGATACTGTAAGGGATATAGCTTTAAGTGAGGGTAATAATTATTTAATTTTGTGTGCTAAGCTTGAAGCAGAACTTGCTGAGATTAAGGACTTGAATGATCGAAAAGAGTTGCTTGAGTCTATGGGAATAAAGGATAGCGGTCTTAGTAATTTAATACGAACAACTTATTATGCTTTGGGCTTGAGAACCTATTTTACAGCGGGAGAGCAGGAAGTTAGAGCTTGGACTTTTATTGATGGAATGAAAGCCCCAGAAGCCGCAGGTATTATTCACAGTGATTTTCAGAGAGGTTTTATTAAGGCGGAAGTGTATTCATTTGATGACTTGGTTGAATTTCAGGGCGTTCAGGGCGTAAAGGAGAAAGGGCGCCTTAGGCTTGAGGGGAGAGATTACTTGGTAAGAGATGGTGATATAATTTTCTTTAAATTTAATGTTTAAATACAACATTAATATGAATGGGTTATTTTTTTATAAAATCAGATTAATTTTTATTTTTTTTCTTAATATAAGCTTTTCTATATTGTATGTGTTGTTATATAGAAATATCTTTGGGACTTTTATTCTTTTTTTAATGTTGGTAAGTCTTTTTGTAATGGTTTCTTGTTTAAGATATTTTTATGAGATTGATTGCAAAGAGAATAAAATTTTTTATAAAAAATTTTATTCCGGGATTAATTTTGATTTCAATGATATCGTATGGATTGAAAAGAGATTGTTAGATAGTATGTTAATTTTAAGTTTAAATAGTGGAGTTAAAATAAAAATTTGTTATTTAAGAAAAAAATATTTAAGTGATTTCTTTAGGAAACTTAAAAGCATTAGGAGTGATTTATTTATTGCAAAGACCCAGGAGTTTCCAATAAGGTATTATATTTCAGGTGTTTATTTGTTGATGTTTTTATTTCGAGTCTTGATTAGTATTTTTGTTTTTTATATTTCATTTAGTAGTATAGTAATATTTTTGCTTATTTTACTTATAGGTGTTAAGGTTTTAATAGATGATATTTTAGTGATTAAAGATTTAGTTATTTTTTATGAATTTAGAAAGGATTCTGTTTATGAGAGAAAAATCTTTTCGCATAAAGAATACTTTTATAAATTCTTTGATAATGTATTTGTTCATTATTCTGAGCTTGGTAGGGATGATTATTTGTCTTTTTTTTATAAACATGAAGAGGCTCTTAAAAAGGTATATATTAATAATGAGGGAATGTCTTATTCGATGCAAAAAGTGTTTTCTTATATTGATAAATATTATAATAAGTGTGCTTGATGTATGATTGACTATATTGTAATTAGTTGGTATATTTACTTATCATGTTTGCTGCATTAAGGAGTTTAATTTGGGCAATAATCCATCAGCATTAAAGCGGGCTCGACAAAATTTGAAGCGAAATCTGAGAAATGTAAGCGTTAAGAGTGAATTAAAAACAATAGAAAAGCGTTGTATGAGTCTTATAAGAGAAGGGAAGAAAGAGGAAGCTTTGGAATTTTTTAAATTTGTTTCAAAAAAGTTAGATACCGCTGCTAGGAAAAGAATAATTCATAGGAATAAAGCTGCGCGTAAAAAATCAAATTTGAGTATTTTGTTATTACGATAAGGAACTAGTTTATGTCTTTTTCAAGAAGACCCAAAGTTACTAAATCAGATATTGTTGACCAAATATCTTTAAATATTAAAAATAGTAATGAAAGATTAGAGAAAAAATATATAAGACTTGTAGTTGATGCTTTTTTTGAAGAACTTAAGAATAGTCTTTGTCTTAATAATATTATAGAGTTTAGATCTTTTGGCACATTTGAACTTAGGAAAAGAAAAGGTCGCCAAAATGCTCGTAATCCTCAAACAGGCGAGTATGTTAACGTTGATGATCATCATGTTGCTTATTTTCGTCCAGGAAAAGATTTAAAAGAACGAGTATGGAGCATTAAGGGATAGTTAATGCCTGTTAATGTTAAAGATTCTTACAAATGGGATTGTAAGTTGGATGCAAGCTTAATTTTCAGAGGAAAGTTAAGGTTTGAGGGTGCTTTATATCTTGATTCTTCTTTTGAGGGTGATATTTTTTCAAAAAGTGGAATACTTTTTATAGGTAAAAATAGTAAAGTTATTACAGATGTGGTAATTTGTGATACTTTAGTAATTGAGGGGATTTTAAAGGGAAATGTTAATGCTAGCAATAAGGTTTATTTAAATAGTGGTTGTAAGATATATGGCGATGTTAAGACAAAAAAGATATTTATTAATGATAATATAGTCTTTGATGGTAAGTGTGAAATGATTAAATCTAATGAAAGCATAGATTTATTTTCTTTTACAGTTTCACAACTAAAAGATACTTTTCAATGAATTAGTGTATATGTTTATTTATTATTTAATGGTTAAATATTGTTTTTAATAAAATGCCCTTCTTAAAAATTTATCTCATAGAGGAGATTATGGATAAAAAATATGAGGAATTTGATTTAGAGGATGAAATGAAGCGTTTAAATTCTTCTAAGGAATTAAAAATTGATGATAATGCTAAGAAAAAAATAGTTAAAGTTGTAACTAAAAAAGAATCTGTTTCTAGTGGATTTAAAAACCCTGATATTGATAGATCAAGGGAATCTAATGGAGCCTCATCAGATTTTGATTATGATATATCTGATCCAGATTTAGAGAGCAGCATTAAGACTCTTGAGCAGAGCAACATTATTAATTTTTTAGGTGGTAAGGACTTTATAGTTATTGATAGTCTTTATGATAAACCAATTACCGAGATCAGAAAAGTTGTTGAGGGGCTTGGCACTAATCACACTATTGCGGTAACAATGAAGAAGACAGAATTAATATTTTTGCTTGTTAAGATATTAACTGAGCATAATATTAATGTTTTATTTACTGGTGTTCTTGATGTTTTAAGTGATGGATATGGCTTTTTACGTACAGCATCTAATTCTTATCTTTCAGGAGGTAATGATGTTTATGTTTCGCCGTCTCAGATTAGACTTTTTAATTTAAGGACAGGAGATATTTTATATGGGCAGATTAGGTCTCCAAGAGATGGCGAGAGATTTTTTGCAATGATTAAGATTAAAAGTATTAATGACCAGGATCCTACATTTGCACAAAATAGAATACCTTTTGATAATTTAACACCTTTATATCCTAGTTCAAAGTTGAATCTTGAATATGAAAATTGTAATATTTCTACGAGGCTTATTAATCTTTTCTCGCCTATTGGAAAAGGACAAAGAGCATTAATAGTATCACCTCCAAAAGCCGGGAAGACTACTTTACTTCAAAAGATAGCCAATGCAATTACTACTAATTATCCAGACATCGTTTTAATGATTTTGCTCATTGATGAGAGACCTGAAGAGGTTACTGATATGATTCGGGGTGTTAAGGGTGAAGTAATTGCATCAAATTTTGATGAGCAAGCTAGTAGACACGTTCAGGTTGCAGAGATGGTTATTGAAAAGGCAAAAAGACTTGTTGAGAATAAAAAAGATGTCGTTATTCTTTTAGATTCTATTACAAGACTTGCAAGAGCTTATAATCAGACTATGCCAACTTCTGGCAAGATACTCTCAGGAGGAGTTGATTCTAATGCTTTACATAAACCAAAAAGATTTTTTGGTTCTGCTAGAAATATCGAGGAAGGCGGAAGTCTTACTATTATAGCTACAGCTTTAGTTGATACTGGGAGCAAGATGGATGAAGTTATATTTGAGGAATTTAAGAGTACTGGTAACATGGAGTTAATTCTTGATAGAAGTTTGGCAGATAGAAGACTTTTCCCTGCTATTAATATTAAAAAATCAGGAACAAGAAAAGAAGAATTACTCTTGAGTGAAGAGGAACGTTCTAAAATTTTGCTTATTAGGAAAATTTTAAGCAGTGTTGATGATTATGAGGGCGTTGAAGCTTTGGTTGAAAAGATGAAAAAGAGTAAAAACAATGAAATCTTCCTAAAGACCATGAGTAATGGGGATTAGTGAAATTGACTTTGTGTAAAATTTAGACTAAACTTTGATTAAATTAAGAGAGGCTTTATGAAAAAAGATATACATCCTGTTAGTAATTTAGTGGTATTTAAAGATGGTGCTAATGGCACGATGTTTTTAACTAGATCTACTTTAACTTCAAGAGAGACAATTAAGTATAGTGATAATAAAGAGTATCCATTAATCACTGTTGAGATTACAAGTAAATCACATCCCTTCTATACAGGCCAACAAAAATTTGTGGATGCAGCAGGTAGAATTGATAAATTTAACAAAAAGTATAAAAAACTTAAATAGTTTTTTTATGCTTTGTTTTCTTATATTGTTAATATATTTTTTTTAGTCTGTATTTTTTTCCAATTAATGCTTCTAATTTTTCTTTCTCATCTTCGTAAGTTGCATTGCTTACAAGAGATGTGAGGCTACTCTTTTGTTTTAATTGGTGTAATACTTGTTCGGATATATTTTTAATATCTGTGCTTGTTATTTTAAAGTAAGCATTTCTTATGTCTTGTCTTAGCTGATCACTAATGTTTAGCATTTTTCTCTTATAACTTTCTAATATTTCTATGGATTTGGTTTTCACATTTGTACTAAGACCAATGACTCCTACTAAGTATGTATAAAGCTCTTCATTTTTGATTTCATTATTAGCCAATTCTTCTAATGATGCTTCAAAAGCTTGATATGTCTTTACAAAGTTCGGATCTCTATATGATGTAAAAGAAAATATTCCGTTTGTAATGGATGCAAATGCGCCATATGCTCCACCCAAGACTCTTATTTTTTCCCACAAGATTCCACTTTTTAATATATGTGTTAGGAAATTTATTTTTGGATAATTTTCATCTGTTATTGCATAGCTTACAAAGCTCATTGAGTTAAAAGATATTTTTGATGGGATAATGATTATTTCTTTTAAGGTATTACTTGATGGTTGTATTGTAAGCGGGTTATTTATGTCAGTCTTTTCACTTAAACTTTCTCTTAATGTAAATAATTCGCTTTCTAATCTTTTAATGACATCGTTGGTATTACCTATGAGCAGTGATGAGAGATTATCTTTAAAAATTATTTTGTTTTTTAGATTTTCTAAATTACATGCAAGTTCTTTTAAAGATTCTATGTCTATTTTGATTTTCTGCCAGTATTCTCTTCCTGTAATGCCAAATTGAAGTTCCCGTAGATATTTGCTTTGACTTAATTTTGATTCTGATCTTGTTGTTGCGAAGATATGTCCTTTGGGAATTAATATTGATTTGAAATCATTTTTTAGACTTAAGACTACCTCTTTTAATCTGTCGTAATCATGAAAATTTATGTTGGTTAAAATTTCTTTAATTAATATAAATGATTCTTGAATTTTATTGTTAAATGATTTAAAAGTTATGTTAAACAAATTTATCATGTTTCCTTGAATATCTTCTTCATAACTTTCATATATGTTTAGTTGCCCCAAAATATTTTGGATTTTATTATTTAAGTCTACATAGGAGTAATTTTGGCTAGAGAGATCTTGAATCGCTCTTTTTAACAAAGAGAGATGCATAAAATCTTCTTTTTGCAACAAATCTAATTTAAAAAATAAATGCACACTGAAGATGTTATTATTTTTCTTAAGTTCGAATGTATGTGCTTTAAGTTCAGGAGTTTCATTAAGATTTAAACTTTTTTCAACTTCTTTTGGCAAATCCTCTATTTTTAGCATGGGAAGTTTAGCAATGCCGGATTTGAGATCGCTCTTTTTTTGATAGTCTTTAAATTGATTATAATCTTTAGTAAATTCGGCAAGTTTTTTTGGATTTTTCTTAATATCAATTTCTCTATCCATTAATTTTTTTTCTATTTTTTCTTCCATCTCCTTAAGGATTTTATCTGATGGATTGAAATGGATTAGGGTATAATGATTATTATTGAGTAGATATTTTTCTATTAGATTTTCAAAGTAAGGTTCCCCTCTTTCTAGTTTATTTTTAATCTCATCCAGATGATAATTAATTTTTAAAGTTTCAGTTGGATGCATGCCATGTATCCAACCTTTAAAACTTTTGATCATTAAGGAAATAGGCCAACCTTGTCCTTTTTCTTCTCTTAATGCAAATTCATAACCAAAGAGAATACCTTGTATGAGTTCTTTTGGAATTTTTACTTTAACAAGATTTTTAAGTTCATTAAAAACCATATTTTTAAATTTTTCTATTTTTCCTGGAAGTACGTTTTGCAATCCGAATGAAAATACGCATTCTTTTATGTCAGTGTTGATACCACTAACATCAGCTATTACATCACCAATTTCACTCTTTAGCATGTTTATAGTGAATTGACATGAGCTGTCTAGGAGAATTTCTGATAAAATTTCGAGTCCGATATTTTCTTTAATATTTTCAATATCAGTACATAACCAATTTATTACGTATACTCCGAGTGTATTTTCAGTTTCTTTTGGGATATCAAAACTTAATGTCTTACCCTGCTTCCATCTTGCAGTTTTATCTATGTTATAATTAATATTTAATTTTTCCTTTGTGTAAGGTCTAATTATATATTTTTCAATAAAATTGAGATTTTTATTAGTTTCAATATTGCCAAATAAAAATATTTTACAGTTTTCTAGTGTATAGTGTTTGTTATAAAATTCAATAAATTCTTCGTATGTAAGGTCAATGATATTGATAGGATTGCCCCCGGAGTCGTACTTATAAGTGCCCTCACAAAAGAGAGAATTGGTGGCAATTTCATTAATTAAAGAATTTTTGTTGGAATAATTACCCTTCATTTCATTTAGAACAATGCCAGATAGTTTAAAGTTATTTGGGTTTATATTATAACCTTCCTGCATGAAAGCTTCTTTTTTAAGCAATGGATTAAAAACAGCATCGGCATATATTTTGAATAAGTTAAAATAATCTTTTTGGATTGTAGATGCTGCTGGATAGAGAGTTTTATCTGGAAATGTCATTGCATTTAAAAAGGTGTTTAGGCTTCCTTTCATCAAATAAAGAAAAGGATCTTTTATTCTGTATTTGTTTGAACCGCAAAAAATCGTGTGCTCTAAAATATGAGCGACTCCAGTATTATTTAGGGGAATAGTCTTGAATGCTATTCCAAAGGCATTTTCTTTAAATGAGCTGCTTTTTAATTCAAATATTTCTAATCCGCTCTCATGTTGAAAATAGCATCCTTCAGCATCATATTCTTCTAAGTAAGTTTTTGAAATTAAACTGAAAAATTTTTTTTTCTTCATTTATGCTTTATTTTATCCTTGTTTTATGTATTTTTTTACTTCCTCTTCATTAAATTCAAACATGTTTTCGGTATTCTTTGTATCGTCTAAATTAAATACATAAAGTGGGAATTTTATTATGATTTTTTTATTTTCGAAATAAATCACTGCTTGCTGCAAATCAAATAATAATTTATTTGGATATGTTTTTTCAATTTGTTCTTTGATTCTTTGAGTAAAGTATGGAAATGCTTCTTCTGTGTTAATGATTTCGTCTATGTTGTAAATATAATCCCCATGATTGCTAATATAATAGCTTCTATGGTTTGTGATAGATGTATCATTGATTACTTGAGTGGCACTTACTATGATTGTATAAATATCATATCCATGGTAGATTTCATAGTCTATGTTTAAAGTTGGTTTTTTAGAATCTTGTTTAGTGTTTTGAGTTGCACTTTCTAGGTTTGTGACTATTTCATTTGCATAACTTTCAATTTCATCATTGAATGTTTTTATGCTATTGTTTTCTGTTCTACCATCTGTTACTTTAGGTATTCTAATTTTGTATTTGAAGAATTCGTTTTCTTCTTCTGCTAAAATTGATTGAATTATTATTTCATCTTTTTCGTTATATAGTGTGTCAATGTCATTAAAGCTTATCTTTTTTGTTTTTTTTGTACATCCTATAAAGATTACCAGTAATGATATTAAAATAAATATTTTTTGAGCCGTTGATGATTTTACCATAAAGACAATTTTTCTCCGTATATTAAGTTTATACTATTATTAGTATCAAATATTATATAATATTTCTTATACTAATTAATATAATTTATTTTTCATTTTGTTTGACTTTAATTTATTTTTAGTTAAATCGATTTTTGGGAGTTCTGTGATGCTTGATTTGAAGTTTATAAGAGATAATTTAGAGCTTATTCAGAAAAATATTAAAGATAGAGGGTTAAAGTTAAATCTTGATCTGTTAATTTCTTTTGATGATGAGCGCAGAAAACTTGTTACTAAGATAGGCGAGTTGAATGCGGCAAGGAATGAAAACGCTAATGCTATGAAAGAAAAAATGGATGATTCTCGTAGGAATTATTTAATAGAGACTGGCAAGGCTTTAAAGTCCGAAATAGCAGTTTTGGAAGAGAAATTGAATTATATAGCATCTAGACTTTTAATTGAGCATAAGCAAATTCCAAATATTGCTGCTCCTGATGTTCCTGTTGGTGAGGGTGAAGATGGGAATGTTGTGTTAAAGTTATCAGGAAATATTCCAAAATTTGATTTTAAACCAAAGGATCACTTAGCCATTGGAATTGATTTGGATCTTTTTGATTTTGAAAGGGCAGGTGAGGTTAGCGGTAATAAGTTTTATTATCTTAAAAATGAAGCCGTTTTCTTAGAGCTTGCATTGATTAATTTTGCTTTAAATAAACTTAAACTCAAGGGTTTTGATTTATTTATCACACCTGATGTTGCAAGGGAATTTATAGTTGATGGGATTGGATTTAATCCCCGTGGCACTGAGAGTAATATTTATAAAATTGAAGATACAGATAAATATCTTGTTGGTACAGCTGAGATTACTCTTGGCGGATATTATTATAATACTATATTGGATCTTAAGTCCCCGCTAAGAATGGCAGGACTTTCTCATTGCTTCCGCAAAGAGGCTGGAGCAGCTGGGCAATTTTCTAAGGGACTTTATAGAGTGCATCAGTTTAGTAAGGTTGAAATGTTTTGTCTTTGCAAAAGTGAAGACTCTGATCGTATTCACAATGAGTTTTTAGCATTAGAGGAAGAGATTTTTACCGAACTTGAGATTCCATATAGAGTTTTAAATGTGTGCTCTTTTGATCTTGGAGCACCAGCTTATAAGAAATATGATATTGAAGCTTGGATGCCGGGTAGGGGAGATAATGGCGAGTATGGGGAGGTTACTTCAACCTCAAATTGTACAGATTATCAGTCAAGGCGCCTTAAGATTAGATATAAGGATGATGGCCAGAGTAAATTTGTACATATGATAAATGGAACAGCAATAGCTTCAACAAGAACTATTATTGCTATACTTGAGAACTTTCAGGATGAAAGAGGCGGAGTTAGAATACCTAAGAATTTGGTTAAATATACAGGTTTTGATTATATATCCCCTAAGAATTAGATTTTAAAGTATCTTCTCTTAAGTGTTCAATTGCACTTAAGAGTATTTCGTGATTTTTAAGATTTTTAGGAAAAGGTGCACTTAAAGTTTGTCTAAATTTACAAGCATTTTCTTTGGCAAATACTATGCTCATTATGTGTTTTAGTATAGTGCTAATTGAAAGGCATTCATCGTACTCTTTGATATATTCTACCATTTTTAATAATATTTCTTCTCTTGTTGGAATTTTTTCCTTTTCTTCTAGGAATTCTCTTGAAATTTTTGCAATTAAATATGGATCCTTTGCTACAGCTCTTCCAATCATGACGGAATCTACATAAGATAGATGTGTTTTTATGTGATCGCTACTCTTAATTCCTCCATTTACTTCAATAAATATATTTTTATGTTCTTGTTTCAATCGATATACAAAGTCATGTCTAAGTTTTGGGATATTTTGATTATCTTTAGGAGAGTATCCATTTAATATGGCTATTCGTGCATGAACAGTAAAATTTTTTATTTCATATTCCATAATTTTTTCTACGAATTGTTGCAGTTCTGTGTAGTTTTCTTCATGATATTCTCTTTTATTATTTCTTATACCTATTCTGTGTTTGATTGAGACAGGTTTATTTGTATTTTTTTTCATGGCTTTCAAGATTTTGCCTACTTGGGTTGGGGTTTGCATTAGACAGGCCCCATAGTTTGCGTTTTGGACCTTAGATGATGGGCAGCCAACGTTAAGATTATATTCATCAAAATTAAATTTATTTTCAAGAATTTCTATAGCTTTTGCAGCATCATTCTCACAGCTTGTTGCTATTTGAATTGCAATTGGAGAATCAGTGGGAGTTTGTTTTACAACTTTATTTAAATTGCCCATGATAATTGATTTTGCAGAAATCATTGGAGTGTATAAAGTGACTTTTTTTGATAATAATCTTATCATATATCTAAAGTGTTCATCGGTAATTGCTACCATTGGTGCTACCGATATTTTTCGGTTTATTAACATAGCATAATATGCTAAAATAAATTGTTTAATTTGACAATATTATAATTTTTTAAAAAAAATTTATAAAAACCGGGAGGTAAGGATTTATTTTGGTAAAAAGGTTATTAATTTTATTATCGTCTTTAGTTTTTGTGGTAGCATCAGTTATCATATCTAGTGGCATAAAGAATATTGGAATTAAAAATGGAAATTATGTTACTGTTAAGGGCTTGAGTGAAAAAGAGGTGCTCTCAACTTCTGCAAGTTGGAATTTGCAGTATGAGTTGGGTGGGAATACTGTAGATGAGATTAATAAGTTAAATAATGCAAATTTTTTGACGATAAAGAATTTTTTTGTTAGCTATGGGTTTCATGAAGATGATATAACTATGAGAGGTATGGATTTTAATATTTCAAATCATCGTAATGCTCTTTATAAGTATAATGCGTATGTATCCTTAGGTGTTTATACTAAAGATGTTGATAAAATGGAGCAGGCAAGCAAAAACATTATTGAACTTTACAATAAAGGGGTACTCTTTAGTGGTAATGATGGACCAAGTTATTATTTTGACAAGATCAATGAGGTTAAACCTGAAATGCTAGCAGATTCTGTTAAAAATGCATTGTGGGCAGCTTTGGAGTTTGCACAAAATTCAGGTGCTGTTTTGGGAAAAATTAAGACTGCAAATCAAGGATACTTTGAGTTTCTTCCATCTGATAGAAGTTCAGCAAGACATGAGCGTTATTCAAAGAAGATATTAAGGGTAGTTACAACAGTTTCTTATTATTTAGATTAAATTTATTGAAAGGAATAGTGATGGAATTTTTGTGTTCTAATAAAGAGAGTGATTTGAAGGAAAAGTTTTTTGATTTTTTTTTAAACAATATTAGTCAAGATGATTTTACTAGTATTGGAGTTTGCGGTGGCCGCAATATTATTTCTTTTCTCAATGTTTTTGATGAGCAAAATTATTCTCTTAAGAAGTCTCATTTTTTTTTGGTAGATGAGCGTTGTGTTGAGCTAAATACTAGTTATAGTAATTTTAGATTTTTAAGTGAAGGATTTTTTTCTAAAATGGTGGAAAAGAATTTAATTTGTGGTTCTAATTTGCATCCATTTATTTACAGTGAGTTTGATGAGGCATCGTCTATTTATAATTATAATGTTGAATTCAATTCTAGGTTCACAAGATTAGATCTAATTATTTTGTCTGTTGGTGAGGATGGGCATGTTGCTTCTCTTTTTCCTTCGAAAAAACTTTTGTTTTCTGAAATGGAAGGATATCAATATGAGTATGATTCACCAAAGCTACCAAGTAAGCGAATTAGCTTAACCCCTAAATCTTTACTTGCTTCTAAGGCTGCTGTTTTGCTCTTTATTGGTGATGAAAAAAAAGGTGCTTTAGAAAATTTTTTAAATTCAGGAATTTCTTTAAGGGAATGTCCAGCTAAAATTTTTAAAGATCACTCGCGTTTATTAGTTCTTACAAATATTGAGGGGGTTTATGCAGGATCCTAGGCTTTCCAAGTATCAGAGTGCAAAAAATTTGGGAGTAAAGACCTTTAAAAGTATTGAAAAAGACAAGTTACATGATGAGTTGTCAGATTCTGAGATACAAGGTTCTCTGCTTAAGTCTTGGGTCAATCTGGTTAAGAGGGGGGGTAGGGAGATTTCTAGTAAATCAAGTTCTACTAACAGAGGAGTTGAGAAGCCAGGATTTATTCGTAAAGAGAGTAAGGTATCAAAGATAGCAAAGTATTTCTTAGCTATTGGTCTTGAAAAATCAGCAGAAATTATGGCTGAGCTTGATGATGCTGATATAATTGCGATTACTAGAGAAATTACTAATATTAAGTATATTACTCCTGATGATAAAAAACGAATTATTCAAGAATTTGAAGAATTAGTAAGAAATGAAAAAAAATATTTAAAAATTGATGATAAGTTTGCTTATGAGTTATTGAATAAATCTTTAAGTAAGGCAAAGGCGAAAGAGATTTATAAAAAAGTTACAGGAAATGATCCATTTTTGCCTTTTGATTATTTGTCTGGTATTGAGAATGAACAACTTTGGGCTTTAATTCGAGATGAAAATGTTCAAACACTTTTGGTAATATATAATTATTTAACAAAAATCCAGAAAAAATATGTTTTTTCTATGTTTGAAAAGGATATTAAGAAGCAGTTTATTAAAGAGCTTGCTAAGCCAAGACAGATAAATATGGATATGGTTGAGGTTATTTCTGATAGACTTAAGAGCAGATTTGAAATGCAGGGTAAACTTAAGACAGAAAAACTTGATGGTTCTAAAATACTGGTTGATATTTTAAGCTACATGGATTCTGAGGATGAAAAAAATCTTTTGAGTAATATTGACATGAAAGCTTTAAATCCCGTTAAAGATAGTGAGATTAAAGAAAAAATATTTGATATTAATGTAATACTTAGGATTACAGATAATGACATGCATAATATTTTAAGAGAATTTACAGATAAAGATATTGCGAGTATTATTAAAGATAAAAATGATGAAATTAGAGATAAGATTCTTTTCAATGTTTCAAGAAGACGTAAAGAACTTATCTTGGAAGAAGAATCTTTTTTGAAAAAGTTAAGAAAGAGAGATATAAAGGCAATAACTACATCTTTTGTTAATTATATTAAGGAGTTGACTCTAAAGGGTGAGTTAGTGATATATAGAAAGAATGAGGAGTTTGTTTAGTGAAACTTGATGAACTACGTAAAAAGTATATAGACTTTTTTAAAAGTAAGGGACACTGTGAAATTGCAGGCAAATCTTTAATTCCTGATAATGATTCTACAGTCCTTTTTAATACAGCTGGCATGCAACCTCTTGTACCTTATCTTCTTGGAGAAATGCATCCATCTGGAGATATGTTAGTTGATGTTCAGAAATGTTTAAGAACAGGAGATATTGATGAAGTGGGGGATCTTAGTCATTTAACTTTTTTTGAGATGCTTGGAAATTGGTCCCTTGGTGCTTATTTTAAAGAACTTTCTGTAAAGTATAGTTTTGAGTTTTTAACTTCACCTAATTACTTAAATATTTCGAAAGATAAACTTTATGTTAGTGTTTTTGAAGGTGATGAGAGTATTCCGAGGGATACAGAGACTGCTAATGTTTGGGAAAGTCTTGGAATTCCTAAAGATAGAATATTTTATCTCTCAAGAGAGCATAATTTTTGGGGGCCTGTTGGGAATACAGGCCCTTGTGGGCCAGATACTGAAATATTTGTAGATACAGGTAAGGAGAAATGTTCAGTTAGATGTGATATTACCTGTTCTTGTGGTAAATATTTTGAGATTTGGAATAATGTTTTTATGCAATATAAAAGGGATGAGAATGGAAATTATGAAGAACTAAAGCGAAAATGTGTGGATACAGGCATGGGGATTGAGAGAACAATTACATTTTTGCAAGGAAAATCTTCAGTTTATGACACGGATGCATTTAAACCAATAATTGATAAGATCGAAAAAATTTCTGGCAAGATTTATGGACAGAATTTAGAGGATGATAGATCTATTCGAATAATTGCTGACCATATTAAAGCCAGTTGTTTTATTTTAGCTGATAATTTTGCAGTCCTTCCTTCTAATATAGGGCAAGGATATGTTTTAAGAAGAATAATTAGGAGAGCTATTAGATATGCCAAAAAACTTGGGATGGAATCTTATGTTTTAGCAGATCTTGTTGATTCTGTTGAAGAGATTTATAAATCCTTTTATAAGGAATTAACAGAAAAGAAAGATTTTATTAAGGCCGAGTTAAATGTAGAGGAAGAGAAATTTTTTAAAACTTTGCGGCATGGTGAGCAAGAATTTATTAAATTAATTCAGCAATTATCATCAAAATCAATTCCTGGTGATATTTCTTTTAAGCTTTATGATACTTATGGTTTTCCTTATGAGATAACAGAAGAACTTGCAACTGAATATGGATTTAGCATAGATAAAGCCGGCTTTGAGGAGCATTTTAAAAAGCATCAAGAGGTTTCTAAGAAGGGAGGTGATAAGGTCTTTAAAGGAGGTCTTGCAGATTGTACGTATGAGACTACTAAGTTGCATACAGCCACTCATTTGCTTCATAAGGCACTTCAATTAGTCCTAGGTGAGCATGTAAGACAGAAGGGTAGCAATATTACTGCTGAGAGACTAAGATTTGATTTTAATCATCCTTATAAAATGACGGATGATGAGATCAAACAAGTTGAAGATATGGTTAATTTACAGATAAAAAATAAGTTATCTGTAAAACGATCTGTAATGAATCTGGATGATGCTTTGGCTAAGGGTGCAATGGCTTTATTTGGCGAGAAATATGAAGATATTGTAAGTGTGTATGAAATAGATGGTTTTTCAATTGAAGTTTGTGGTGGTCCTCATGTTAAGAATACTGGTGAGCTTGGTACTTTTAAGATACAAAAGGAACAAGCCTCATCCTCAGGTGTAAGAAGAATAAGGGCCATTTTGATTGATTAATACTTAAGGATATTTTTAAGAGTATTGGAGGATACTTTATGTTTAAACATTTATGCGATTATTTATTGACTCTACATCCTATTTTTTTAGGATTTTTAGGTTCTACTTTTACTTGGTTTACTACAGCCTTTGGGGCGGCTGCCGTTTTTTGTTTCAGAAGGGTAAACAATAAAATAATGGATGCTATGCTTGGATTTTCAGCAGGAATTATGATTGCTGCTAGTTTTTTTTCACTTATTAAACCAGCAATAGAGATGGCAGAAGGACTTGGTTATATTGCATGGATACCGGCAGTTTTTGGTTTTCTTGTAGGAGCATTTTTTATATATATAGTAGATGTCTTTGTGCCAGATCTTGATAAACTAGCATTTATTGATGAAGATTTAACAAGGCATGGAAAGAAGGACTTTTTGCTTTTTACAGCTGTTACGTTGCATAATTTTCCGGAAGGACTTGCTGTTGGTGTTGCTTTTGGTGCTATGGCTTCTTCTCCTGACCTTCATACTTTAGTTGGAGCTATGATTCTTACATTAGGAATTGGTATTCAAAATATGCCAGAAGGTGCAGCTATTTCTTTGCCTTTAAGACGAGGTAATGTTCCTTTATGGAAGTGTTTTAATTATGGTCAGATGTCAGGTTTAGTAGAAATTGTTGGAGGATTGTTAGGAGCTTATGCAGTTTATACTTTTACTAGAATTTTACCCTTTGCTTTATCTTTTTCTGCAGGAGCAATGATTTATGTTTCAATTGAGCAATTAATACCTGAAGCTAAAAGGAAAGATATTGACAATAAGATCCCAACCATATTTGGAGTTATTGGGTTTGCTTTAATGATGTTCCTTGATGTTTCTTTGGGTTAATTATCCAAATTTACCAGTGATGTATTCTTCGGTCTTAGTGTTCTTAGGATTGAAGAATAACTCATCTGTTTGGCTTTCTTCTTCAATTTGGCCGTTTAGAAAGAATGCAGTCCTGTCAGATATTCGGCCGGCTTGTTGCATATTATGAGTTACAATTATGATTGTATAACTTTCTTTTAAATTTATTATTAATTCTTCAATTTTGCCTGTTGAGATTGGATCAAGAGCAGAAGTAGGTTCATCCATTAATATTACATTTGGTTCAATCGCAAGAGTTCTTGCAATACAAAGTCTTTGTTGTTGTCCCCCTGAAAGACTTAAGGCATTTCTGTTAAGTTTATCTTTTACTTCATTCCATAGTGCAGATTTTATTAGGGATTTTTCAACTATCTCATCAAGCTTTTTTTTATCTTTAATTCCGTGGATTTTAGGTCCGTAACTTATATTGTCATAAACTGACATTAAGAATGGGTTAGGAGTTTGAAAAACCATTCCAATTTTTCTTCTAAGTTCCAGAACATCAAAGTTATTTGAGTAAATGCTTTTGCCTTCATATATAACTTTTCCTTCTATTTTAACGCCTTCAACAAGATCATTCATTCTGTTAAGTGTTCTAAGGAATGTTGATTTTCCACAACCTGATGGACCTATTAAAGCTGTGATGCTATTTCTTAGTATTGATATATTAATATTATTTAATGCTTTAAAATCTGTATAAAATAAGTTTAGATTTTCTGTTTTAATAATTGCTTTGTCTTGACTCATTTACTTGATCCTATATAGTCTGTTGATTAGAAATTTTGATGTTAAATTTATTAAAAGTATCATCATTATAAGTATTGATGCTGTTGCAAAACCTTTGTCTAAATATCCTTCTTGAAATAATAATAGTAGATGTACAGTTAAACTTCTTGAAGGCTCATTTAAAGCACTTGCAAGACCTAAATTTGTTCCCATTGTAAAAAGGAGTACTGCGGTTTCTCCAAGGGCACGTCCTATTGCAAGCACTATTCCTGTCAATATACCTGGGCTAGAAGCGGGTAGTAGGATTTTAATTATAGTTTCTGTTTTATTGGCACCAAGAGCAAATGAAGCGTATTTGTATGATTTAGGAATTGACTTTAGTGATTCTTCGGTTGTTTTAACAATCATTGGTAATATCATTAAAGAACTTGTTATTGCTCCTGAGAGTATTCCCATGCCAAAAATTGGAACAAAAAAGATAAGTCCAAAGAGTCCAAAAATAATAGCAGGAATTGATGATAAGATATCAACACTCATAGATACTGTTTTATAGAGTACTTTATTTGAAGTGTATTCTGCAAGCATTATTCCTGTACCAATTCCTGTTGAAATTGAGATTATTGCTGTTAATAGTATGACATAGAATGTGTTTAAGATTAAATAAGAAATACCTCCATATTTGCCAGAATTTCTTGGAGTAGATAATATGAAGTTTAAGTTTAAAGGCATGCTTTTTTTCATATAATATAATTTGAGAAAGGGTGCATCACTTTTATAGAAAGAATGCCAAGGTACGACTGCAATTGTGCCTTCATTTTCTTCTACTGCTTTTATTGCATTTTGATCATAACTTGAGTATTTTATGATATTTGGTTTAATATTTTTATATATTAAGTCATTCCAATCCATCTTTCCTATGAGTAACTTTTGAATCTGATTAAGGCTTAGTATGTTAATAATTTCATTTTCACTTTTTTGTAGTGTTTTTTTCCCTATTAAAATAGACATGGATTTAATTTTTAGGGATTTAATGTTTGGATATTTTTTAAAATCTAATTTTTCAAGATCTTCTTTTGTTAAGTAACCAATAGCACCTGTTGTTTTGTTGACAGTTTCTATCGTCTCTTCATTAGATTCTATAATCTTTATATACCTGTTGTTAAATTTATTGTCATTAGTAAAAGTTTGCAATATGACTTTACTTGCCAGATTTGATTGTGAATTTGCAAGTGGGATTATGTCAATACTTTGATCTGATATGCTTCCCCAATGTGAAATTTTGTTGTTGTATATATTATAGATATCTTGAGTAGTAATTTCTTCTGCTTTTATGCTCTTATTAATAATAAAGGCAATCTTAATTATTTTATTCTTTAATGTGAATGGTAGGAAATGTTTTGTTTCATCTAAAAATAGTGTTTGTTTTTTACTGGTAAAGAATAGTGAATTGTATACTATGTAAGATATTAGAAAAAATAATAATGTTATTAAAGAATAAGCAATGAACTTGATTATGCAGAATGAAATTTTATTGAACAATTTATTTATTTGAATTGTATTCACTTGATTTTTAGCCTTTTAGATGAGGATAAAATGAAATGTTTAATTGAATTTATTATTATTACTAATAATAGCAAGACCAAGGCTGTAGAGAATAAAGCTTCTTTGTGGGTTCCAGATGCGTATCCCATGTCTATTGCGATGTTTACTGTTAGTGTTCTAATAGGTGAGAATATATTCTTTATAAATAGAGGTGAACCCCCACCAACCATTAAAACCGCTATTGTCTCGCCAATAGCTCTTCCAATTGCTAGTATTACTCCTGCTAAAATACCTTTCCCAGCTGAAGGAATCATTACTTTATATATTGTTTGCCAGTCTGTTGCAGCTAGTGCAAGAGATGCTAGTTTATATGATTTTGGAACAGCTTTAAGAGATGTGTATGAGACACTAATTATTGTTGGAAGTATCATTATGCTTAAAACTATGACTGAGGTTATTAGATTATGTCCTAAATTATCTTCTCTTCTAAAAGTGTTCTTTACAAGTGTGGCTATAAATGTACTTCCAAAAAATCCATATACTACGCTTGGGATTCCTGCTAGGAGTTCTATTATGGTTTGTAATGTTTTTTGGTAAATTCCTTTGGTTCTCTCAGACAGGTAGATTGCAAATCCAAGTCCAATTGGTAATGCAATGAGGACAGAGAAAAATGTGGTTAAAGCTGAATTGATAATGAAAGATAAAATTCCGTAAGATTTTTGTAACTTACTAGTAGGATCCCAGTTTGTACTAAATAGGAAATTTAAAATTTTAATTCTATTATGAAGAAAAGGTGCTAGTCCATTTTTAATTATAAATAAGATTAATAATAATATTGTCAAAGTACTAATTGTTGTGGATATAAAAATAAAACAGTTGAAAGCCAATCTAACAGTATTTCTTTTTGTATTTAAAGTTAATTTCATTCTTTAAAAGAGTTCCCCTATAGAAATCGAACTTTGCTAAGTTTATATTTAAATTAACTTATTAGTCAAGTTTGTCACAATTTTAGTTATTTTCAGTTGTATGAACTTTTATGAACCCTTGTTCTTCAACAATGTCTTGTCCATTTGGACTTAGCATAAAGTTGATAAAATCAAGTGTGTTCTGATTCTCAGAAATACTGCTTGTGATTGCTATTAGTCTTCTCTTTATATTATATTTATCCTTTATTATTGTTTCTTTTGTAGGATATATGCTGTTTATTGAGAGTGTATGTAGACCTTTTTCTATTGCACCTCTTGCATATCCAAAACTAATGTAACCAATCGAGTGGGGCGTGAGGCTTATCTTTTCAATTGATTCACCATTGGATTTTACCACAATACTATCCTTTCTAAATTGAGCTTCTTCGGGATTTTTTAATATTTTTTCAAGAACTAGTTCTGTAATAGATGAGTAAGAGCCTGATGATGAATCTCGGTTTATGAAGTTAATTTTAGCATCAGGTCCACCGACTTGTTTCCAATTTCTAATACTTCCGTTAAGTATTTTTACTAAATCTTCTTCTGCAATATTTGTGATCTTGACGTCAGGACTTGTAATGAATATTAAAGCGTCATAAGCAATGACCGTGATTTTTGCTCCCTGAGCTATTTCTTCCTCAGTTGCGTTTCTTGAAGAAATTGCCATTTTATAAATACCATCAAATAATCCTTTAATACCAACACTGCTGCCTTGGGCATCATAAGTTACTTTAATTTGATCATTTATTTTTTGATATCGTAGGATCATCTCGTCCATAATAGAGGTTGTTGAAGTAGATCCGCCAATTGCAATGACATTTTCTTTGCCTTTGTTTGTACAGTTGATAAATAGAAAAGCTAGTGAAATAGCAAAGAGTATTTTGATAGCTTGCATTAAATTAACTCCTTTTACAACTATATATAATATCATTAATCCTAGATAAGTCAATGAATAGTAAATATTTTGATTTTTTGATATAAGTTATTATGCACATTAAAAATTTGAGGTATTAGATGGGTACAATTAAATCGGGAGAGATTGAAAAAGGTTCTTTTTTGCTTTTTAAAGGCATGCCGCATATTGTTCTTGAGCGGGAATTTTCAAAAATGGGTAGAGGAGGTGCCATTGTAAGATTAAAGCTTAAAAATCTTAAAAATAAGTCTGTTGTTAAGGAGACTTTAAAGGGTGCTGATACAGTAGAGGAAATTGAAGTGTTAGAAGTTAGTTCTCAGTATCTTTATAGAGATAGTGAGAATCTTATTTTTATGGATTTAGAAACTTATGATCAATTTAATGTTAACTTAAGAGAGGTCCCAAACATTGAGGATAAGGTTCTATTTTTTCAAGAAGCTGAGGTTTATTCCCTTGTTAAATGGGATAATGAAGTTATTGACCTTAAATTGCCCCCAAAAGTCGCATTTGAAGTTGTAGCTGCTGAGGCTGCTGTTAAAGGTGATACTGTAACTAATGCGATGAAGAATGTTACACTTCATACGGGCTTGGTCGTAAAAGCACCTCTTTTTATTAATGTTGGAGATAAAATTTTAGTTAATTCTGAAACTAAAGAATATGCTGAGAGAGTTAAAGAATAACATATTGTTATTATTTTTTATTGTTTTCTGTTCTTGTGAGATGAACTATCCTGATATAAGGGAAATTGATTATGTAATTAATTATTATTTTACTAAGAATAAGCTTGATTATTTTATGACTTTTGATTTTGCAGTTAAAGTTTTAAATCCTAGTGATGTGATCAAATTTGTTATTGAGAATATGGATAGTAAGGAGTTTATTGAAGTAGTTAGGGATAAACATACTTCTTCTTTCATAGGTTCTGTGCTTGGGGGAGATGTTCTTTATTGTAAGGATTTAAGGTTTAATATTGCTGATAAGACTTTTAACGATTTTGTGGCACAAGTTCATCTTGTTGATTCTGGAATGAGGGTATATAGTAAGGATATTGTCATAAATTTAAGTTTGTCAGAAGAGGAATTGACCTTAATTCATGATTATATGTATAAGTCTAAAGACATGGTTAAGTTAAATGAGATTGGTGGTAATAATTTTTATTTAATTAAAACCCCTAAAGATGAAATTGGTTTTTTATATTCAATTGTTAAGATTGATGACTTAACGAATATTGATCTGGATGATGATAATTTGGATGTTTATATAGGATTCTATTATATGGGCAAAAATTCTAATTTATTTTTTAAATTAAAATAGTTTGGGCCCACCAGGACTTGAACCTGGGACCGCCCGATTATGAGTCGGGTGCTCTAACCAACTGAGCTATAGGCCCCATAAGTAAAGACAAGCTTAAAAGGTCTTTAAGAGTGATTAAATACCTTTTATGCCAATTAAAGCTTGAAATACCTTAAATCATTATATTGATTTTTTATTGATTGTCAAGTTCATCGATTTCGTTTTGTATGGTTTCTATTTTTGAATTTAGTTCGTTTAATTTGGTCTCAATTGATTCTTTATTTTTTATGAGTTGTTGCATTTTTGTTCGCACTTTTGCGATTTCCTCTATTTTTATTGCTTTTATTAGAGCGTCGTTCAATTTGGATATTTGTTGATTTATATTTTTGATTGTTTCTAATAATGAATTAATTGTTCCGTTTTTATTTAATCCCTTTTCTGTCTTTGACATTTCAAAAAATTCTTCGGCAATTTTTTTTAAAATCAATTCTTTATTTATTTGAGCAACATTAATAGCGCGTTCTACTTTATTCCTAATATTAATGTTGTCTTTTATATTTTTATGTTTTATTGCATTATTTATTTTTACAATTTCTGATTGAATTTCATTCATTAACTTGTATTTTTCAATAATTTCTTTGCTTAACTCTTTGTTTCCTACAAATTCATCAACTAAATTTTCTAAATTTTCTGAGAATAAATGTTCTTTTAATATTTTTTTCTCGAATTCTTTTGCTATTTTTTTTATGTTTATTTTATTTATGATGTTTTTTAGTATTAGTTTGGTGTTTATAATAAGCTTTTTGAAGAAATTGATTTTTTCATTGAATTTTGTTATTTCTGTAATTTTGTATTTATGTTTTTGAAGTGCCGATTTGGCAAAATTCATTTTGTATTCTAAAATTGCTGAGAGATTATTTGGATATTTGTTTATTATTATTTCAGTAATTTTTTTAAGTTTTATTTCGTATCCTTTTAGGATATGTTTTTTGCTTTCTTTGTAGTCTTTTTCCTTTTTATATAGTTCTTTTAGTTTACTCTCATCATCTTCTGCTTTGTTTAAATTTGCTTTAAGTTGAGATATTTCTTTTTCAATTAGCTTTAAAGATGTATAAGATTCTAATTTTTTAAGCTCTATTACGTTGCTGTTTTTAAGCGCCTTCCCAAGTTCAACTAATTTTTTATCTCTTTGTGGTATTAGTTTTTTAATTTTCGATTTAAGAGTTTTTATCATTACCGGCTTCCATGTTTATTTTATTTTCTGTTAACATTTTTTTCAAGCTCAAATTTAGAGATTTTATGGTAAATTTTTCTTCCATGTGGACAATGTTTTAGCTTGAGATTGAAAAATTCGTTTATTAAAAATTGACTAAATTCAGAACTTATTGTATCATTGCGTTTAATGGCTTGTCTACATGCAATAGTTGCATATAAGTCGGCTTCTAGAGAATCAATTGTTTTGCTTTTTCTTGTCTTTAGAAATTGAATGATAACACTTTCATACTTGTTACAGATATTGGGAATTGATTCGAGTTGATAAGTTTGCTCCTTTATTTTGTTAACTGTAATATCTATTTTTTTATATTCTTCCAATTCGCTTGCTAGTATTTTATCTTTATCTTCACAGTCTACTTGAAACTCAATTGGTACTAGAAGTTTTTGAATAATTTTTTCTGATTTTATTAGGATTTGATATATAATTTTTTCATGAAGTGCGTGTTGATCTATGAAGTAAACTTCATTATCGCTTTCTACTATTAAAAATTCCGAAAATAGTTGTCCTATGTATTTAAATTCATGTTTTTCTATTGGTTTTTGTAAATCATTTAGCATTGTGGAAGTTTTTAGAAAAATATTTTGTATGTAGTTTTTGAATGATGGTTTATCTTTTTGAGTTGGGGGTTGACTTTCAAATTTTACCTTGTCTTCTATTATGTTTGTTATTTTATTGTTTTGAGGCTTGTCTAAAGTTAATGCTTCGTTTTGTGTGATTTTATAAGCTTGAAAATCTGAGTTTGTTGGATCATCCTCAGTGTGTAATAGATGATCATCATTTGTTAGTTGCCTTTTGATTATTATGTTATGGTAGTCTTGTAAAATTTCTTTTTGCCCTCTGTCAAAGAATTCATTAATATTGCTTGCAATTTGTTTAGGAAGAAATGGCAAGTTAAAAAATCTTACTTCTTTTTTTTGAGGGTGTATATTGAAATCGATGTATCTGGGATCTATTTCTAAGAATAGGTAACATACTGGAAAATTTCTATTAGTTAGTATTCTGCTATGTCCATCAATTATTGCTTCAGATAGGTTTTTCTCTTCAACAGGTCTTCTATTGACGAAGATTTTTATGTTTCGTTTGTCTTTCCTTGAGAAGTTGGGTGGAGCAAAAAAGATCTTCATTTGTATATTTTCATATTCTGCTTCTATTTTTCCAAATTTATTGTTATCTATTATTTCTCCATATACACTTTGAACCCTATCTATTAAGCTTTCTTTAAAGTAAACTTTTCTCAATTCATTGTTTATATTTAATTTAAAGTCAATACCAGGATGAGTGACAGCCTTTTCTTCAAAAACTTTTAAACACATTTTTGTCTCGATAGAGTCTTTTTTTAAGAATCTTTTTCTTGCTGGAAAATTGTGAAATAAATTTGTAACATCTACTATTGTTCCATTTATTGCGGATTGTTTTTTAAAATACTTTTCAGTTCCATTTTCAACTTCAATTTGGTAGCTGTCTTCTCCTGTAGTTGAACTTGTTATTGTGAGATTTGAACAAATGGCAATGCTTGAGAGAGCTTCTCCTCTAAATCCTAGTGTTTGGATTTTTTCAAGGTCTTGTTCTTCATTTATTTTTGAAGTAGTGTGGGGTAGGTAACATATTTTTAAGTCTTCTCTGCTTATTCCGCTACCATTATCTGTTATTAGTATTCTTCGAATACCACCTTCTTCAATAAAAACTTCGATTTTATCCGCTCCAGAATCTATTGCATTGTCAAGTAATTCTCTTAAAATAGAACAAGGCCTGTCTATGGCTTCTCCTGCTGCTATTTTTTGTACTAGACTTTTGTCTAAAAATTTTATTTTGTTCATTTGCCTATTATTTTCATTATTGTTTTATTTTGTTTGTAATTAGGAAATTTGTTAATCACTTCTTTAAGTATTTTGTCACTTCCATTATCATTATATTCTATTGTACCTAATGCATGTAGAGCTTCTGGGTTGTTTGGATTTATTTTGATATATTCTTTTAATTTTTCCATGGCCCTTTTATTATCTTTAAGAGCAAGAAAGGTAGTTGCAAGATTATATTTTGCTTCAAGACTTGAGAGAGCTTCTGCTTTTTGAAAAATTTTTATTGCTTTTTGATAGTTTTTTTGGTTTTTATAAAGTATGCCAAGATTGTTTAATGCTAGTAAATGATTTTTATTGCTAATTTTTTCAAGGATTTCAATTGCTTTTAGTTCATTGCCTGATTTTTCATATGCTCTTGCTAAATTGATATGTGCCGTAATATTATCAGGGTTTTTTAAAATTACAGCGTTGTAGAGTGGTATTGCTTCATTATAATTTTCTTTAGTTAGGTAAATGGATGCTTTTAAATATAAATATTCGGGTTTTTTTGGATTTATGACAAGAGCTTGATTGATGGTTTTTAGTGATTCATTAAGATTATTATTTTCAAATTTTGCTATTGCTAGATTATAAAGCATAATATCGTTTTTTTCTTTTATTGAAGCTCTTGCCTTGTCTAGGTATTTCTCACTGTTTTTAAAATCCCCAATATGATTTGCAATAATTCCTGCTTTTAAAGCGTAATGAGGATTTTTTGTAATCCCATAAGCTTTTTTGAAACTTAAGAAAGCGTTTTGTTTATCATCGTTTTGTTCTTCTGCTATTCCTTTTTTGTAGTAGGCATTATCATAATTTTTGTCAATTGTAATTGCCTTTTTGAAAGCCTCAATTGCTTGTTTTGGTTTATTTGATAATATTAAGCTTGTTCCTTTATTTGTATATGCTTTTTTGTGCTTTGGATTTAGTGATATTGTTTTACCAAATGCTTTTATTGCTTCTTCATATTTTTTAAGTTTAAATTTTATTATTCCAACTTTGTAGTGATCTTCTGCGTTATTTGTAATACTTACAATTTTTTCATAAATTTCTTCAGCCTTTTTGAAGTCTTTCTGTTCCTCATTTGTTGATGCTAGCATTTTAAGAGATTGTAAATCTGTTGAGGCTTGCCTAAGATGGTTTGCATATGTTTTAGGTTCTTCTTCCATCTTTATTTGATTATCTATTGACTGGTCTTTTATGGGAGAAATTTTTTCTTTGGGGTGTTCTTGTTTTAAAAGCTCCTTGTTGAAAGGAGCTTTTTCTGTGCCAGTTGAATTTGGTTCGATATCTTGTTTTATTAATTTAATTAAGAGATTGGCCGCTTCTTGGTTTTTTAGTTTGTCAATTAAGTCATTAACTTTATTGAATTTATGACTCAACCCTTTTTTAATAAGCTCATTAAGTCTTTCTTTCGCAAGAGAGGGATTGCCAGTATTAATGTTATCTAATATTTCGTAGAGTACTTTTTTTATTACATAGCTATAAGGTCTCTCTATTTTTTCGATTATTTGATTTTTGGTAGCATTTTTTGTGTTTGTGCTTTCTATTTTAGTTTTTGGTTTTAAAGTAGGAGGGATTTTGTTAACTTTGTCAATTTGTTTTGTTTTATTTTCTTTAAAGTCTGTATTCTTTTCTATAAGTTTATCTTCGTTTTGTTTGTGTTTTTTGATGATTTTGTTCGGAGTGTTTAACTGAATGGTTTTGGTTTGATTTAATTCTTTATTGAGATTTTCTTTTAGTTTTTTTAAGTTAAATAGATTTTTTTGATTTTCAATAGATTTATTGCTGTTTAGGTTTGATTCTTGTTGTTTTACTATTTTACTTGTGTTGTTGCTTAGGTTTTCAGGTACTGTATTTTGGTTGAATTCTAGAATGTCTTCATTTTTAATTCCAATATCATCTTTTCTATCAGCATAATTTTCTATTTTTGTAGTGTCTTTGATATATCGATTATTAAAAGCAATTTCGGAATTTTCATTGTTAATAGGTATTAATTGTTCTTTTCCTTGTATTTTGTCTAGTATTTGATTGGCAGTATCTCTTTGTAAATTTTTTGATTCAAAAGGACTGTTATTTGCAAGTTCTGAGAGAGTATTCTCAAGCATTGCAATATCTGTGTTTTGTGGATATTTGTCTTTTAGAATTTTTGTTATTGAGTGTGCTTTTTTGTAATTTCTATCCATAATACTATTTTTTACTTCGTTTAGCATTATTTCTTGATTGTTTTTATTGAGTCGTTCTTTATATACGTAATAACCAAGGCCCCCAAATGAAGCAATAAGTAATATGATCAAAATTATTAGTATGGGTAAATTTTTTCTTTTATTCATCTATATTTAACTCCTCTTGCCAATTAATTTTGTCTAATTCAATTAAAGAATCTGTTTTTAAATTATCTTTAAATTTGTCTTTATCTGCAGGCTTGTTTTTACCCGTAGGCTCTTTTTTATTTATTTGCGGTTCTTTATCTGCAGGCTTGTCTTTACCCGTAGGCTCTTTTTTATTTATTTGCGGTTCTTTATCTGCAGGCTTGTCTTTACCCGTAGGCTCTTTTTTATTTATTTGCGGTTCTTTATCTGCAGGCTTGTCTTTACCCGTAGGCTCTTTTTTATTTATTTGCGGTTCTTTATCTGCAGGCTTGTCTTTACCCGTAGGCTCTTTTTTATTTATTTGCGGTTCTTTATCTGCAGGCTTGTTTTTACCCGTAGGCTCTTTTTTATTTATTTGCGGTTCTTTATCTGCAGGCTTGTTTTTACCCGTAGGCTCTTTTTTATTTATTTGCGGTTCTTTATCTGCAGGCTTGTCTTTACCCGTAGGCTCTTTTTTATTTATTTGCGGTTCTTTATCTGCAGGCTTGTTTTTACCCGTAGGCTCTTTTTTATTTATTTGCGGTTCTTTATCTGCGGGCTTGTTTTTACCCGTAGGCTCTTTTTTATTTATTTGCGGTTCTTTATCTGCAGGCTTGTTTTTACCCGTAGGCTCTTTTTTATTTATTTGCGGTTCTTTATCTGCGGGCTTGTCTTTACCCGTAGGCTCTTTTTTATTTATTTGTGATTCTTTATCTGCAGGCTTGTCTTTACCCGTAGGCTCTTTTTTATTTATTTGCGGTTCTTTATCTGCAGGCTTGTCTTTACCCGTAGGCTCTTTTTTATTTATTTGCGGTTCTTTATCTGCAGGCTTGTCTTTACCCGTAGGCTCTTTTTTATTTATTTGCGGTTCTTTATCTGCAGGCTTGTCTTTACCCGTAGGCTCTTTTTTATTTATTTGCGGTTCTTTATCTGCAGGCTTGTCTTTACCCGTAGACTCTTTTTTATTTATTTGCGGTTCTTTATCTGCAGGCTTGTCTTTACCCGTAGGCTCTTTTTTATTTATTTGCGGTTCTTTATCTGCAGGCTTGTCTTTACCCGTAGGCTCTTTTTTTATTTATTTGCGGTTCTTTATCTGCAGGCTTGTCTTTACCCGTAGACTCTTTTTTATTTATTTGCGGTTCTTTATCTGCAGGCTTGTCTTTACCCGTAGGCTCTTTTTTATTTATTTGCGGTTCTTTATCTGCAGGCTTGTCTTTACCCGTAGGCTCTTTTTTATTTATTTGCGGTTCTTTATCTGCAGGCTTGTCTTTACCCGTAGGCTCTTTTTTATTTATTTGCGGTTCTTTATCTGCAGGCTTGTCTTTACCCGTAGGCTCTTTTTTTATTTATTTGCGGTTCTTTATCTGCAGGCTTGTCTTTACCCGTAGACTCTTTTTTATTTATTTGCGGTTCTTTATCTGCAGGCTTGTCTTTACCCGTAGGCTCTTTTTTATTTATTTGCGGTTCTTTATCTGCAGGCTTGTCTTTACCCGTAGGCTCTTTTTTATTTATTTGCGGTTCTTTATCTGCAGGCTTGTCTTTACCCGTAGGCTCTTTTTTATTTATTTGCGGTTCTTTATCTGCAGGCTTGTCTTTACCCGTAGGCTCTTTTTTATTTATTTGCGGTTCTTTGTTTCCATGATCTTGTTGCTGTCCTATGGCAATGTGTTCACTTCTGTTTTTGAGACTTTTGTCAAGTTTTTCAAGAGCGGCTTTTTTATTTCTTAAAAGATCAATCATGTGGAGAATAGAATTTTTTTTTTCACTTTCATATCTTAGTGTAATAAATTGCGAATAATCATGGATTGCCATACTGTATGAATCCCATGCATTTTTATAATCTTTTTCCTTAAAATTAATTTTTCCTTGTTCAACATAAGAATTTGCTCTGTTAAGAAGTGCTTTGTCATAATTGGGCATATTTTTAACTGAATTGGAATAATATTTGATTGCTAGATTATAATAACCTTCACCTCGTTTAAACATTATGTTTCCCAGTTCAAAATATAACTTGTAATCAATATCCCCTCCTATTGCAATTCCATCAAGCAGAGCCCCCTCTGCTTCTGTTAGTTGATTATTTTCTCTATAAGCTATTGCTAAAAAATAATATCCGTTTTGTACTTTTGGGTATTTTTGAATAGCTTCACTGAGGATTTTTATTGCTTGTAGATAATTTTTATTTTTTATCTCTTCTTGTCCAATTTTAATTAATCTTTGAGAGTATGCCAAATTTGCATTAAGTAGTAAAATAAGCAAGATGATCAAATTTTTAAGCGATAATAAACATTTCTTCATATCTTTTATAAGTACTATTTTATTACTTTCAAGCAAATATTTCTATATTTCATAGTGTTTTAAAATCAAATTTATTTTGTTCTTTAGTGAAAAGTGTAATGAATTTTATTATTTCTTCTTTTTGTTTGGGTGAGATTGTTTGTTCTTCTTTGAGTGCATCTGGTTTGTAATAACAAATAATATAACATATGGCAGGTAGTAGTTTTTCAGTTTTAAATTCTTCTAATTTAAATAGCAGTTCTAGTTTAATATTTTTATGTAATATCTTAAATACCCTTGTTCTTAAAATTAATGATTGGATGAAAATGTATGATTTACGATAATTTAACCTGTTAGAACTTGTTTTTTGCATTTTTATTATTTCTTGAGGTATTGTGATTTTATCTTCATCAAGGTGTATCATTATTTCTGATATGAATTCAAAATGTTTTTTATCAATATTTGGATAAAAGGATAGGAAATATACAAATATTTGATTTTGAATTTCAAAATTTTTGCTCTTAAAAAAGTTTTTTATATCTTTTGAGAATTTTGTTTTAGTATCTTTGTCCGCATAGATGTAAAATGCAATCCATCCGTATGTATCTATTTTTGTCGTATTGTTTTTTATGTAATTTATTACATTTTGTAGAAATATTTTTTTTATGTATTTATTTTGAAATATTTTTGAACTTTCATATGGGTTGAAATTCATCTTTTCAAAAGATACAAAGAAATCTTCTGCTTTAAATTTTGCTATGATCATATTTTCTATATTTGCATTTAGGTTTAGCAGTTTATGTGTTTTAATATATTCAATTGCAAATATAAAATCTTTCCATTTATTTGGTACTTTGTCTTTAAAAAACCATTCTAGGTATTGTTTTATTGCGGTTTTTTCAAGTGAAAATAAATAAGTTTTTAAAGTATTTTGAAAATCGTTTGGGGTATATTTTGTAAATTCACTGAAAAAGTAATTAAAATTAGAATTTTTATTTGATCCTTTGTAAAAGATTTCATTAAGACTTAAAGTTTTGATTGTTTGTAAGTATTTTAAAATCTCGTCGTACTTTAAGGTTAAAACTTCGTCTATTATGTATCTATAGTTTTTTGTTAAAATTTTATTGAAAAGTGATTTGGATAGACACCCTACTGGCCAGTAGATTAAAATAAGTAATTTTTTTAGCTTGATTACTCTACTTTGTTTTTTTCTTAAGCTTGATTTAAATAATCTTTGAAATGATTGATTGTATTTTATTATGTATCTAATTTTTTCCTTGTTCCTATGTTTTACGGCTATTAGTATATCTATTGTTGGTTCTAGATTTGCTATTTTTAAGTTACTAGAGAAATTTAATATTAATTGTTTATATAATTCTTTTTTTTCTTGTGTGTATTTGCTGTTATTTTGCATTTCAATTATTTTTAGAAAGTTGGTAGAGTTTAATTTATATGTTATTCCAGGTCTTTTGCTAATAAGATTTGTTTCTTTCTTTATTTGTAATAAATTTTTTTCCCTAATTATTGCTAGGATCCAGTTCTTTATTTTTTGATCCTGTGTTTCCTCATAATAATATTCTTCAAGTGTGATATTTATTTTATTTTTTTTAAGTTCATAATCTTGACTTATTTTGATAAGATCTTTAATTGCTTCTTCGTTGAGTTTGTATAGTTTTGATAAAATGCTGTATCTTAAAATTTTTTCTTCTATGTTTATATGTATGTATTTTTTTAATATGCTAAGAGCATCATAAAACTCTTGGCATTTTGTTGATATATTCATTTAGTCCTTAGTGAGTCTTTGATGATTTGTAGCAATTGATCATTGCGTTTTGCAATTTTGATTATTGCTTCTAAATAACCCCCAATATCACCTATATCAAGTCTTTCTCCTTCTATTTCTTTGTATAATACTTTGTTCTCAGACATGAGTTTTTTTAAAGCATAAATATGATGATATTCTCCTTTTTGATGAAGTTTAAACCCTTCTTCTAAAAATTTGAAAAATTCATGGGTATATAAGAATCTTCCAATAGATGCTTTATTGCTTGGTTCTTTTCCAATTTCTGGTTTTTCTACTATGTCTTTGACATGAATATTGTCTTTATTTAATTCTATTACTCCGTATCTGTTGATATCTTTGGGATTTTCAATGACAGATAATATGTTTTTTCCAGTTTTTTTATGCAATTCTATTAGTTGTGCTGTTAAGGGTGGGGATCCAACATGTAAATCATCAGGGTATGCAACTATTACACTTTCAGTTCCTATCCAGGGTTTTACCTGCAGTAAAGCATGACCTGTGCCCATCATTTCATTTTGCCTTATAAAGCTAATATTAATGTCTTTAAGTTTAATTTTTTTTAGCAAATCTTCTCTATATTTTTTAGCAAATTCAGTCTCAAGTTCAATTTCTCTATCAAAATAATTATCCAAAGCTCCCTTTCTTCTTGAGGTTATTATTAGTATTTCTTTGATTCCAGAACTAGTAAATTCTTCAATAATGTAATCGATTGACGGTTTGTTTAAAATTGGTAGCATTTCCTTTGGAATAGTTTTTGTAATGGGTAAGAATCTTGTTCCATACCCTGCTGCTAAGATAATACCTTTCATTTTTTGTCTCTCTTAAATAAAATTATATCAAAATTTAAATCATAAATATTTAATTTTTTTGAAAAATGATTTAGAATTTGTCCTTATGCATGTAAGTGCAGGTAAGTATAAGGGATGGAAGGTTGCTTTTCCTAAAATAGGTGGTGTGCGTCCTGTGATGGCTATTGTTAGGGAAGCATTCTTTTCTATTATTTTTAATCAGATTGTAGGATCAAGTTTTCTAGATGTGTTTGCAGGTACGGGAATAATGTCCCTTGAGGCTCTAAGTAGGGGAGCTAGTCTTGCCCATCTTGTTGATTATAATAAGTCTTCTAAAAGTGTTTTGATTAAGAATTTTGAGGTGGTAAGTGAACCTTATAAGTTTTGTTTCAAAAAGGCTGAATTGTTTCTTAAAAAAAGGGATCTGTATTATGACCTTATTTATCTTGATCCGCCTTTTGGTTATTCTTTTAAAGAAAATTTGCTTAAGATAATCTCAGAAAATGAAAGTTTAAATAAAGATGCAAAAATTATTATTCATTATCCTTCAAGGGAAAATCTGGACAGCAATATTTTAAGACTTTCTAAATATGATTCTAGAAAATATGGAGGCTCAAGGCTTGATTTTTTTAAAGTTAGTCCCTATGTGTAGGATTATTAATCTTGCATAGAAGTTAAGAGTTGAAATTCATCACTTTTAAGTTCTTCAATGTTGTGTCTTAATTCAAATTTATCAGTGTTTTTAAATGGACTCTTCTTAATGTCTCCATTTTGCCCCTTTATGATGATTTCTCTAGATTCAAGGTTTAGTAGTATATCTCCAATTTTATAGGATCTGTCCTTTTGTTTTATGATGGACACAATAGGCAAAATACCTGTTGTGTACTTCATAACGACTGCTTTAAATAGAGGTCCCTCGTAATCCTTTGTATATGCATCTACTATTGTTCCACAATCAAATGGTGCAAGTATTTTTAAAAAATTTTTTAGCATTTCTATGTCAAATTTTTTGTTTTTTAAATATTCTTCTGGTTTGTCTTTTGCCCAATAGTATTTTTCACTGTTTTTAATTAAAAATTCAATGGCCTCTAGGGGATTAACGGGTTCTTTGATTATTATTGGATTAACCATTTCATCATAAATATCTATTATGCAAAAAATCCTAATGAGTTCATGGGTAAATTTTTTTGTTGTTGTCTCTGCACGATTTTTGATGTTAAGATAGCTTTTTTGTCCATTTATTATCATTTTTGTAATAGCAGAAATATCCTCTCTTAATCTGAATAGATTTTTAGAAACATTAATACTTTTCTCTAAAATCTCTATTTTAGACATATATTGTTCTTTTGTGTCTTTGTTTTTAAGACTAATCTTTTCTCTTAATTTTTGTAATATTGTGGTATGCATGAGTCCAATTGGGTGTAATAATACTCCAAGTGCAGCTTGTAGTATTATGTCATTATCGTAGAAGAATTCTGTGAATTCTGTGTAGTTCGATTTGTCAATGAAAAATTTTAATGTTGATCGTGGAGCATCTTTTGCTGCCCTTTCTTTATTTAACTGGGCAATAGTTATTAAAAAGTAAATCGTAGTATCAATTGCATGTAGTAATATAGAGTCGCCTTCTGTTTTGACTTGCTCCCTGAAAAATTCATAATCTCTTCTGATTGAGTGTAGATATAGTTTTTGTATTGTTTTTATGTTATTAATATTGTCTTTGTCTATAATTTTTTGGAAATTAAAATAATCATATATTTTGAGTAATATTTTTTGAATAGATATTATTTTATGTTTTGGTAAAATCTTGAAACTGCCCTCAATTATTTCCTTGAAGTAAATAAGATCAGGTTCTCTTTCCATTAGCGTATTTAAATTAATTAATGTTTTCCTTCCAGCTATTATAAACATTTTATCTTTTTCTGAAAATGGTTTATAGATATCTTTTAAAGCTTCTATTAGTTCTTCTTTTAAAAAATTTATTTCATTGTTTAGAAGCTCTTCATTAACTGTATTTATTAGCTTTTCATGTGGAATATTTTCGTGATTATTTATTACTGGGATATGTGAAACATTGCCTTTATTTAAGAGCTCGATTATTTTTTCATTTACTCTTGTACTGAGCTTAGCTAAATTTCCAATCTTTGAAAAAATGATATCCTTTTCTGTTAAATCTTCTACTTTTTTTATTTCTTTGAGAATCATTAGGAGTCCTCTTAACGCTTTAAGTATTGTTGTCTAAGATAATTGGATTTGTGAGACAAAGATTTTATCCCATGCTTTACCAATTGAGATGCAGCTATACTTATTATATAATTTTTATATAGCCTCTTAACAGTTGAGACTTAAAGTTTATCTTTTCTCTTTTTAATTTTGGCTGCATTGTTATAGACAAAATTTTTTAACTTATATTGCCACCGAGGAGAATCGAACTCCTGACACAAGGATTTTCAGTCCTATGCTCTACCAACTGAGCTACAGTGGCTAGGTTTTCTTTTTAAGATCGTAATTTTTATTAACAAAAGTAATTCTTTCATAAACAAGGTTTTTTGTCAATAAAAATTATTTGTAATTTTTTGCATTAATCATTTTTTATTGGTTTTTTCTTTTATTAAGCATAGTGACTATTGTTTTTAGTTTTTAGAATATTATAATGAAGTGCATAAAGAATGATTTTTTATAGTAATAATTATTTCAATCTTTTACAATTTTTCACTAGAGTTTAGTATTGATGAAATTATCATTATTTTAAGTATTTATTAGAATGGGCTCAACAATATAATTAAATATTGGCCCATTCTTTGTAATTTACTTTTTGCTCATTTTAATGCGTTGTTCTTTAAATATTTATTCATTTAAGATTCTGTTTTAAATGAATTTTTCATATTAATTTTTTTATTTTTTATTATGTAAGTATTTAAAGAAATCCATATCTGTTGAGAATATTTTTCGTTTGTCTTTAAGAGTTGCTTTGTAACTCTCTAGTGCTTGCCAAAATTTGTAAAATTCAACATTTTTGCTATAGGCATTTGCATAAATTTTTGCAGCCTCATGGTCTCCTTCAGCTTTAATTTTGGCTGCTTCAGCTTTTGCTTCACTTAATAACTTTAACTTTTCTTTCTCAATGCTACCAAGAATTTCTGTTTTCTCGGCAATTCCTGTACTTCTTTGTTCTTCTGCAACTTGTTGCCTTTCTGAAATCATTCTATTATGTACAGAGTCAATTAAACTTGGATCATAACCTATTTTTCTAATCAGAACATCGACAATTTCAATTCCATTGTCTTTTGTATTTTGATTGGAAACTTCGATTATTTCATTTTCAATTATTTTACGACCCTTTGTGATCTTGTAAGTTGTATTATCTGTAGCGTCTTGTGGTGTTAAAATTCCATCAGATAGACGTTGAATTGGATCATTTGAACTTCTAATAATTTCAAGTAAAGGATACTTGGCAATAACACCTCTAACCGCAGGCTCAATAGCTGCATTGATTATTGTGGAAGCTCGGTTCATTGTTTTGATTGCTGTATAGAATTGATTAACATCTACAATTTTCCACCTAGCAGTTGTATCTATCCAGATTAATTGTTTTTCTTCTCCTCCTGTTGGAATTCTTTGAGGTTCTCCATCCCATCTAAGTATATTTTTGGGAAATATTTGTACATTTTCAATAAATGGGATTTTATATTTAAGTCCTGCCGTGTTTTCAGTTCTTTCAATTTTACCAAGTCTTGTAGTAATTGAAATTTCATTTTCTCTTAAAATATAGAGTGGTTGCATTATGGCTAACGATACTAATCCAAATGTTAATGTAAAAGCTAAAATCTTAGCTATAGAGAATAAAAATCTTAGTATGTATTTCATCTTACTTAACCTCCTTAAATGGAAGGAAATTATTTAAGTTTTTGTCAATTATTTCAATGTTGTCTCTGCTTTCAAGAATTTCCCTCATTGTTTCGTTATAGATTCTCTCTATTGTAATTTCTGGATCTTGGATGTATGCATTTAGAATTGCATTAAAGATAGCAGTATCAGCTAGTGCATTATTTATTCTGCTTTCTTTATATCCCTTAGCTTCTTCTAGCACTTTAAGTGCTTCTCCTCTAATTTTTGGGATAATTTGATTAAATTCTTTCCTTCCCTCATTAACAAATTTATTTTTATCTTGGATTGCAATATTAACATCTTCAAATGCCTCATAAACTTTTCCCTTTGGCGGCATAGCATTTCTGATTTGTACTTGCACAATATCAATTCCTAAATCATATGTTTTTATAATTTCATTCATAGAGGCTTTTACTCCTTCTGTAACACCAACCCTATTATCATTAATTATCTCAAAAATAGTATTGTCCCCAATTAATCTGTTCATTGATGATTTTGCAATATCTATTATGGTTTTTTCTGGATCTTCTACTTTAAACATGAAAGCATATGGATCGCTGATTTTATATTGTACTAGCCATTCAACTTTAATTATATTCAAGTCACCAGTAATAATTATTCCTTCATTTTCATCCAAATTAGCTTCTATATTATTGTTTGCATTAAAACCAAATTTAACTTCTTGTACGATCTTTACCGGTACAATTGCTTTTTCTTCAATTAATGGAATTTTTATATGTATTCCCGGTTCAAGTATTCTATTTAACTTGCCAAGACGCAGGACAATGGCTTCCTCAGATGGACCAACCACAAAAATATTTGCAATTGTTATTATTAATATAATTACTAGTATAATTAAAATTATCATGTATTCATATGTTTTATTGAAAAATTTTAAGATGTTATTTAACATTTTTCCTCCTTTTTATTATTTATTTCCAAAAAATCATATATTTTTATTTTTAAGTCCTTTATGTTTTAATTTTTCTTAGGGCGTATTTTGTGTTTAAGTTGGACTTTAAGTAATACAAGATCATGTCCCAAGTATTTTTATTCATTTTTATTCCTTTTCAAATTTTTTAAATGTTATTTTTTTGATTTTGTGGTTCTGTATTTCCTCTATTAAATATTCCCCATGTTCTGTATTAACCTGTTCTCCGCTCGTGGGTATTTTATCAAGTAAATCCATGATGTATCCTCCAATTGTGTTTATGTAATCTTTATGTTGAATTTTTATTCCAACTGTTTCCTCAATCTCATCAAATGTGGTCTCGCCTGATATTAGGTAAATGTTTTCATCTTTTTTAGTAATAAGTTGTTTTTTTTCTTCGAAATCATATTCATCAAATATTGCACCAAAGATCTTCTCTACTATATCTTCTATTGTAAGTATTCCTGAAAATCCTCCATATTCGTCAATAACAATTGCCATTATTTTTTGTTTTTGTCTCATGATATCTAGTATATCTTTTATCCTCTTGTTTTGCTGTACAAAAACAGCAGGTTTTACAAATTTAATAATGTTTTTTTCAAGTTTTTTTTTACTTATTTCAATTAGGTCTTTGGTTATTAAAATTCCTATTATTTGTTCTCTATTTTGACCTTTGTATACGGGAATTCTGGAATATCCTTCTTTTTTAATTAATTTAATTTTATCTTTTAATTTTGATGCGCTTGATAGTGAGAATACTTCTGTTCGGTGTGTCATAACTTCAGAGGCTCTGACTTCTCCTATGTTTAACATTTTTTGCATGAATATTCTGTCGTCATTTTCTAATATTCCTAATTTTTCGGCTAAAAATAACATGTTTTTTATGCTATCTTTAGTCATTTTTTGACTTGATTTTATTTTGCATAGGCTTAGTAAAATTTTGACTATTCCATTAATTACGTATATTGCTGGTGTGAATATGATTGTTAATATCTTGAGTAAGATCGAGGTTGATAAAACTATGCTCTCGTTATTTAAAATCGCAACCTGTTTAGGAAATATTTCTGAGAATATAAGCACTATTATTGTTATGATTCCAGTTGATAATGCTAGTGCATTGTTTCCATATTTATCTAGAACAAATTTTGTTGTAAGGGCACTTGCTGCTATATTTGCAATATTATTCCCAATGAGAATTGTTGTTACGAGTTTTGATGGATCTTGGGCTAAGTTGTATACTACTGTTCCTAGCTTGCCTTTTTTCTTTATGTCTTGAAGTTGGATTAGGCTTAATGATGTGTAGGCTGTTTCTGATGCTGAAAAAATTGCCGATAGTATTATAAATGTTAATATGATTATTAATTCTAACATAATTATTATTTTAGTTTATCTTTAAATCATTTTCTTTAATTTTGTTTGTCTTTGGAAAAAAAATTATGCTGGCTTTTACTTAAGGCTTACAAGGCGCCGACCGGAATCGAACCGGCGAATCAAAGTTTTGCAGACTTTTCCCTTAGCCACTTGGGTACAGCGCCACGTTAAACATTAGTTAGTTTATTAAAAAATATTTAAATTGTAAACAGTCTCTTTTAATCTTTTGTGGTTTAGGTATTCTCTTTTTTTATTTTTCTATAAAAATAAGTTTGTTTTTTGTAGAATTTATGAGTATGAATAGAAAAATGCTTAATAATATTTTATCTAAGTTAGATAAGAATATGATAAAAGAAGTTAGAGGGTCTTGTGAGGTAGAAATATTGGGGCTTACATATGATTCAAGATGTGTTTTATCTCGTTTTGTATTTTTTGCTCTTCCAGGACTTCATTTTGATGGTCAAAAATTTATTGAGTCAGCAATTCAACAGGGTAGCAATGTTATTGTTCATACTAATGATATTGATTCCTATGATCCCAATGTAACATACATTAAAATTGATGCTTGTAATATAAAAAGATTTATGTCGAATTTCTCTCATATTTTTTATGATGAGCCTTCAAAAAAGCTGAAAATTATTGGCGTTACAGGAACTGATGGCAAGAGTTCTGTTTGTTTTTATATCTATACTCTATTAAAATCTATGGGCGTTAAGGTTGGTTTTATCTCAACGGTATTCTTTGAAGATGGAAGTGGAACTCTAGTTAAAAATCCTTATAGACAGTCAACCCCAGAGTCAACAGAAATTCATTTAGTTTTAAGTAAAATGGTAGAGAATAATGTTGAATATGCTATTGTTGAATCGACTTCGCATGGTCTTGATGCTAGGACATCAAGACTTATTGATATTTCGTACTCTGTTGCTGTTTTAACTAATATTAGCCATGAACATCTTGAATTTCATGGTACGATGCAGCATTATTTGAATGCTAAACTTAATCTTTTCTCTTCTGCAGATGCTAATGGTGGTTTTGGTATTGTCAATATGGATGATAATAATTTTTCTGTCTTTTTAAATGCTATTAATAGGGTTTATACGTATAGTTTAGAGAACAAAAATGCTGATTTTTTTGTAAGTAAGATTAACGAACAAATGGGTTTTATTGAGTTTGAATTTTATCATAAAGATGTTAAATATGATGCTAGAGTTAATTTGACTGGTAGTTTCAATGTCGAAAATGTTATGGCAGCTTTAATTGTTGTTAGTCAAGTTATGAATATTCATATTTCAGAACTTATTGAGAAGCTTGTAAATGTTGAGGGTCTTTGCGGACGAATGCAAGGTGTTGATTTTGGGCAGGATTTTTCTTTAATCATTGATTATGCACACACACCCGGAGCTTTTCTTAAAATTTTTCCTATGTTTAAGAGACTTGCAAAGAATAGATTAATTTCGGTTTTTGGTTCTGCTGGGGAGAGGGATACTTTTAAGAGAAAGTTGCAAGGAGAAATTGCTGATAGGTATTCAGATATAATAATACTTTGTGATGAAGATCCAAGAAGTGAGGATAGTATGCAAATAATTAGAGACATTGCAGAAGGAATTTCAGGAAAAACTTTAAATAAAGATTTATTTTTCATTCCTGATCGGAGAAGCGCAATTGAAAAGGCAGTAGATATTGCATATGCTGGTGATTTGGTAGTTACTCTTGGAAAGGGTCATGAAAGCTCAATAATATATGAGGATCGAAGTATTTTTTGGGATGAGCAAGCTGTCATTAAAGATATTATTTTAAATCTGAGAGATAGGGGTTGATTTGATGAAAAAAAATCTTATGTTAATATTTGGAGGAGTTTCTTTTGAGCATGAAATTTCTCTTAGGTCTGCTTATGGGATTTATTCAGCTCTTATGAAGCTTGATAAATATAATTTGTATCCAAGTTTTATTGATAAAATTACTGGGATTTGGTATTTATTAGATTCCGTTCCTGATGCTCCTGAATTAATTAAAAGAGATAGTTCTGCCATTATTAGTTTAATTCCTGGTTGTGGGATATTTGTAAATGATGAGGATCTTGAAATTGATGTTGTGTTTCCCATTGTTCATGGGAGAACAGGTGAGGATGGTGCTATTCAGGGATTTTTAAAAATGATGGATATTCCTTGTGTTGGTGCTGGCATTTTGGGGAGTGCTATTTCTATTAATAAGTACTTCTGTAAGCTTTTGCTTAAGAGTTTTAATATTCCATTAGTGCCCTTTATTGGGTTTAGAAAATATGATTATTTTTTAGATAAAGAAGGAATCAAAAAAGATATAAAACAAAGTTTAAATTATCCTGTAATTGTTAAGCCGGCTATGCTGGGTTCTTCAATTGGGATAAGTATTGCATATAATGATACTCAGATTGAAAAATGTATTGAAGAGGCTTTTGAGTATGATTTAACAGTTGTTGTAGAGAAGTTTATGAAGGTAAGGGAGATTGAATGTTCTGTTATTGGAAATGAGCAGATTAAAATATTTACTCCTGGTGAAATTGTTGTACAGGATTTTGTATTTTATGACTATGATGCTAAGTATTCTACTATTCCTGGAAATTCAGTTGTCTTTAATATTCCTGCTCGTCTTGACATGAAGCATTTATTAGACATTAAAGAATATGCATTCTTAACTTATAAATGTTTGGAGCTTAGGGGCATGGCAAGGATTGATTTTTTGATCGAAAAAGATACTAATTTGATTTATGTTAATGAAATAAATACAATCCCAGGATTTACAGATATTTCTATGTTTTCTAAGATGTGTGAACATGATGGACTTGATTATGAGTCTTTGGTTGATAACTTGGTAAGTTTAGCTTTTCAAAGTTATGCAAAGAGAAAGGAGAGAATTGATTTTAAACGGCTGGAGAACTAATTTAGCTTAAAATTTTTTAAATTTTCAATTTCCTTATCATTTTGGAGTTTAAAAAAGGGATCTTGATCATATTTTGCAGATTTTGGAAGTATTCCGGAATACTTTATTGCGTATGAATAATCTATGTTAATATTCTTAACTTCTTTTTTGGTTTTCTGATCATATATTTTTACGTGGTGTTCATCAATATGAAAGTAAGCAAAAGCATCATATTGAATTTTTTCTTGAGATTTAATCGTAAAAGTTATGTTTATTGTATTTGATTTAATATTATTTACTGTAAATATTATATTGTTGGATGCTATTTTGTATGGTGTGTTGCTTTGATATATGATAAGTTCGGATGCATTTTTTAGGAATAGATGAATTTGCTTTGCAATCTTATTCGTGGCAATTTTAACTTCATAGATAGTTCTCTCAGCAACATCTATTTTTTGAAAAGATAAATCTATTAAGTCTTTTTGTATTTTAATTTCCTTTTTTGCATGTTTTTTATTTTTATCTAAGTTTAAATTGAAATCTTTTGTTGAGATTTCAATTGTATTTCTATTGTCTTGTAGGTATTCTACGCTAATTTTGTTAGTTTTTTCTGGAAAGCTTATTATTTGATCTATTTTTATTGTTGAAATTTTTTCTATGTCGTGTGATATTATGGTAATGGCAATTATTAAAAAAAGAATGATAGATTCAATCTTTTCAGATTTGTTAAGTTCTTGTCTTATTGTTGCAGTTTTGTGTTTTAAATGTTCTACAATGTTGGTAAGTATTGCTGAGAAGAGTGAGATTGATATGAAATAACTTAGTGCGATCGGTTTTGACATCATTAAGGTTGTTTGTATTGACGTTATTAGCATGAGATTTGTTATCCACATAAACATTATTACTATCTTTTTTAAAATTTTTCCTTTATTAGGAATAATGAATATTAATATGTTTTTTAAGATTATGGTTAAAATAAATTCTATTTTGATATATAACACTATAATAAGTTCAATTATGGAGATTGATATTGCTAAATATTTGAGTTCTTTAAGGGTTAAATGTATTTTAAAGTTATATGTGAAGTAAGATATAAGATTGAAGTTAAATAATGTTAGAAAAAAATTTACTAGATATATTGGATTTATAATGTTATAGTCTATGAAATTTTCATATGCTTTTAGCATTTTATTTGTAAGTAGAGTAGAAATATATGTACTTAGGAATAATATGAAAAATAGTTTTATGATTTTATGGTAGTTTTCTTTCGTTTTTCTAAATATAATACTAGTTTTTTTAAACCTTGTGATGAATATTAAGATAGTGAAATTGTAAATAGCATATATTATTATTATAAGTGTATTTTCATTTATTATCCACTTTTTAAATAGAGTATTTATAATAATATAGTGCAGTGCATTTTCGTTTTGGATATTTTTTTGAGCTTTGATTGCCTCTTCAATTGATTTGTAAATGCCACAAAGATTATTATGATTTACATATGTTAAGAATGGTTGTTCTTTATTGTTGCTTATTATTAAAATTGGAATTTCTTCCTTTAAATACAAGTTATATATTTCATTGATATTTTTATCATTTATTTTTGATACATTAAAGTTTACTTTATTGTTTTCAAATGCTTTGATAAAATTTTCTAAAAAGCTTAGATTTGTTTTTGAGTTTATTATGTTTGATTGATTTTTAAAGTCTATTAAATTATTTTCTTTCTCTTCATTTAACATTAAATATATTGTATTTGTATTTTTCTCGAGAGCATTATTATTTAATAATAACCTACTGCTTATTGTTGATATTTGTTTATGCGAATCGTCTTCTATAAAATAAATGTTTAGGCTGTTTTTGAGCTTTTTATTCTTGAAGTTATCTATTAGTGTGATTGCAATGGCAATTGCTAGGTTATTTTTTAAGTTGTATTGTATTTCGATTGGGATAATAATATTATAATTAGTTTTTGCTATGCCTTTTATCTTTGCGTGAATTGTTTTTTGTGAGTATCCAATAAATCCAATTTCTTGAAGTGAGTGTTCTTTGTATTGAATATTATTTTCTAGAAAGTATTGCTTTATGTAATTATAAATGTTGCCTATTCGTTTTGTTTGTTCTAAGGAACCATTTAATTCATTGATTTTTGTAATATGTTTTCTTATTTGTTTGCTACATTGTTCTCTCTCGTCAGCTTTTATTATTTTATGTGGAATTAATGCGTGTATTAAGATTAAGAGTAATATCTTAATTATCATAATTTTTTATATCTTCTTCTACTTGCATTATTTGGAGTACATTGGGATTTTCTTTAAGGGAAGTAAGAATCATTGATACGTTTTTGGCATTTGATGATATGATTATGTTGATTATTCCATGTCCATTCCCGCAATCTTCTATTTTTTCACTAATAAGTCTTACGTCAAAGATTGTAAAAAGGTTATCTAAATAATTAAAAAGACCTTTTAAATTCTTTAAAAATATTATAATATGATATACTTTCCTTGTTGGTGTTGCTTCCCATTCTACTTCTACAAGATGGCTTTTTTTCTGATGTATTATTTCTTTACAATGTTCTTTGTGAACTACTATTGTGTCTTTTTGTATTATTCCGATGATGTCTTCATCTGTTAATGGATTACAGTCAGAGGCTATTGTAATACTTTTTAGTTTGTCTTTTGTTAAAGATTTAAACAGACTGAAGAGTCTTTTTTGTTCCTTATTCTCCCCAATAAGGTATGCAATTATATTATTATCTACAAATATTGTATTATCATTTTTATTAAGCCAAGATCGAATTTTTGAGCGTGCTTTTTTTGTTCTAACGCTATTTAGCCAAATTACATCAGGTTTTGCTTCTGGAGAGGTAAATATTTCAACAATTTGTTCATTTTTCAATGGTTTAGTTAGTGAGCTAATTTTGCCATTGATTTTTGCGTAAAGTGCTTGATCCCCAATATCTGTATGTATTGTGTACGCAAAGTCAATTGAGTTTGAGCCAAATGGGAGTTCTACTATTTCTCCTTCCGGTGTATATACATATATAAATGTGTTTAAGAGTTCTTTGTGTATGTCGTACATTGAATATTGATTTTTGTTAACTGATTCTTGTTGCCATTTTTTGATTCGGTTGATAAATGATATATCATCTGCTTTTAATTCAACTTGTTCTTTGTAAAGCCAGTGAGCAGCAACACCATATTTAGCAATTCTGTCCATTTCTTCTGTTCTAATTTGTATTTCAATTAATTGGTTGTCTTCAGGTATTCTGACGGTAGTATGTAGGGATTGATATTTATTCTCTTTAGGGATTGCTATGTAGTCTTTTAATCTACCAGGTATTGGTTTCCAAACCTTATGTACGATTTCTAGTATTTCGTAGCATTCTTTTTGTTTTTTACAAATTATTCTTATTCCCAGGGTATCAAATATTTGAGCAATATTATTATTTCTTGTTTTCATTTTTCTAAATATTGAGTAGAAATGTTTAGAGCGTACTGTGATTACGACATCGATTCCAATTTTTTTAAGTTCTTTCTCTATGATCAATTTTCCCTTATATAATTTTTTTTCTCTCTCTATTTTTGTTGCGGATAGAAAATTTTTGATTTCTTTATATTCTTTTGGATAAAGATATTTTAATGATAAATCTTCAAGATATATTTTAAGAGATGAAATACCAAGTCTTTCTGCAATTGGTACGTAAGTGGCAAGACAGTCTCTTGCAATTCTTTCCCTTCTGTTTTTAGGTAAGTGCGAAAGGGTTGCCATATTATGTAATTTATCTGCAAGTTTTATGATTATTATTCTAATATCATGGGTCATTGCAAAAAACATTTTTGAAATGGTATTTGCTTCTTTGATTGCTCTTGTTTTATTGTGTAAGTCATGAATTTTGGTTACACCATCAATTAGACTTAAAACTTCTTGATCAAATTCTTTAATTATTTCTTCCTTTTTCACACTCGTATCTTCAAGAACGTCGTGCAATAGGCCAGCTATTATTGTTTTAAAGTCTAGTTGAAATTTTATGAGAAATAATGCAACCATTATTGGATGGATTATGTAGGGCTCTTTACTTTCTCTATATTGTCCGTAATGTAATTGTTCTGATATTTCAAGAGCTTTAAATATTAATTTTTTTTGAATCTCATCTTGATAAGTATTATTGACAATTTTTCTAAAAATGTTTTTTAGTTTATCAATATCATTTATTTTAAGTAGGTATGCAATTTCATAGACTTGTATCATGCTTTATCCTTAGGACCAATGCCCTTTCTCTGTTTTCAATGTCATATATGGTTTTCAAATATTCAAAACCTTCCTGGATTGCAAATTTTTTTAGAGAGTTTGTTTGCCATGGAGCCATTTCTACTATTAAGAGGCCATTTTTGGTGAGCTTATGTTTTGCCTGTATTATTATTTTTTTTGGAATCTTAAGCCCATCTCTTCCAAATCCTAAAAGAGCTATTCTTGGTTCTTTTGCTAATTTTTCCTTTATTTTTAGTTCATCTTTATTTAAATAAGGAGGATTAGTGATTATTAGCTCAAACTCTTTATCTATGTATTTTAACAGATCCGAATGTTGTATTTCTATATAATTTTCTAATTTTAGTCTTTGTGTGTTTCTTAATGATACCCTTAAGGCTTTAGTCGAAATATCTGATAGTGTTACTTTGCGCTTAAGATAATATGCAATTGTTAATCCAATGCACCCACTCCCGCAACATAAATCTAAGATTCTATTTAAGTTGTGCTTTTTAATTTGAATTAAAGCTTCTTCTACTAGGCATTCTGTATCTGCTCTAGGAATTAGCACATGTTTGTTTATGTAAAACTTGATTCCCATGAATTCCTTTGTTCCAAGTATGTAGTTTATGGGTGTGCCTGATTTTATGTTTTTTATTTGACTCAGTAATTTATGTTCTTCTTGTTTTGTTAAAGTCTTATTTGTATTTGCCAGAATTAATTCTTTTCGATTCTTTAAGATTTTTTCAAGTAGTAATAAAATCTCAAGAGTATTTAAGTTATGTTGTTTTGAACTCTTTATTGCTTCGTTTATTGTCATTAGAAGAAATTAAATTGAATTATCTTTTAGTGATTGTTCTTGAAATTTTAGAGCTAGTGTGTCGAGAAGAAAATCAAGTTCTCCTTGCATAATTTCTTCTAGTTTATAAAGACTAATATTTGCCCTATGGTCTGTTACTCTATTTTGTGGGAAATTGTATGTTCTAATTCTTTCAGACCTATCACCTGAACCTACTTGTTGCTTTCTGTCATTTGAGCGTTGTTCTTGTTTTTTGAGGTTTTCAAATTCATAAAGTCTGGCTCTTAATATTTTCATAGCCTGATCTTTATTTTTGTGCTGACTTCTTTCATTTTGACATTGTACCACGATTCCTGTGGGTAGATGTGTAATTCTAACAGCAGAGTCTGTTGTGTTTACATGTTGGCCCCCAGCACCAGAGGATCTGTAAACATCTATTCTTAAATCTTTTTCATTAATTTCAATGTCAGTATCTTCAACTTCAGGCAGCACAGCAACAGTTGCTGCTGAGGTTTGAAGTCTTCCATTGGATTCTGTTATAGGAACTCTTTGGACTCTATGTACCCCGCTTTCATGTTTTAATTTTTTAAATACATCTTTACCCTTTATTTCAAAACTTACTTCTTTAAATCCACCAAGTTCCGTTTCATTAAAGTTAATAAGCTCTGTTTTCCATTTTTTTTTCTCAGAATATTTTGTATACATTTCATAAAGATTATGTGCAAAAAGTGCAGCTTCTTCTCCTCCTGTTCCAGCTCTAATTTCAATAATGATATTTTTACTGTCATTTTCATCTTGGTGTAAGAGTAATATTTTGATCATATGTTCAACTTCATCTTTTTTGAGGTTTAAATGTGCTAATTCCTGTTTTACGAGTTCTTTCATTTCTAAGTTTTCTTCTTCGGACAAAATTTTTTGATTCTCATTGATTTGGCTTAATATGTTTTCATATTCATCTTTTTTTGCTTTAATTTTTTCTAGATAGTTATATTCTTTTACTGTTTTTGCATATTCTTTTTGGTTTTTCACTAAATTTATGTCTTGTAATTTTTCTTCAAGTATTTTTATTTTGCTTTCAATGGGACTTAATTTTTCTAAAAACATCTTAATTTTCTCCTAGTAAAGTAGTAATATTTTATCCTACTTTTGATTTTTTTTGTTATAATTGCCCATGAATTTTATCTACTAGGCTTTATTTGCAATACAAATAAATAAGTTTAAGTATGCAAAATTAAGTATATTTTTTTAATTTTTTATATAATATGTTTATTGAGATTGGATGTTAAAGATTTATTAATATCTTGATATGTTTATATATGAATATGACTTATATGTTTTTTTTAAATAGCATATATGAAGTGAATGTTATGTCTTTAATAAACCAGTTAAGAAGGGGTATTTATGTTAGACAAGAAACTTTTATGTGATTTTGGGGATATCTCGCAAATTTCTGATAATGAGCTTCTTGATGTTACTGAAAAATCCAAAAGGGGATATCAGTTAATAAAAGAAGAGAGACTTTCTGAAGCAGAAGAATTGTTTGATGATATCTTACAAAAGGATGATGATAATAATTATGCTCTTGTTGGACTTGGAGACATTGAAAGGAAGAAGAGAAATTTTGATAAAGCTATAATTTATTATCAAAGATGCCTTGCTAAACATTCAAATAATAATTATGCGCTTTTTGGTTTGGGAGATTGTTATAGGAGTTTAGGTGATTATAAGAAGGCTACAGATGTATGGGAAGAATATTTAAAATATGATTCTGAAAATATTACGGTTCTTACAAGAGTTGCTTCTTCTTATAGAAAATTAAAAAATTTTCAAAAATCTAGGCAATCGTACTTAAGAGTATTAGAGCTTGTGCCTGATAATGATTATGCTCTTGTTGGTATTGGACATTTGTATTATGACTTTAAGGAATATAAAGAGGCGTTGAAATATTGGCTTAAGATGTATGAAATAAATCAGGTTAAGATCGATGTTCGTGTTTTAACTTCGATTGGGAATTGTTATAGAAAATTAAAGGAATTTAGTAAGGGAATTTATTTTTTTAAAAGAGCTTTGGAAATCTCACCTAATAATTTTTATGCTATTTTTGGACTTGCTGATTGCTATAGAGGAAATAAAGAGTATCATGAAGCCTTAAAATATTGGCTTACGATAATAGAGCGGGATTCAAAGAATAATTTAGTTTTAACAAGAGTAGGGGATACGTATCGGTACTTGAAAGAGTATGATAATGCACAAATTTATTATAAAAAAGCTCTTGATGTTGATTTCGATATGTTTGCTATACTTGGCCTTGCACTCCTTCAAAAAGAACAGGGGCAGTATGAAGAGGCATTATCAGCTATTAAAAATCTGATAAAAACCAATCCCAAAAACTCAATACTGTATGTAAATGCTGCTGAGTGTTATGAGGCATTAGGGCAGATTGGAGATGCTGTAGATATTTTGTCAAGTTTCTTGCAACTTGGAATGAAGAATGTTACCATTATTGACTATATTAATAACCTTAAAAAGAAGCTGGATACATGAAGCTTGATTTTGAAAGATCTATTTTTTTGAAAAAGTTAATAGACACTCATGTTCATTTTAATGAACTTAATAAGAATTCTATCGATATTCATTATCTGATTAATGAATGTTTTAGAAATGGATTTTCTTATTTTCTTGATGTTGGATTGCATCCTAGTGATTTTTATGAGAGAAAGCATCTCTTAGATACTTATCCTAATATTTCACTAACAGTTGGAATTCATCCTTTAAATAAGGCTTTAAGCGATGATTTTGAATTGATTGAGAGGATTTTAGCAAAGGAAGACGTTGTTGCTGTTGGTGAGATTGGTCTTGATTACCTTAAGGCAGGAAATAAGAGATGTCAGATTGAAGCTTTAAGTATTCAATTAGATTTGGCTAGTAAATATAAAAAACCTGTCATTTTGCATGTCAGAGAAGCTTATGATGATATTTACAATATTATTAAATCTTCCAATTTCATAAGTAGGGGAATATTACATTGTTATTCTGGTACTTATGAGTATGCTAAAAAATTTATTGATTTTGGATTTAAGATATCTTTTGCAGGTAATTTAACTTTTAAAAATTCAGAGCCTTTAAGGGAAGTTTTAAAAAAATTAAATATTAAAGATATCTTAATTGAAACAGACAGTCCATTTTTAGCTCCAGTTCCTTTGAGGGGTAAGATTAATGCTCCACTTTTTTTAGGATATACATGTCTTGAGATAGCAAAAATTAAAAATTGTGATGTAGATAGTGTTGTAACTGCGCTTTATGATAACTTTAAGGATTTATTTAAAGATTTGATTTGATAATTTTTTATCAGTAATTAATGTTTTTTATCAATTGTTACTTGTTAATTTACGTAAGTATATGTTGGTTTATGATCAGATTTATGTTGTTTTGTTATAAATGTTGAATTCGTATTGAAAATTTTTATTAATGTTTTGTGTTATTTCGATTAAATCAAGTTCATTAATGCTGATTATGTATTTTGCATTAACTTCTTTGAAATCTTTTTTAGTATTTCCAATCAATATAAATTCTATTTTTTTGAAAAAGGCTGATTCTGCTAATTTTTTTAAAAATACGCGATTATTCTTCATTGAAAATAGAAGTACACTTGTTATCTTGGGAGTAATCAAATTTTTTAAGTACTGAATGTTTTTGTCATCTATTATGGTAATGTTTATATTCTGCTCTTTTGCACTTTTTTCCAAGTGTTCTGAATCTTCTTGATTTAGTGTGTTGTCTTTCATTATTAATGAGGTTGTTAAGTCTATTGAGGGGTCATTGAATATAAAATCTATTGCTTTTTTTAATGAAAACTTTACTTCAGAGAGATAGAAGGTTTTTTTTTTAATTGTATTGACATTAATTATGTCATTAAATATGTCATTACTTGATTTATGTGTTAAGAGTATTTTTTTTACATTATTTAGTTTGTCTTTAATAATTTCAATATCTTTTTCATTGATAAAGAGTGTTTCCTCTTGTATGAATGGAGTATTTTCAATTTTGAAAAAATATTCCGTTACGTCGGAAAAAATTATGATATAACTAAAATTTTTATCTGTGATTTTACTGTTTTTACAACTGAAACATAAGGTAAAAATCATTGCAATAATAAAAGTCTTTATTGTATGTGGCATTATTTTACATTTCCAATGGTTTTCTTATTCAAGATTATGATTCCTAGCAATATTATTGATATCATTAGAGCATAGATTTGTGCGTTAATTAAAATTAATACTTTTAAAAGTGTGATGATTGCTTCTAAGATTAAGATAGGAACAAAAATCAATTGATACCCATTTATGTTTTGTGTTATATGAAGGCGTATTCCTTTTTCGCATATCATTGCTGTAAATATTAATTCTAATATATGTAGAAGCGGTATTTTGATATATTCATATGTGCCAAAAACTTTACTATTTGTTATGATGAGTGCTAAATTTTTAGAAAGTAGTAATCCAAATGCAAAGTATATTAAAAATATTGGATTTTTTTTAAGCAATGAGTTTGGATTGAATGTAAAAAAAAATGTGAATATAAATAATGGGAAGACATAGTAATAGATTTGTTCTTTAACGAATATTGAATATGCTAGACTGAATTTTGTTTGATAGTTTATGAGCAGGTTCTTATATAATATGAATTCTTCTGTTAGATATAGTAAGGAAAAAATGGTCATTGCAAGTAATATTGATGTTGAATTGATATAACTTTGTCTGATTGGCTTTAGTTGAGGATGTTTTATTAGCATGTATATTTTAAAAACTAAAGGTAGGCTTGTTAGTAAAAATATATTCATAATAAATAAATTTTACTTTTAAATTATTCATTAATCAATGAAATTTTTACTTTTTAGAGTTTTGAAGAATTCTTTTTCTTATTGTGTTTAAGAGATATGTCTTTGAATTTACTTTTTAGAGAAGGTATATTAAAATTAGTTATTGATTAATGCTGTTTGAGGAGTGAGTATTTTTAGATGATAAATAGAAGTGCCGGTAAGGATAGGGATAGGTCAAGATCAGGCGATAAAGAGTTGCGAATTAATCATAAGATTAAGGCTCGTGAGGTGAGGGTTATTTTTGATGATGGGACTCAATCTGTTTTGCCAATTGAAGATGCTATGAGATGCGCTAGGGATGCTGAGCTTGATTTGGTTGAAGTTTCTCCAAATGTATTGCCCCCTGTTTGCAAGATAATTGATTATGGAAAATATAAATTTCATCAGGGGAAGCGTCAAAAAGAGCAACGAAAAAATCAAAAAATAATTAAACTTAAAGAAGTTAGGATGCAGCCCAAAATAGATACTCATGATCTTGATTTTAAGTATAGAAATATTTTAGGGTTCCTTAAAGAAGGCAATAAGGTAAAAGTTACTATAAGATTTAGGGGACGTGAACTTGCTCATACTCATTTGGGCTATGGAATTTTAGAGGGTATTCTTGAAAGGATAGGTGATGCTAATTATATTTTAGAGTCGCCAGCTAAGATGGAAGGCAAGACAATGTTTTTAGTTATTGCACCTAAGTCTAAGAAGTAAGTAATAAGGAGATGTGAATGTCAAAAATGAAAACATGTAAAAGTGCAAGAAAAAGATATGCTTTTACTTCAAAAGGTAAAGTTAAATATAAGAAGCAAAATTTGAGACATATTTTAACAAAAAAGTCTTCAAAAAGAAGAAGGAAGTTGGGTAAGTCAGGTTTGGTTTCAAGTTCTGAAACTAAGAGAATCAAGACCTTATTGCCTTATGCTTAAATTTGATTTAAGGAGATTATATGGCTAGAGTTAAGAACGGGATAGTTCACGTTGCAAGGCGAAAGAGGCTCTTAAAGAAAACTAAGGGTTTTTGGGGTACTAAGAAAAGTAACTATAAAAAAGCTAAAGATACTCTTCGTAAAGGCATGATGTATGCTACAAGAGATAGAAAGGCTCGTAAGAGAGATTTTAGAAGTTTATGGATTGTAAGGATTTCTGCTGCTTTAACGGGTATGGGAATTACTTATTCAAGATTTTTTGAAGGTTTGAAAAAGTCTAATATTAAACTTAATAGAAAAATTTTATCTAATTTAGCAATTGAAGATATTGAAACTTTTAAAAAAATTGTTTATGAAATAAAAAATTAAAAACTTCCTGAGAGGTTTAATTATAGGGATTAGAGTTATTTTTTGCGACATCTCATTAAATTTGGGGATTTAAATATTTTTTTAACGGATAGTTGCATAGGCGAACTAGAAGTTAAGAATGAAAGTCCCATCTTTGAAAATAGCGCTAAATGAAAATATTCCTATGTTGGCTTCTTGGGATTTATTTAAAGGAATACTGTTGTGAAATTTATTTCTCTTAATAATATTAGAAAGCAAGATAGTCATATATATTATAGGAGCGTATATTTTGCTGATGCTTTTTATGAGTATGAGGGTTCTAGCGAGACTAAGCAAGTGAAATTTACGATAGAAGCAACTCCTTTGGGTGAAAAACATATTACTATTGATTTTTTAGACTCTCTAAATTATCCTGTTCTTAGTTTAATGATTGCAATCAAGAGACATGTCATTGATCTTGATATAAAAGGTGAGCTTCCTTGATATTATCTTTTAAAACAGAAGATGAAATGATCGATTTTTCTAAATCTTTTTTTAATCCTTTGCCTATTGGTAAGATATTTAGTCTTTGTGGTGATATGGGTGCTGGGAAAACAACTTTTTTAAAAGGTTTGGCTTTAAATCTTGGCATTTCTTATTTTACAAGTCCAACTTATAACATTATTAATGTCTATGAGTTTGTGGATTTTAAATTTTATCATATTGATTTGTATCGTTTAAATATTTTAGATGAATTTGAACTTATTGGTGGAATGGAGCTGCTTTTAGATATGTCATCCGTAATAGCTATTGAGTGGCCAGAGATTATTATTGATGTTTTGCCAAAGAATAGATTGATGTTTTTAAAATTTAAAATAAAAGATACTAGTAGGATTTTAGAATTTAGCGATGAATACTCTTGCAATTGAATATTCATATAAAACTTTGTTGATTCATTTCGAAATTAATGGTGAGGTTTTTTCTATAGTTAAGAGTAAAGATGAAATTAATTACGCTCTTAGTGTTCCAAAATTATTTAATGATTTCGTATTAGAAAGTGGCATTGATCTTAATAATCTTGATTTACTTATTAATTCTTCTGGTCCTGGTTCTTTTACAGGTTTGAGAATTAGTTTAAGTTTTATTAAGGGACTCTCTTTAGGCCTTTCAGTTCCTTTTGTCAATATACCTACTTTTGATGTTTTTGCAAGACTAGTGAATCCAAGATCAAATGCATTAACTTTAGGCTTTACAGCGGGTAAGTATTTTCTTGGATGTTATAGGGATTATAAATTATGCAGTAAAATTTTTTGTTTTTCCAAGTCCGAATTATTTAAGTATTTAGATAACCTTGACTTAAAATTTGTTATTGTGGGTAATGGTATTGAATTTATTTATGAAAAACTTAAAAATAAATTCAAGATTATCAGCGATATGGGTTCTTTTGGTACTGTTTTAACAGAGCTTGGTAAGTTTAAGTATTTAAAAAGCAGGCAGGGCGATGATATTTTATCAGGACCCTTTTATGTAAGACTTAGTGATGCCGAGATTAATTCTTATTTATTAAAATAATCAAATAAATTTTTAATTTTATGTATGTTATTTTTGTCTTGTAAGATTGATTTTTTATTTTCTTCTTTGATGATATCATAAATTTCAGATCTAAGTATTTTAATATTTTCAGGAGCTTTTATAGCTATTTTAACACTGTCTTTTTTTATTTCTAATATTGAAATTTCAATGTTAGAGTCTATTTTGATGCTTTCGTTTGCTTTTCTTGATAATACTAGCATATTTATTCCTTAAAGACCCTATATCTAAGGTAATGCTCTTCATTTGTAGATATGGCTTGTTTCCCAATTAGTTTCTTTTTGTTTAATATGATTGGAGCTTTTAAATTGGCCGTTATTTCTTTATAGGTTTTTACATGCATGTTGATTATACATAGTATGACTTTTTCATCTTCATTTTCTGCTTGAACATCTAACCAATCTTTTTCCTCTATATTTGGCAAATATTTTTCTAAAAAGTTAAAGGGTGATGTTACTAAAAAATTTATTTCTCCGTTTATTGATTGCATGATAGAGAAGGGTTTGTATTCAGAGTCTTTAATTATAAATTCTTTAATCTCTTCAAATCCCAGTATTCCATCAGGAAAATTAAATTTTATACTAAATTCATTTTTCATTTTATTTTAGAAAATCTAATAATGTTGTTTGCATTATTCTTGCAGAAACCCCTAAAGATACCTGATAAGCTAAACTTGTCATGTTAAGATCCGTTATTGCTTTTGTTACATCAAGATTGGTATATTTAACCATATCATCTTTCATATCCATTATTTCTTTACTAATCCTCTCATAACTTAGATCAAGTCTGTTCTCTTTAGTGCCAAGATCAGCTAATGTTGCAAAAATTTTATTTAAACTTTCATCAATTTCTGCTAAACTTCTGCTCCCAATAAGCTCTTCTCTATTTTCCTCTAGATTATCTCTTAGATCAATTAAACTATCAAAAATTGTTCTACTTCTAACTTCAGTATTGTTTGCAATATTGTAAGGAGGTTCTTTGGTATCATTATTTTGAGTAAGAATGCCTAGATCTTGTAGTACTGTTGAACCCTCTTCTGTTATCCATATTTGATGAGGTGTCGTTGTTTTTATGGCTATTGAATTTAAAACACGATCAAGAGTAGCTTCAACAGGAGCATCTGATTCATTGATCTTAGCAATAATGTCAGCGGCGGTATCTCCTGCTGTTAATGTTATTTCAATGTTATCAATATAGATTTTTGTGTTTTCTTTGACAATAAATTCATTAACATTTTTTGATGATGTTATGTAGTGATTTTGTGAAAAAAATATTTCGCTTCCAGGATAGTTGGTTGGGATATAAATTCCATTATATATTTCAGTTGTTCGTTCTGCTTGATTTCCATTGTAGTCTACTCTTATTATTTGAGTTTCTGATCTATCTTGAGTTAGTCTGTTTATTCTGTTTGCTCTAGTTATTTTGAATGCTTCAGCATTGATTTTAGTTCCTGCAAATATGCTGTATCCGTCTGCCCCTTTTACATTTGCTATTGCAAGGACATCTTCAAGTATTGCATTTATTTCTTTTGCTATCATTTTTTTATTATCAGCTTCGTATGTACCGTTTGCACCTTGGACAGTTATTTCTTTTGCGCGAGTTAAAATATTTGCCAGGGATTGCAAATATCCTTCCATATATCTTAATTTTCCTTTTGCACTGTTGATATTCTTAACATAGGTGTTAAGCTTAAATATATCACTGTCTAATCTTATTGCATGAGTGACACCTGTTGGGTCATCTCGCAAGCTTGTAATTCTTTTGCCACCTTGGTATAGACTTTCCAAAAGCCTTGTTATTTTTACTTCCTTATCTGTTGAAGATGCTTTTAAATTATCATATGTCAAAGGATGACTTACTCTGTTTATCATATATTATACTCCCATTTTATTTATGATTGTATCTATTAATTCTGCAGAAACGGTGATGAATTTACTTGCGGCAATAAATGATTGTTGAAATTCTATCATGTTTGCTAGTTCTTCATCTTTATTTACACCAGATATTGATAATCTTAAATCAGTTAGACTTCTAAGTATTTGTTCTTGGCTATTTTTTGTAATTTCTGCGATTTGTCCTTTTATTGCAATATTGGAAGTTGTGTTTGCGAAGTAGTCGTTTAGTGTTACGTTCTTTCCAATCATGATTTGTGAGTTTACAAAAGATGCAATACGTAATGCTGTTTCATTGTTTCCAATAGGCATATTGTTTGTTGGAGTTCTAATTCCTGATGCAATCTTTGATGGATCTTCTGAAATTTCTTTAGATACTTTAAGCCATGCGGCTGGATTTTTTAGAGGAGATATTGAGTAGCTAGCTGTGTTTATTAGTTGGTTAGTAGTATTAACGTCTTGATAGTTATAAGCACCCTCAGCTCCCGATGCATTTAAAATGCCTGTGTAAGTTGTTAAAAATAGTCCAGAATCTTCAATGTATCTAATTCTAAAGATAGCACTATCTCTCTCTTCTTCTTTAATTGCCTTAATTTCAAGTTTTCCTTCTGCATTGATTCTTGCAGTGACTTGTGAGTTGGAGTTATTTATTTTATTTATTATATCTTGAACTGTGTCTGTTGTAAGGTAGGGTATTTCTATGAAATCATTTTTATTGATTGCTTGAAATCTTAGTATTCCTGAAAATCCTAGCTTTTCTTCTGGGAAAATTTCATTTGTACTGTTTATTTTGAATATATGAACAGAATCAAACTTACCATCTCCATTGCTGTCATATCGTCCACTCTCATCGGTTAGCTTGTATTCTTGATCGAAGAAAATTCTCCCACTTTTTTGATCAAGACCGTGTCCTGAGATATGAACTTCATTTACAAGCTCTGTGATATTAATTGCCATGTTATCTATTTCATTAATCTCGTTTTTAATTTCGTTATCTCTTACATTAATAAGAGCTCCTAGTTTTCCCGTATTAATATTGGCAGGTTCTCTATTATTCCATAAAATATTCCATTTGGTTCTTGTGGGCCCATTGGCTGCTTCCAATATGAATTCATTTGCGATTGCACCTTGAATGAGATGTTTACCTTCTGTGTGAATTAAAAATTCATTGGGATCGCGCTTATTTTCTATGGAGATACTAATTAAATTGCTTAGTTTATCAACTATTAAATCTCGTTCATCCATTAAATCATTTGGCTGATCTTTCATGGCGATTGCTTTTGCAATTTGCCTATTGAGATCACTGATATTTCTAAGATAGTTATTTATCTCTTCAATTGTAATTTTTACCTCATCATTTGCCATTGTGTATATTCGATTAAGAGAGTGGAATCTACTTCTTACTATTTCTGCGAAAGCTTGTCCGCGTTCTAAGGTAATATTTCTTTCAGCCAATCCTTGAGGCTGTCTTGATAAATCTTGCCAGCTATCCCAGAAATCATTTAATCTTTTTCTGATTGATTGGTCTTCAGGTTCATTATATATGTTTTCAAGCAGAGAAATAAATTTATCTTTCGAATTCCAATAGCCAAGACGATGCGATTCTTCAGCTATTCTTATGTCAAGTAAATCATCTCTTATTCGCTCTATGGATTGCACCATCATTCCTTGACCCAGTTGACCGGCTTTGTTTGCTCTATTTAATTGAGGAGCATAAATTGGCATTTCAGTTTTCATTATAACTCTCTGTCTTGAATACCCGGGTTTTGAGGTGTTAGTTAGGTTGTGACCAATTGTGTTCATAGCATCTTTGTGTGCAAATAAACTTTTCTTTCCAATTTCTATTCCTGAGAATGTTGAATCCATTTTAAACTCCTTGAGTAATTAAAGTTTTTTGTTTATTAAAACGGATGCTTCATTTAAGTTTCCGCTTTTTGGCCCATAAGGGTTTTTATAGGTGATATTTTCTACACTTTCTTGAGCATCTTTAAAAATTAGATCTAAAATGTCAAGTGATGTTTCTGCGTAGCTTGATATTAAGTAATTTAGGTTTTGAATATTCAATACCCCTATTCTTAATCGATGAAAATAATTATATATTTCTTTTTTATAGACCGAACACAGTTTTTCTATAGCCATGTAAGTTGATTTAAATTTTTCATGATCTGTAAATTCTTTCCAAATTTCATCTCTCTTTTTCTCTATATCTTTAAATTTGTGAAGATAGATGTTCGTTTTATTTATTGTTTCTTTAAACATCATTTCATTTTTTTCATCAAGATATTTTTTTATATTGAGGTACATATCATATATTTTTTCTACTAAAAAAACTTCTTCTTGTAGCGTATTTTTCAATTCAGTTTCTAATTTAATTTTCATCTTTATAGAACAAATTATAAGTGAAATTTATAATATTTACAAATTAGTTGTTTATCTTATATATTGTGTTGTGTATTGTGTTTTTGAATTTTTCCTTTTATTGTTAGTCTTTGCCATTTATGCTATGTTATAATTTTTATAGTCTATGAGCAAGCTTTTTCAAAGAGAAGATGATATTGTTGCACTTGCTACACCTTTTCTTAGTAGTGCTTTGTGTGTGATTCGTAGTAGTGGAGTTTCTTCAATTGATAAATTTTCTAAGATATTCTCAGATCCTAAGCGACTGCTTGAGGCACCTGGTCATACGATTCATTATGGATATATAATAGATAAAGAAACTTGTGAAAAATTAGATGAAGTTGTTGTTTGCCTTTATAGAGCCCCCAAAAGTTTTACAGGTCAAGATTCAATAGAGGTTATGGCTCATGGCTCTCTTATTGGTATAAAGAGGATTATAGATTTCTTTTTAAAAGTGGGATTTAGAATGGCTGAGCCTGGTGAGTTTACTCTTCGTTCTTTTTTGGCTGGAAAACTTGATCTAACTAAAGCAGAGGCAGTAAATGAGTTAATTTCTGCTAAAACCAATAAAACTCATGCTCTTGCTGTTAATAACCTTTCAGGTTCTTTGTTTACTAAGATTGATTTGATCAAAAAAGATATTTTAAATTTTCTCTCAGCACTTAGTGTTCATCTTGATTATGAAACCGATGAATATGAGGTTGTTATTCCTTTTGATGTTATTTCAAAAAGCAGAGATGAACTTAAGAGGTTGATTGATTCTTATGATACTGCAAGGAAGTTAGATCACGGAATTACATTGGTGTTGGCAGGTTCTGTTAATGTTGGGAAATCTTCTCTTTTTAATTTGTTACTGAAAGAAGATAGGGCTATAGTTTCTTCTTATGCTGGTACTACAAGAGATTACATTCAAGCAAGTTTTGAACTTGATGGTATTTTATTTAACGTTTTTGATACAGCAGGACTTAGGGAGACTAGTGATTTTGTTGAGCAGTTGGGTATAGTTAGGAGTAATTCTTTAATCAAGGAAGCATCTTTAGTTCTTTATGTTATTGACTTAAGTGCAAGATTAACAAATGACGATTTAAAATTTATTGATTCTTATATGGGACATTCTAAAGTGCTTTTTGTTTTAAATAAGATGGATTTAGAACAAGATAGCCAGACAGTTGATTTTTTTAATTCAGGTAATATCAATTCATCAAATTTAGTTAAGATTAGTACCAAGACTTTATTTGGCATAGATTCTCTTTATGATAAGATAAGGTCATTGACATGTTTTGATTATATTGATATTAATGCTTATGATGTTATCGTATCATCAAGTCGTCAGGTAGAACTTTTAAAGAAGGCTTATACTTTAATTATTGAGTTGTTAAATAAAATAGAACAAGATATAAGCTATGATATGTTGGCATTTGACGTTTATGAGGTGATTAATCTTTTAGGAGAAATAACAGGTGAGGTTACTAGTGAGGATGTACTTAACAATATGTTTAAGAATTTTTGTTTAGGAAAATAGATATGGATTTTGATGCTATTGTGATTGGAGGAGGACATGCTGGTATTGAGGCTTCTCTAGCTCTTGCAAGATTAAATTTTAAGACGCTTTTGATTACTCAGAATTTAGATACAATTGGTAAACTTTCTTGTAATCCTGCTATTGGTGGACTTGCTAAGGGAAATATGGTGCGTGAAATTGATGCTCTTGGGGGAGAAATGGGATGCCTTATTGACTTTAGTATGATTCAATTTAGGATTTTAAATAAAAGCCGAGGACCTGCTGTTCAGGCACCGCGTGCGCAGGCTGATAAGTTAGTATATCAAGTTAAGGCAAAAGAAACATTGGAGAGACAGGATAATCTTGATCTTTTTCAAGATACCGTTAGTGACTTTTTGCTTAATTCTATGAGAAATAAAATCGAAGGTGTTATTACGGAGAGAGGTAATAAATTTACGTCTCGTGTTGTAGTTCTTACAACTGGAACTTTTCTTAGAGGTAAAATATTTATTGGTGAATATAGAGCTTGTATGGGGAGAATTTCTGAGCCTGCTGCTTGTGGTCTTGAAAAGATTTTGCTTGAGCTTGGATTTGATATGGGCAGACTTAAGACAGGTACTCCTGCGAGGGTTCACAGGAAGAGTATAAATTTTGCAAAAACAGAAATTCAATTTGGAGATTCTGATATTATTCCTTTTTCCTTTTCAAATACTAAGATAGATAAAGCCCAACTCTCTTGTTATATCACGTATACTAATAAAAAAACCCATGAGATAATTAGTGATAATATGCATCTCTCTCCGCTTTATTCTGGTGAAATTGTTGGAAATGGCCCAAGATATTGCCCTTCAATTGAAGATAAGATAGTGAAATTCAAAGATAAAGATAAACATCAAATATTTATTGAACCTGAAGGATTAAGTACTGAAGAGATGTATCTTAATGGGCTAAGTTCATCTTTACCTGAGGATATTCAAAAAAGATTGATCAATAGTATTGATGGACTTGAGAATGCAGTTATTACAAGACCTGGATATGCTGTTGAGTATGATTATATTAATCCTATTGAGTTATATGCAAGTCTTGAAACTAAAAGGATTAAGGGACTTTTTGTTGCAGGACAAACTAATGGATCATCAGGATATGAGGAAGCCGCAGCTCAAGGGATAATGGCTGGAATTAATGCAGCACTTAGGCTACAGGGGAAAGATCCAATGATACTTCCAAGAACTAGCTCTTATATTGGAGTTCTAATTGACGACCTTGTTACTAAGGGAACTAAGGAGCCTTATAGAATGTTTACCTCAAGGGCTGAACATAGGCTTAATTTGCGACACGATACTAGTGATAAGAGGTTGATTAGGTGGGGATATGAGGTTGGACTTGTTAGTGAGGAAAAATATTCTAGATATTTTTGCAAGGAGAAGCAAGTAGAAGAAATTAAGGAACTTTTACGGCAGAGGCGTCTTAAGGAAAAGGAAGCTAGCACTTTGCAGTTAAAGAAACATATAAATAAAGATTTTTATCATATTATAAAGGATCCGTATGTTAATTTAAGTGATCTTCTTAATATAGATCCTAAGTTGAATGCTTCAAAAGTGATTCTTGAACAGGTTGAGTTAGATATTAAGTATGAAGGTTATATTAATAGACAAAGAGATTTGATTAGGAAAATGAATAATCTTGAGCTTATTAAATTGCCCCTTGATTTCAATTATGAAATTGAAGGTTTATCTAGAGAGGCTAAGGAAAAATTTGCTAGAATTCAGCCAGCTAATCTTGCTCAGGCAAGTAGGATTTCTGGTGTTAGAAATACGGATATTCAAGTTTTACTTATACATTTTTCAAATCCTAAAAATAAGGTAGTGCTTGATTTGGCTTTATGATAAATTATTTTGAACTTTCTTTGAAAAATTTGGGAGTGTCCTTTACTTCAGAAAGTATTGATAAGTTAAAATTTTATATAAAGAGGGTTTTATTATTTGGTAGTAGGTTTAATTTGGTATCAAAGAATGATTTGCGCTTTGATGCAGTACTTTTACATGCTCTAGATTCTGTGGTTGGATTTCCTATTATTAAAGATAATAATCCACATCAAGTACTTGATGTGGGTAGTGGAGCAGGATTTCCAGGGATTATCTTGGCTATTTTTGATAATTCTAGGAAATATGTTCTTCTGGAACGTAGCAATAAAAAGGTTACTTTTTTAAGGATGATGAGTTTAGAACTTGGGTTAGATAATGTAAAGGTTTTAGAACGTGATGTTGCTGATGAGAAAGATAAATATGAATTTATTACAATCAGGGCTTTTAGGGATATAAGAGAATATGCAAGTATTTTGAGATTGATTTTAAAGAATGGGGGTTTGATTATGGCTTATAAGGGAAGATTTGATAAGATTAAGTTTGAAATTAGTCATATTGAAAGCTTGTTTAGCAAAATAGAAATAAAAGAATCAGCAATTAGTGACGCTAAAGAGAGGAATTTTCTTTTGCTTTATAAATAGTGATTTTATTTTTGCGTTTTATCTTTTATATTATATTTTTGATGAAAAATTTAGTACGATAGGAGTGGTATGAAAAGTAGTTTTCAAATAGATTCTGAAGTAGAGAATGCATTAAGTTTAATAAATAAGTTTAGAAGAGAAGTTGCAAGTAGGATTCTTGGTCAAAGAGAAATGATAGATGCTATTTTGATGGGAATTTTAACTGAAGGACATGTCTTGCTTGAAGGTGTACCAGGACTTGCCAAAACATTGACGATTCAAACAGTTTCAGATGTTCTTGATCTTGGATTTAAGAGAGTGCAATTTACCCCAGATCTTTTGCCTTCTGATCTTACGGGTAACATGGTATATAAGAGTACGACAGGAACTTTTAAGGTTAGGAAGGGGCCTGTATTTTCAAATATTATTTTAGCAGATGAAATTAATAGAGCGCCTGCAAAGGTTCAATCAGCACTTCTTGAGGCAATGAGTGAGCGTCAGGTAACTCTTGGTGATGAAACACATAAGCTGCCCGATCCATTCTTTGTTCTTGCAACACAAAATCCAATTGAACAAGAGGGAACTTATAATTTGCCAGAAGCTCAACTTGATAGGTTTTTGTTGAAAGTGAATGTGAAATATCCTTCTATTCAAGATGAAATTAAGCTTCTTAAAATATTTTCAGTTGATGGCGGGCTTGAGAATATTAAGGTTGCAAAGGTAATGAATGCTTATTCTTTAGCAGATCTCAAGCGTATAGTTGGTAAGGTTAAGGTAGATGATAAGATAATGCTTTATATTGTTACTTTAATAGCAGCTTCTCGTGAAAATGACAAAAAAACTTATCCATTTGCTAAATATATTGAATTTGGCGCATCTCCTAGGGCATCACTTAGTTTGCTTAAATGTGCTCGTGTTAATGCTCTTTATGAGGGACGGTTGTTTGTTCTTCCTGAAGATGTTAAGGCTGTGGCTTATAATGTGTTAAGGCATAGAATTACTCCATCTTATGAGGCAGAGGTTGAAGAGATGAATACCGATGATATTATTAAGATACTTCTCTCAGCTGTCGCACTTCCTTAAGGGTTTAAATTTAATATGCAATATAGTAATGAATCAAATGCTAGCACTAAAACTAAAATAAAAGCTTTAAAATTTTTCTCCAGAAAAATGCTCTTGGAGCTTAATTTTGGTGGATATCGTTCTATTTTTAAGGGGCTTGGCCTTGAATTTCATGAGTTTAGACCGTATGAGGAGACGGATGATGCTAGATTAATTGATTGGAACGTTAGCTCAAAGACGGATAGCATATTTTCAAAGGTTTTTAAGGAAGATAAGGGAATGAATCTTCATCTGCTCGTTGATAATTCTCTTTCAATGAGTCTGGGAAGCTTGGTTAATAAAAAAGAAATTCAGGATTTGTTAGTTTCTATTTTTGCTCATATGGCATTTTTTAATAATGATAAGATAGGTATAACTTTTTTTTCAAGTGAGACGGATAAGTTTATTTCATCTAGAAAGGGACATTCGCATTTAGGACGAATTTTAAATGAGACAATAAATAGGCAGCTTAAAAGGGGGAGTAATTTAACTTATGTGTTTAAAAATACAGCCGAATATTATAAGAAAAGATCTTTAATTATTATTATTTCGGATTTTAAGGCCAATGATTATTTTAAATCTTTAACCGTTCTTAGTAAACGTCATAATATTATTGCAATAAGACTTACAGATTTTTTTGATGAAAATCTTCCTCAATATGGAGTTTTAACCTATGAAGATATTGAAACTTGTGAGGATTTTTTGGCTTCAGGATTTAGTAAAACGATATTGAATAGTTATAAAAATTATTGGACACTAGATAAAATCAAATGGAGAAAAGAATGCATAAAGAGAGGTATTAATTTTATAGAAATTAGTACGAAAGATGATGTTTTTAGGAAATTAAAAGCTCTTTTAAAAAAGGAGAATAGTATTTGAAGAATACAATTGTCTTTGTTGCGCTTTTTTTGTCTTTTGATTTATTCTCTTATGAGATAAAAAATGAGATCTTTATTCCAACTCGTTATTACGTGGGAGATACTGTTGAGCTTAAATTTTTGTTAATTCTTGGTGAAGATGAAAAATTTGTTCCTGTCAAGTTTGAGGAAATTAAGAATGAGTTTGTTGAGGTTAATTCACTTCTCTACAGACCTGAGAGTGGGGAGATAATAATATATTTTGTTTCATTTTATGTTGGAAGCAATACTCTTCCACACATTTATGTTGGAGATATTATAAGTAATGATAAATCTTTTAAATTAATTCTTAATAACATAAGAATAAATACTAGCAAGTTAATTGCAGATGATGATTCTCTTAAGATTCAAGATATAGAGGGGGTGCTTTTTCTTCCAGGAACAAGTACGTATTTTGTTATTTTTATTTTAGCTCTTATATTAGTTCCTTATTTTTTTATTAAATTTTTAAGGCTTATAAAGCAATTATTAGTGTTTTTAATAATGAAGCATAATTTGAGAAAGCCTTATAGAATTTTTCAGAAACAATTGATTATTTTATCTAATTATATTAAGAGTGATGAAGAACAGGTTGTCTTTTATAATTTATTAAATTCGTCTTTAAGAGTTTATTTATCTAAAAAAACAGGTTTTGATTTTAATGCAATTACTACGACAGAAATTTCTGAAATTTTGCAAAATCTTAATGTTCCTTATGAAATTCGTTCAACTTTTGTTAATATGCTTAGACTCTCTGATTTTAGCAAGTTTAGTGGGATTAATTTATCAGGTGGAAATCTGTCGTTTGTTTTAGATGATTTAAGGGAAGCGGCTTTTAATTTTGAAGAATTTAATAGAGGTGATAATGTTAACATTCAATGAGCCTTTATATTTATTTTTACTTGTAATTCTTCCAGTAATAATTTATTTTAGCCATTTTTTTAAGCGTAGAGGAGGAAAAGTTAAATTTCCAATATCTGTTTATGGAAATTTTGGTTCTATAAAATTAAGGGATTATGGATTGAATTTGTTATATTTCCTAACTTACACTTTCTTTTATTTGGCGATAGTAGTTATGATCTTAACCTTAGCAGGCCCTTCTATTTCGAAGAAAAAAATGACTTATCTTAGTAATGGAGCTGATATTGTTATTGTGCTGGATATATCTCCCAGCATGGGCGCTATTGAATTTTCATCTAAAAATAGATTTGAATTTGCAAAAGAATTGATTAAATATTTTGCTTATCAAAGAGAAAATGACAATATTGGTTTAGTAGCTTTTGCAAAAGAGGCTTCCTTAATAGTTCCACTTACAATTGATAGAGATTTTTTTTCTAGGAAGTTAGATGATATTTATATTATGGATCTTGGAAATGGTTCTGCTTTGGGACTTGGGGTTTCCATTGCTCTCTCTCATTTAAAGCATTCTGAAGCACCTAAGAGATCAGTGATTGTTTTAACAGATGGTGTAGTGAATTCAGATGAAGTTTATAAGGATCAGGTAATAAATCTTGCTCAAGGATTAAATGTTAAAATTTATTCTATTGGAATTGGTAGCGGTGAAGAGCTTAGTGTTGGGTTTAAATTGAGATCTGGCAAGTTTTATCAAGGTACCTTAAGAGAGGTTTATGATCCTAGTATGCTTCTTGAGATTGCAAGTAAGACAGGAGGGCTTTTTTATTCTGTAAGTGATGATTTTTCATTTAAACTTGCAATCCAGGATTTTTCGAAAAAGGAAAATGTGGAGAGAAAGGTTAGAATTACGGTAGATAATGATGATGTTTATAATGAATTTCTATTGATAATATTTTGTTTATTAATTCTTTATTTTATTTTTTCTAAAGTCTTTTTAAAAGAGGTGTTATGAGCATAGGCAATTATTATGCTTTTTACTTGTTTATAATTTTATTTTTAGTTCTTTTTGTATATGTTTATAATTTTAGAAAATCACTTCCATTTTTTAAAACTTTAAGTCTTATGTATGTTAATAATGCTTATATTAAAAATTATTATATAAAGAAAATTCTTATGATTTTCTTTTTTATATTGAGTTTAGTTTCTTTAATTGTTTCTATCTTGGATATTTCTTGGGGGCAAAAAGCTACTGAGGATGAGAGAGCAAATCTAAGGATATCTTTTGTTTTTGATATTTCTCGTAGTATGTTAACCTTTGATGAGGGCAAATCGATTAACAGACTTGAGAGTGCTAAGAATTTTATTAGTTTGGTTTTAAATAATTTTGAGAATGCTGAGTGTTCGCTTACTATTTTTAAAGGTAAGTCTTTGTTAGTGTTGCCATTTTCTAAGGATAAAGCTAGCTTGCATAAGATATTAAATTATATTGAGCCTGGGTTAATAAGTTCTCCTGGCAGCTTTTTAGGTGAGGGAGTTTTTAGTGCCATACGGGGGATAAAAGATAATTCTTATTATAATTTTTTGATAATTTTGACAGATGGAGATGAATGGGGCGAGAATAATTATTATAGTTTTCCTAATTTAGTTGATGCATTTAATGTTACAAGCTTTGTAGTTGGGATTGGAAGTAATAAGCCATCTCCTTTGATTGATAATAATTTAAGCGTTAAAGATAAAGACGGCAATATAGTAAAATCCATGCTTAATGAGGATAATTTGTATCTTCTAACGTCTTCTCTTAAGGGTTCTTATTATAATTTATATTTGAAAGGAACTAATTATGTTATTAATGAGATAAGGAATGATATGATGAAAAAAAGTTCAAGTGATATCTTGCTTATTGGTATTCTAAGATATAAGATTTTCTTAGCCATTTCTTTTTTATTTATAGTATTGTATGTATTTGTTAAGGTTATCAAATGGGACGAAACTTTTTAATTTGTTTGTTAATGAGTTTGATGTTTACGTTTTTTTTATCTTGTTCTAATATTAGGGCTATGTCTCTTATGGCCATTGGCAATTATGAGTACATTAGAGGTGATTATCAGGGCGCGATTTCTACTTATTATAATCTTGTAGATGATAAGCATGGTGCTGCGTGGGGTTATTATAATCTTGGAATTGTGTATTATTCTTTAGGAGAGTATGAAAGTTCTCTTCGGATGTTTTCGTATGCAAAAAGAGATAATGATTTTTTTTTGAATTTTAATATAAACTATAATGAGGGAATAATATACTATAATCAAGGACTTTATCGGAAAGCAGAAATGGCATTTAAAGAAGCTTTAAGGATCAATCCTGCAAGTTATAATGCTAAATATAATCTTGAACTTGCAATAATTAAGAAAAGAACGATTCCAGATGATTTAAATAATTTAAGTGTTAATAGAAGTCAAAATTTTATTGAGAATAATGAAAATTTTTTAAGGTATATTGAAGGTCTTGAGAGGGTTTTATGGGTAACGAGCGTAGAAGAAAAAACTGTATCTTCACGAGAAGATTGGTAATATTTTTAGTTTTGTTTTTTATAAATTTTAAAATTTATTCTTTGTCTGGTACCGATTATTTGGTATCAACTAAGGTGCTTCAAGGTTCTAAGGTTGTTCACGTTATTAGATTAAATCTACCTCAAGATATTGATGAAGAGTCATTAAAGTTTAAAATAAGTAAAGATATAAATGAAAACACTGAGATTGCCTCAATATCTAAGGTGCCAGATGGAGATAATTTAGTTACAGAAATAAAGATTGAATATGATTTTGATAAACCGGGATTTGTTAAGATTCCTCCATTAAAAGTGACTTATCATGATGAAGTTTATTTAAGTTCAGAGTTTGAAGTGGTTATTTTAAGAAAAGATGAGTTTCAGTCCTTTGGTTTGCCAGTCAAATTATATTGGGATTTTGATAGAGAAGAAATTTATGAGTATCAGAGTGTTGGATTTGTTTTGCGTTCCAATTGGCTTGTGAATAACAGTTTGAAGTCTATTGCTAGTTCTTTTAGCGCTGTTAAAGATGCAATGATTGATAGGACCCCTATATTTGAAAATATTAAGTATAGGACTTTTAATAGTAAAGAGATCTTGGATGTACCTCTTTATAATTTTATTTTAACTCCTCTTAGAGGCTCAAAAGGAGTTGTTATTCCCAGTGTTTCTTTTAATATAGGTGAAAATATTGCCCGTATGAGTCCTGGTATTTCTTTGAAAGTTAAACCAATACCTGATGAGGTTAAGTCTTTAGCCGTTGGGACTTTTAAAATTGACTATGAATTTCCCAATTCAACTTTAATTAATCAAGATACTTTTACTATTTTAATAAAAATTACAGGACAAGGAAATCTGCCACATATCCGTTTCCCAGAAATTGAGACTTATAACTCTAAAGTTATTTATAATAAAAAAAATTATAATTTTGAACCTTCAAAATATGGGTATAAGGGTAGCATATCTAAGATATATACTCTTAAGCCAGATCATAAGGGTAGTTTATTCTTAAATATTGGTGATTTTACTTATTTAGATCCTGATGATGGAAAGGTTTATAAACTTGAGGGTAAACGACTTAAATATGAATATTCTGGAGAATTTAAAAAGAGTAATGATTCTCGTCAAGAGTTATTCTCAGATTTGAGTTTGCTTTCGTACCATGATATTTTAAAGTATAAGAATAAAACTTTTTTATTCTTTGTGCCTGCTTATTACTTAATTTTGATACCAGGAATTTTATTCTCTTTAGCTATTTTTATTAAATATAAAAAATTCTTTATTGCATCAGGTTGTGGGCTTGTTATTTTAATATTAACCCTTGCTGTTAGTCTTAATGCTATAAACGATGGTTCTTTGTCAGAGGACAATATAAATGATTTGATTGAGGATTATAAATCAAAAAATTATGATGATGCTCTTAATAAAGTTGATAATATTCTTAAAAAGAATCCAAGTTACTCAGGACTGTGGTTAAATAGAGCTCTTATTTTAAGTAAAATGGATAGATATTTTGATGCAATTTATTCGGCTTATAAATCGTTTTTTGCATCACCAAGTAATGATACCTTTTACAAGGTGATTGATTTTATTGAGACTAAGAATGGAATTAATGAGAATATTCGAAACAATAGTTTCACTTTGTCTAATATTTTCTTTATTATTAGTTTAATTTTAATAAATGTTTTAGTAGTGATTATTTCTTATAAATTTTATGCAAAAAACTTAAAGAAAATTATTTTATTCTTGCTTTTATCTGTAACGTGTTTTACATTGTTTCAAACATATTACTTTTATGTTGATCAGCAATCTGAAATTGGAATTATTAGAGGGGATCTAGTTTCTCTTTATAAAGTTCCTGATAATTTTTCAAGAAGCTGGCGATTTTTAAAAGGAAATATAAGTGTTTACGTACTTAATAGAAAAGATGACTTTGTTCTTATTCAAACAAATCATGGACTTCAGGGATGGGTTCATAAAAACTTTATTGTTTCTGTTAAAGATAATTTGATATAAGGCAGAGTTAATCTCTTAATTTATTTAAATTATCTTTATATAAGTATTTATTTCTCTCTATATACTATTCTTCCTTTTGTAAGATCATAAGGCGATAACTCAACTTTCACTTTATCTCCAGGAACTATTTTTATAAAATGTTTTCTCATTTTTCCAGATAGGTGTGCTAGAACTACATGCCCATTTTTAAGTTCTACCCTAAACATTGTGTTAGGAAGAGATTCTTTAACAATACCTTCAGTTTCAATGGCTTCTTCTTTAGTGTTCAAAATGCCTCCTTGTTAATTGTGTAACAGAATAAATTGTACACAATTAAGACCATCATTGCAATTATTTTTTGCCAAAAATTAATGTACTAGTTTACATTGCATGGGATTGTTTATATAATTACACGGAGTTTTTTAAAAATTGTAATTTATTATAGGAGGTAATATCATGCAGAAAAGTAATTTTGAGCATGAATTTATTGAAAAGATGCACAATTTTCTTTTAGAATCAAAAAAAGAAATTCTAAATTCTATAAGATCTGTTGAGGATAGTAAAAGAGAGATCATTAATAATGATATGCATCTAAAGGATATAATTGATATTGCATTTGACAATATGGATGGCAATAATCTTGAAGCTTTAAGTTCAGTCGAGAAAAAGAAGCTTCATTTAATAAATCAGGCACTTTATCGAATTTCCCAAAATACTTATGGTAATTGTTTGGCTTGTGATAAGAATATTGCAAGAGAGAGACTTGAAGCTATTCCTTATGCGTTTTTGTGTATAAGTTGTCAAACCAAAAAGGAAAAGAAGAGCAGACGATCAGTTTAATATTTAATTGTTTAGAATTGTAATTTCTACTCTTCGATTTTTTGATGCTAGAGGAGATGAGCTTGCATACTTAGGTTTTTTAGCACCCCATCCTTTAAAAAATATTTGGTTTTTGTTCTTTACTTTCATTTTTAATAAGTAGTTTCCAATTGAATGAGCTCTTTTTTCAGATAGTTCTTGCATTGCTTGTTCTGTTTCAAACTTTGCTGTATGTCCTTCTATTAGAATATTGTTATTTTTAAACTTTTCTAATAAATTGGCTATGTGTTTTAGCTTGCTATATTCTTTTTGAATGATTTGAAAAGAATCAGGGTAGAATTCAATATCTAAGCTTAATTTGATGCCATTTTCATTTTTCTCTATTTTAATAGAGTCTATTTGTTTTGTGCTAATATATTCTTTCACTTCATTCTCTATTGTGTTGTCATTTGGCAGCTCAATAGAGATTATTTTTCCAGATGAGTTTCCAATCATTTTGATATTATTGTTGCCGTTTTTCATTTGAAATACATATGTATCGTTATATTTATATGTGTTTCCTGATTTTGAATCAAAATAGATTATTTGATTGACCTTTTGAGAGAATAATATGTTTTTTACACTATATTTAGACTCATAATTTGAGTGAATTATGTCGTAATATTTATCGTCTATTTTTTCTTTGCCTTTATACACATAATTTACATCAAATTTTGTAACAAAATCTTTTATTTCTTTTGAAATCTCAGATGCTTGGATATATTCTTCGGCTGGATATGTCCAAGTTTCGTTTACTTTTATGGGTGTTTTTGGGAATCTTGGAATGCCTCTAACAGAAGGTCTTTTTTGATCATTATTAATCTTATATTCGCCTTGTTTATTTATACTGAAATTCCCTTCAAATTCTTCTTTAAGTAAGTAAACGTCGCTCTCATTATCTCTTTTTAACACTCTAAAGTAAGATTTAATATCTGCAAAGTCATATTTGACATCTTTTACTTCGCTTGAGACTTGGATATTAGTCTTGGTTTTTGAATTAAGTATTCCATTGAGATAGATTTCTTGATTATCTGTAGTTTCTATTCTGAATTTAGATCCTTTAGTGTATTTAAATTCTAATATTTCAGCTGAAAATGCTAGAGTGTTTGTTAAAAATAATAATATGACAGCTTTAACATTCATTTAACGAATTATATCATAATTGAGATAATATTTTTTATGAAATATTTCGTTAAATCTTTTTAATAATGCTTTGTGAGTTTTACATTTTAGTTATAATGATTGTATATGTATAGTTATTTTACGAAATTAATTAAATAGTCAATTGTTTTGAGGTATAAAAAATGAAAAGAAAAAGTGGAATTTTGCTAAATATTAGTTCCCTGCCATCTAAGTATGGTATTGGTGATTTAGGAAAGGGGGCATATAAATTTATAGATTTTCTTGTAGCTTCATCACAAAGTTATTGGCAAATATTGCCTTATTCACCTTCTAATTTTATAGAATTTCCTTATTCAAGTTATTCTGCATTTGCTGGTAATATCAATTATATTGATTTAAGTGCTATTGATAGGTTTATTGATGTAAGCTTAAGCACTCTTGAGTGCTTGGAAGATAGATCTATTGATTATGATAAGTTAAAAGCTAAGGAAGTTGTTTTAAGAAATGCTGCTTTGAATTTTTTGCATAGAGCAACAGTTGATGAGATGCATGCATTTGAGAAATTTAAAAAATCCGCTGCTTACTGGCTTTTAGATTTTGCAAGTTTTATTGCTTTTAAAGAGTATTACTCTAAGCTTCAATTTCCACAAACTTTTAATCTTTTATTTAGTAAAGAAATCTTAAAAAGAGATGCTAAGGCTTTAACTAAGCTTAGAGAAACTCTTGAGGTTGAGATAGAGATTCAACAAGTTTTACAATATTTCTTTTTTTCACAATTTAAAGCTTTAAAAAGATATGCTAATAGTGCTGGGATTAAAATAATAAGCGATATTCCCATTTTTGTGTCTTATGATTCTGCTGATGTTTGGGCACATCAAAAATATTTTAAGTTAAAGTTTGATGCAAGTAAAGATAAGGTAACGGGCGTACCTCCTGGTTGCTTGTCTAGGAAAGAATATCTTTGGGACAATGCAGCTTATAATTGGAAGGCTTTAAGAAAAGATGATTATGTATGGTGGGTTAATCGTATTGATTTTCTACGTAAATATGTAGATATTATTAGAATCGACTATTTTAGAGGATTTGTATCAACTTGGGAGGTTGCTGTAGAAGAATCTCCGGCATTGAGTGGACGATGGGTGAAATGTCCCGGGAAAGATTTTTTTAAACATGTTCTAAATGAGATTAATAATTTAGAAATTTGGGTCGAAGACCTTGTAAAAGATCGTGGAGATACATTTAGGTTAAGAGATTATTTTAGTTTTCCTGGAACTAGGGTAATGCAATTTGCATTTGATTTTGATTCTAATAATCTATATCTTCCCCATAATTATATAAGAAATTGTGTTGTCTATACAGGTAGTCATGAGAATAATACTATTCGTGAATTTGTTAGTTCTATTGATAATAAGCATAAAAAATATATTTTTGATTATTTCAATACTAGTGAGGATGCTGTTGTTTGGGATATGATAAGAGGTGCAATGGCTAGTGTTGCAAATAGTGTAATAATTCCAATGAAAGATTATCTTGATTTGATAGCTGATTTTAGGATGAATATGCCTGATACAATGCTTGACAATTTTAGGATACTGAGTAGTGATTTGAGTGTTGATTTAAGCAAAAAGATAAGTAACATTACAAAACTTTATGGAAGAACTTAATAGTAACTTCAATAATTTGTTAAAATAATATTTGGTTTTAATTTATTTTAAAAAGGTTGGATGTTATTTATATGAAGCTTAATGCATGTATAATGTTTTTGTATATAATTTGCTTGTTATTTTCTTATTTTTTTTTGTGTTTTCATTTGTATTCATTAGACGAGACTAGGTATTTTAAAAAGGGTGATTTATTTTTTATCCATAAAGGTGCTTTATATAAGAAGCATAATAATACGATATTTAAGGTTGAACCTAAGGGGTTAGAGACTAGGTGGGTATATCCTTTTGTAAAGCCTGTGCCTAAGAGAATAACTTCTGTTTATGAGGAGTTTTATTCCCCAAATTCCCTTTTAACGACTGGTGATTCTGTTTATGTTTCTCATAATTATTTTAAAAGTTTCATAAAATTAGTTAGCAATGAAAAATTTAATAAAAATTCTTACATTACATCAAGCGCATTATCTCGAGGAGAATATAAGCATATTGCTATTGGTACTTCTAATAGTGGACTTTATTTAAGCGTTAATGATAATTTAACTTTTAAAAGTCTAAATTCTTTAATTGCTAAAATATATCTGGGTGCTGGTTATTATGATATGATTAGTGCAATAGAGTTTTCAAGGAACAATACAAATGAGTTGTATTGTTCCTATGGAATTTATGGAGATATTATTTTAATTAATACAGCTTTAGGGGTTGTGAAGCAGTTAACTTTTCCCTTTAAAAAACAGATAGTGCGTATTATTGATTTGTCGGATGCAAAGATGGAAAAACTTTTAGTTAGAACTTATGATAATCATTTTTATTCCTATGTTAATGGTAAATGGACTTTTGATGGTCATTTTTCTGTTTATGGGGAAGATACTCTTGAAAAGTTAAAAAGGATGAATCTTGCTTCTAATAAGGGTTCAATTTATTTAACGGCTTACACTCTTCGGAACAAAACAGCTATTGATGAGAGATTTGAGTTTATAAAGAGATTAGGCATGAATGCTGTTATTATTGATTTTAAAGATGATAGCGGTATTTTAACCTATTTAAGTAAATTGGCTTTGCCTAACAAGATGAAGGCTGTTAAAAATTTGATAGATGTGCCTTATATCTTAAATAAAGCAAAGGAACTTGGAATATATGTTATTGCTAGGGTTGTTGTGTTTAAAGATTCGAAGCTTTATTTTTATAATAATTGTGAATATGCTCTTTGGAATAAAAAGACCAATCAGCCTTGGGCAAACATTGTGAAAGTTAAGCATGGCGATTTTTTTAAATCCCTTCAAAAGGAACATTGGGTAGATCTCTTTTCTCAAGACACGTGGGATTATAATTTATCTATTGCAAAGGAAATTCAATCTCTTGGAGTTAATGAGATTCAGTTTGATTATATTAGATTTCCAACGGATGGGCCTGTATCTCTTATAACCTCAAGATTTAATAAATATAATATGCGAGCAATTGATGCTCTTGAATCTTTTTTAATTATGGCTAGGAAAAGTATTTCTATTCCTATTTCTATTGATATTTACGGAAATAATGGATGGTTTATTACAAATAGTATTGGTCAAAATATTTCTATGATTGCAGATTATGTTGATGTTATCTCTCCAATGTTTTATCCTTCTCATTATACTAATGATTTTTTGAAGCATGAGTTATACTATACTACCAGGGCTTATAAAATTTATCGGGAAGGGAGTAACAGAGCTTCTGTATTTTCTTCAGGTAATGTTATAATTAGACCCTATGTTCAAGCTTTTTTGCTTGGGTCGGAACGTCGTGTAAGTGAAAAAGTTTATTTAGAATATTTTTCCCATCAATTAAGAGGGGTTAAGGAGTCTTTAGGCAATGGCTTTAGTTTGTGGAATGCATCTAATATTTACTATATGGTTAAGGGTAATTTAAGCGAGTTTTTAGGTTTTTCTTAATTTTTATGAAAGGAGATTTTTTTGGAATATATCCAATTTTTTTATGTAATACTAGGCATATTTTTATTGTATCTTGGTGGGAATTATCTTTTAAAGAGTTCTGTTAACATTGCTGCTTATTTTCAAGTTCCTAATCTTTTAATCGGTGTTGTAATAGTATCCTTATCAACAAGTGCCCCAGATCTTTTTACAAGTTTAATAGCATCTCTTAAGGGTAAGAATGAAATTATTGTTTCTAATATCATTGGTAGTAATATCATTAATATGTTACTTGCACTTCCTTTAACAGGGCTTTTTTTAAAGATTGAAACTGATTTTAAGAGACTCAAATTTTCTTTTATAATTTTATTTTTATTGATGTTTCTTCTTTTATTGCTTTCTTTTGATTTTGGTACTTTGTCTTTTTTTAAGGTGCCTTATTATAGAACCAGTGCATTGCTGATTTTAATTGTATTTTTATCTTATTTATTTTTATTTTACAGAGAAGAGAAAAAATATAATTCTATTGCAAAAGATTTAGAGAATCTTAATTGTGATTATGGGTTTAAGTTTTTATTTTTAAATACCTTACTTTTATTGTTAAGTATATGTTTTTTATATTTAGGCTCAAAGTTATTAATAGATAGTTCAATATACATTGCACACAATATTTTTAATATTAGTGAAAAAGTTATTGGAATTGTTTTTGTAGCCTTTGGAACCAGCATTCCAGAGATTGTTGTTTCTCTTTTCGCAGTAATTAAAAAGGAGTCAGAAATCGCTCTTGGTAATATCATTGGAAGCAATATATTTAATATTGGATTTATTTTGTCTAGTAATAGTTTTGTAAATCCAGTACTTATGAGTGATATTTATTTTGCTGACTTTAGTATTATGTTTGCTGTATCTTTAATCTTGTTGTTAATAGTGAGGTTTAGAGGAGTTTTTAGCAGAGGGCCTTCTATTCTTTTTTTATTTTTGTATATTTTATATAATTCATTTTTGTTTGGTGTTTTTTAATTTCATTAAATTTGTCAATATGCTATTATTATGTTATGTTATCATTGTTTTGCATATGAGGAGATTAGAAGTATAAGATGAAAAAGTTACCCGAAATTTTCTATCTAAACGATAAGGAATTGGATATTTTGATTTCTCAGATAGGGATTTCTTCAGATGCTCAGAAAATGATTTTAAGAATTATTTTGGAGCATAATCAAAATGTCATAAATTATGCTAATTTTATCGAAGATTATTCTGTTAAAATTCGTGCTCTTAAAGGAGAACTAGATTTTTTATTTCGCAAGCTTTATGAGGTTAAGAGAGGGATTATTGTTAATCAGGCGACATCGAATGGAGAATTGATGCCTTATAAGATCATAATAACAGATGAGAATAGTTATGATTTTTATTATTATGCTATCGAGGATTTGTTTTTAAAGCATTATGCGGGAATAGAGCTGTTTAGTACTTTGCTTACAGTTAGAAATATAGATAAGAATTTATTGGCTTTTGAGAAAGAATTCGTCATTCTTTCAAATTCAGATGTTAATCTTAAATATTTTCAAGATAATGCTTCATTGAAGAAGATATTTGTGCTAAATTCTTTAATAATTCCTTCAGGACAAGCCTTATATTTTGTTGAATTTATGAAGAGAATTTTATTTGGAATTGCTTCTAATAGAATAGTTAAAGATGTTTTTATGAGAGCTAAAAATTTAAAGCTTAGTGAGTATGATCGAATTTTGGATGAGGGTATCAATGGTGTTGGAGTTGCTTATAATCTTCTTTTAGGGATTTTAGAAAATAAAGACGAGATCTTAAATAAGAAGGGCGTTAATATTTCTAAACATTATTTTACTTTTCTAGAAATATTAAATATTTATATTGTTAATGAGAAGAGCTTAGAAGAATCTAGAAATTTAGAAAGTATTAAAATTGATGAAACTTTGAAATCAATTGAAAAAGCAATAGAGTTTAAACCGGGATTTATTAACATAGAAGAATTTAAAAATATTCTTCAAGAGCATTCTGGAGGATTATCTGATCCTGAGCATTTTTTAAAGATAGCTAATGAATATTTTTTTGAATCCAATATTAATACTTCATTACCCAAAATATTTAGCATTAAACATGGTATGTATTTATATAAGCCTTGTGCTTATTCTATGTTTTTAAAAGAATTCGATCAAATTTTAGTTGATATTAGGGATAGGTTGAAAAATGAATTTACAAGAATGCTGAGTAACGGAAAGAATTCTTCTACTATTCTGACGGAGGAAGGTCTTGAGAAAACGTTGATTGAATTCATTGCTAATTATGATATAAATAATTATTGCTTAAAAAATAAGGCTGTATTTCTTGATTTTATTGTTTCGCATTATAGACGAGTTTCTAAGACACAAAATATTCAGACTCATCTTAAGGATATAATAAAAACTGAAGCTGCAAAGTATTTTAAGAATAGTAATACATTTTTACCACTTTATAGGATTTATAAAGTGGACTTGTCTAAGATTTTAAATTCTGCTTATAGGGATCTGCCTTTGTTAAAGAGGCTTTTGTTATTCTTAACAGGGAAGCAGCAGAGCTATAAAGAGGCTTTATCTAGGTTGAATTCTAAGCCTATGGCTAAAGATCATGCTGGGCTTTTTGATCCAGGTGAGAGAGTGAAAAGACAGCTGGATAAAAGACGAAAGCAAAGGGAAGAGTTAAGAGAACAAATTAGGAATTCCTATGCTAAAAAGGGCAAGGGAGCCTCTAAGGGACAGGCCTTAAGCCGAACCTATACTAAAAGCGAGCAAGATGAGGCTTGGATGAAATTTGAAGATAAACTCAATAAAAAATAAATTTTAAAATAAATCTTTAGGTCTTCTTGCTGTATTTTTTGAGGCTTGGCATTCAGCATAGTGTTTTATTTTGCCATTTTCAAATTTAGATTTCATTATAATTTTTCCGCCCCACTTGCTTAGTAACTCTTTAGAACCACTTCTTTGAGCATTTTTCGAGATTTTTGCCATCTTAAACTCCTGTACTAATTTATTGTATAATAAATTTATCAAAATAAGGTTGATTGATCAAGGAATGATTATGTTTTTGGTGATGTTTTTTGTGGCTTATTCTCTTTTTTCAGAAGAAATTTACTACAGGTTTGTTGATTATGATATTAATTATAGAATAATTGGGAAATATGAGATCAGTAAGGAAGATGCGGAGGAAGAATGTGGATATAAATTTACTTATGATGGTGGTAAGCTTGTATTTGTTGATTATATTGGCAAACTTAGTATTTTAATGCCTTCTTTTTTCGGTGTAAGTCAGATCAAAATAAAACATTCTGAGGATATAGAGAGAAGATTATTTTTAAATGGAGGTTTTTCTGCTAAGAATTCAAAAGATGTTTATGTTGAACAAATAGAATACTTTCCAAATGGCAGTCCTAAGAGTATTTTTAATTATAATAAATCTAATGAGATTATAAGGGATAAGTATGGAGTTGCTTATTACCATTTTATTTATAATGATGATAGGAGTTTTTATGTTTATAGGTTTAGTGAGGTTGGTTTTCAAATTAAGGATTTAAATGATGTTTATTATACTAAAGTTATTTATAATGATTCTGATCGTACAAAAACAGTTTTATATTACGATGATAACAATTATAATATAAAGGCTAAAAATGGAATATATGGTTTTAGGTTGACTTACGATAGTGCACATAATATTGTAAAAGAAGAGTATTTAGATCAGGTATCTTATTTGTATGCAAACCCTTTTTCTGTTGCAACAAAGACATATCGTTATGATTTTGATGGCAAGCTCATTGAAGTTTTAAATTATGATATTAAAAATAACTTGACCCCCGATGAGAATAATGTAGCAATATATAGATATGAGTATAATTTAAAAGAAAAGGATTATTTTTATAAGGAGTATAATTATGATACTAATAATAATTTAACTGTTAGTCAGAATGGTTATGCCATGAGAAAAGCCATTTTTTATCTGCAAAATAATGAGAAAAGGGTAATAAACTATAGTAACAAAATAAATCAAAAATATAATAGTGATATTCCTGCTAGTTATGAAGAAAAATGTGAAATAATGGATGATTTTAAAGGTATTGCGGTTTATAGTTATAAGTATGATAATAAATTTTATTTAATTGAAAGTCTTTTCTTTGATAAAAATTTTAATTTAATTAGTGATTCTAATGGAGTGATGATTTATAAATATACTTATAATGAAGATGGCCTTCTTAAGTCCCAAGAGCATTATGGAGATTTTGATAATCCTATAGATGATGCTGCGGGTGTTTTTAGATATAAGTTTGCATATGATGTTAATGGCAATGTGATCTTAAAGAGTAATTATTCTAAGAGTGGGGTTTTGGTTGCAGATCGGAGTGCTATTTTTGAGTATGCTTATGAATATGATAAACAAAATAGACTTATTAGTCAGAAAAATTTTGGTAGTCTAGGACAGTTACAAGATGATATTCATGGCGTTAGTATGTATAAATATGAGTATAATAAGTTTGGCAAGATTTCAAAAAAGACACATCATGGTCCAGATTTAAGACTGAGGGATAATATTGGGGGTATTTCGGTTTATAAATGGATTTATGATAGTAAAGGTAATTTAGTTGATTTTCAAAAATTTAATTCTTTAGGTAATTTAATATAAATATTTTTTCTTCTCGTGTTTTCCAATGGAACAAAGTATTTCGTATTTGCTTATGCCAGATTCCTTGCTAAGTATATCTAAGCTTAATCTTTCAGAAATGATTTCTACCTTTTCTCCTATGTTGATTTTTAGATCTTTGGGTATTTCTATGATTGAAATATTCATACAGATTTTTCCTTTAATGAAGCATTTTCTATCTCTTATTATGCAATAAAAATTGTTAGATGTATTTTGTGGAATTCCGTCAAAATATCCAACTGGTATAAGTCCGATTTGCATATCTTCTTTTGCGGTAAAAAGCCCCGAGTATGATATTTGTTCTCCCTTTTTTATATTTTTAAGAAATATGATTTTTGAATATAAGTTTAGTACAGGTTTAAGTTGTAAATTGTTGTTTGAGATGTTTGGATTTGGATGATATCCATATAAAATAAGTCCTGGTCTTACCATGTTAAATTTTTCGCTTATTTTGTAGTTTGCTATATGTTCTGAGTTGGAAGCATGAATAAATTTTGGATTTATATTTTTGCTTTTAAGTTTATTTATGAAATAAACAAATTTTTCGATTTGTGTTTGGGTAATTTTTGTATTTTCTGTTGTTGGTAAATGTGTACAAATTCCTTCAAATTCTATTGATTTTGAATTTTGAATTTGAATTGCTAGATTAAGAGCATCTTCTATTTTAATGCCATATCTGTTCATTCCGACATCAACTTTTAAGTGAGCCTTAATTTTTTTATTTTGTTTCCTACATTCTTGTTCTATTAGTGATAAGTATTGAGAGTCAGCAACAAAAGGTGTGATATTGAACTTAACTAAATTTTTTATTGCATTTTTGTCTGTGTTAATGTAGAGCAGTATGTTTACATTTTTATCTATTTTTTTAAGCTTTAAAGCATCATCTATCCAAAAGAGGCCAAAATAATTTACCCCTTTTTCTTTTAAGAATTTGAATGTTTGAATAAGTCCGTGTCCATAAGCATCGCTTTTGAGTGTGGCTACTAATTCTCTTTTTTGAATATGGTTTTTTATTGAGGTTAAATTATGGTTTAGATTTTGAAGGTTTATGATGATTTCTTTATGTTTGGTCATTTTGTATATTATAGTATATTATGCATTAGTGAGATTGACATTAAAAAATTTTTGTTCTGTTCAATTTTGGAACTGTAGTTGGAATTGCATGCTGTAAGTTAGATTTTAAAGAAAAGGTACCTTTGGCACGAGAAAATGAATTGTTCCAATAATTAATGCTAAAATTCCTATTAATTTTTTATTGCTTTCAATGAAAGATTTAAATTTCCCATATTCTTTGTTGTTTTGAAGGTTTATGGGCATTTTTTGGCTTAAGAAAAAGATAAAACCAATAAAAAATAAACTGATAGTAGGAAGCAAATTCCCAATTATTGGCAGATCATAAGGCATGATTATTTCAAAGATACTAGTTACTAAAAATATTGTGCCGAAAATGCTCCTTGCATTTTTGTTATTGTTAACTAGATTTACAAATTCTTCAAAGATGATTAAGCATTTAAATCGTTCTCCCAAAATTGGAAACGCTAGTACTATCCCCCCCAAGATATTAAGTAAAACAGACATAAAATATATTTGTAACATTTTTTACCCTCCAAAATTTAATCTTTTACTAAAATATGCCTTATCGCCTTTCTGATTTATTAGCATTATATTTAATAAACCCTCATTCCTATATGCAACATTAGTATATAATGTATAGTGAATCTTGTCTATGTAAATCATATTATTTTCAATAAGTTTATTATCTAAGTATACTTCTATATTGGCTTTTCCTAAGTCTTTTATGTCATGACTTTTAATATTGATTTTGATATATAAGTTTTCATTCTTTATTTTATGTTCTATTGTGATGGTAGGATTGTATTTGCTTTCTAATTCTTGTAATTTGGGAATTAATATAACTTTAATAATAATTAGAATTATGACAAAGATTATTCCAAGGATTAGATTTTTTTTGAGTCGTTGTTTATGCTTATTTTGTATTTTTTCTTTGCAATTCTTATTTTTCATAAATGCTAACTTTTGAGCTATTTCATAATTTAAGTAAATTATTTAAATTCCACCAATAAACGCTGACCCCACTTTTTTCTCCATAAAGTATGCTAAGTATTCCATCCTTAGATAGGCTTTCAGCAAGAAATTTAAGGTTTGGTGGTTCAATTAAAACCATTTGTTCTTTTATCTTGCCCTTATTATCCAGTTTCCATATTAAAGTATTAGACAGGTTTTTCATGTTAGTAGATGCTATTATTTTATCTTTTTGAATTCCAATGATATTGATAAAACTTTCTTGTTGATCATCTAATAGATTTTGAGGTAGTGTAATTTTATTTTTTATTTCAAATTCTTTATTTTTGTTTAAGCTCATTGTATAGAAATATTGATTTTTGATCTTGACCCCAAGGTCATTAATGTTTTCATTGGTTCTGATGTTTTCATAGTAGGTTGTCTTTGCATAGATGATTTTTTTGTTTACTTCAAAAAATACTTTGTCTATTGATATGTTATATTTTTTTCTCTCTTCTTCTGGTATTTGTAATATGTTTGTATTAACATATATCTTATAGAGGGGTGAGAGATCTTTATCGTAAGAATATATTATGTATCCTTCATGATATATAGTTATTATTGCTATGTTATTTCCGTCGTCAATATTGATATCGTAAACTTGTGGGAATGGCGTTCCATTTTGTCCTTCTTGACCTAGTACTTCTACAGATGAATCTTTATTTAAAATAAGTATTCGTGTAGAGTATGCTATGTTTTCTTTCTCATCGAATTTAGATTTCTTATTATCTATCTTATCTGATACTACAATAAAGTCTTTTGATGGATAAATTGCCTGAATATTTTCAAAATCTATTTTTTTAATTTTAAGGTCAAAATTTGTTTTGAATATGCCATTTTGGTAAGTTTGAATTAATTTTCCATAAGAATTAAAAATCATTAGCTTATTTGCTTTTGCCTCTACAATATATACAAGTCCGTTGTATGTTTTAATGTCAAAGCTTGAATTGGTAAATTTGTTTATAAGTGGTGTTATTTCTCCAGGTAACGTTCCAAATGGTATTTTGAATTGTTGCTCCCCAATTTCATTTAAAGTTTTGATATTACATGATATAATCATAAAAAATAAAGTTAAATGAATTTTATAAAACTTTTTCATGTTTTAGATGTTATTATTTTAAATGGTTGAAAGTCAATTATTTTAGGAGAATTGAGACCTGATATGTTAAGATCGATATTTGAAGCAACTATTGGTTCAAAAAGTAAGAGGGATCTAAAAAATTATCTTCCTATTCTGAGGAATATTAATAAGCTTGAATCTTGGGCATTGTCTTTGTCAGACGAAGATTTTGCTAGGGAAACAGAAAAGTTTAAAGATGAACTTAAGGAAGGTAAAACTTTAGAAGATATTTTAGAGAGAGCATTTGCACTCTCACGAGAAGCTGCTAGAAGACGACTTAAAGAGCGACCTTATGATGTTCAACTTATTGCTGGGCTTGCGCTCCATCAGGGTAAAATAATAGAGATGAAGACCGGGGAAGGTAAAACTTTATCTTCAGTGCAGGCTGCTTACCTTAATAGTTTAACAGGCGATGGTGTTATTATCGTTACGGTTAATGATTATCTTGCAGAGCGTGATTCAAATTGGATGAAGCCGGTTTTTGAGCTTTTAGGAGTTAGTGTTGGTGTTGTACTATCTAATATGGATTCTGCTAAAAGGAAGATGGAATACGATAAGGATATTACTTATGTTACAAATAATGAGCTTGGATTTGATTATTTAAGAGATAACATGTGTTTTGATTTATCTCAAAAATCTTTGAGTAATTTTAATTATTGTATTATCGATGAGATTGATTCGATTTTGATTGATGAGGCTAGAACCCCTTTAATTATTTCAGGTTCTACCGAAGGAGATACTAGTGCTTATCTTGAAGTTAATTCCCTTGTTTCACTTTTAAAGGAATGTTCTAAGGACCCAAAAACCGGAGATTATCCTTTAGAGATTGATGAGCTTGATGGGGATTATACGATTGATGAGAAGAGCAAGAGAGTATCTTTTACGGCAAATGGTTTAAATAATCTTGAGCAAATTTTGGTTGCAAAAGGCATAATTAAGGGTTCTATGTATGTTGATACTAATTTTAATTATGTTCATTATATGACTCAAGCATTGAAAGCGCATTTACTTTTTTTAAAGGACAGAGAATATATTGTTGGGGATTCTGGGGTTGAAATTGTTGATGAGTTTACAGGGCGTATTTTAAAAGGACGCAGATATTCTGATGGATTGCATCAGGCTATTGAGGCTAAGGAAGGTGTTAGAGTTGCAAGTGAGAATAAAACTATGGCAACAATTACATTTCAGAATTTATTTAGAATGTTTAAGAAAATTTCCGGCATGACTGGTACGGCTGATACAGAAGCAAAAGAATTTCATAGGATATATAATCTTGATGTTGTAGTTGTTCCGACTAATAAATTGGTAGCACGAGTAGATGAGGATGATATTATTTATTACACCGAAGAATTTAAGTTTAAAGCAATTACAGATGAGGTTTATGAGGCCTATAAGAGAGGACAACCTGTTCTTGTTGGGACTGTTTCTATTGAAAAATCTGAAGTATTGTCAAATATGTTTAGAAATAAAGGTATTAGACATGAAGTTCTAAATGCAAAGAATCATTTTCGTGAAGCGTTAATTATTGCTGAAGCAGGAGCAAAACATTCTGTTACAATTGCAACTAATATGGCTGGACGTGGTACTGACATTAAACTTGGGGGTAATCTTGAGCACCGGGTTCGTAAAAAGTTTGGAACGGGTATGAGTCTTGAAGATTTTCAAAAAGCTATGCAAACTGAGAGAGAACAGTATCTTAAAGATTATGAGGAAGTAAAGGCTCTTGGGGGACTTTATGTTATTGGCAGTGAACGTCATGAGTCAAGAAGAATAGATAATCAACTTAGAGGGCGGGGCGGAAGACAGGGAGATCCTGGCCGATCAAGGTTTTATGTATCTCTTGAAGATGATTTAATGCGTCTTTTTGCAAGTGATAACTTGAGAGCTTTGATGGGAAAGCTTGGGATGGCAACAGGTGAGCCCATTGTGCATTCTTTATTAACAAAATCCTTAGTTAATGCACAAAAGCGTGTTGAGGATAGAAATTTTGAGATTAGGAAGCATCTCCTAGAATATGATGATGTTATAACAAAGCATAGGGAGTTTATTTATTCCCAAAGGAATTCAATTCTTGCTGATAGTAATATTAAGGAACGTATTCTTCTTTCTTTAAGAGAATATCTTGATTTTTTATTTGACCAAACTAAGGGAGAAGTAGTTACAAGTTCTATACTAAGTGAGATAAATTCAGTTTTTGCTTATATGATGGATAATATTGGTTCTGTTGAGACCATGAGTATTTTGGATTTGAAAGATAAGTTAATGGAAATTGCAAAGTCTAATCTTGATGCAAAGGAAGAATTAATTGGAGCTGAACTTTTAAATGAATTTTTAAAACATGAGTATTTAAGAAATATTGACTTTAAGTTTCAAGACCATCTTGCAAATCTTGATTCTTTAAGAGAATCAGTTTATCTCAGATCTTATGCTAATAAAAATCCAATTACTGAATATAAGGAAGAAGGTTTTGCAATTTTTAGTGAGCTTGTTAAAGATATTAAAGTTGAAACTTTAAGGCGAACTTTGCAGATGAGGGTAGGTATTGATTCTAGTGGTTATAAAGATAAAAAGCCTAAAAATGTTCGCGCTACGCATAAGGAGTTTTCAGGAATTGCTTCTGGGGAGAGAGGGAATGCATCAGGAATTCAAATAGTTAGAAGTATTCCCAAGATTGGGAGGAATGAGCCTTGTTATTGTGGCAGTGAAAAGAAATATAAAAATTGTCATGGAAAAATTTAGATAGGAGGAGTTTGTGTTTAAGTTGCCAGAACTTGGTTATGCTTATGATGCTTTAGAGCCGTATATTGATGCTAAGACAATGGAAATTCACCATAATAAACATCATAATGCATATACTGTGAATTTAAATTCTGTTCTTGAGAAGACAGAAATAAATTATTCTAAAGATATTGAGAGTATATTAAAAAATATTCAAAGGTTTCCCAAGGAGTTTCAGACAGCTATTAGAAATAATGCTGGCGGATATTCTAATCATATTTTGTATTTTAGGATTTTAAAGCCCGGGAATAAAGATAATATTTTAGAAAATTTTGAAGAGCATGTGAATTCTACTTTTGGTAGTCTTGGTAATCTTAAGATGGTATTAAAGGATTCAGCTATGAGTATTTTTGGAAGTGGTTGGGCTTGGCTAGTTCTTCATGCAAATAGAGAATTGCAAGTAATATCAAGGCCAAATCAGGACAGTCCTTTAATGGAGGACTATAAACCCATTTTGGGTATTGATGTTTGGGAACATGCTTATTATCTTAAATATCAAAATAGAAGGACTGAATATATTGATGCGTTCTTTAAGGCTTTAAATTGGGAAGAGGTTTCGAGAGTTTATAATGAAATCATAGAATAATATTATTTTTAATCATTGCATGAACTAAACTTAAAGATATTTTTCTTGTGTTTAGTTTATATTGTATTTACTGCCTTAGGAAATTATAATATATGTTTATATATCGTTATTAAAATTATCTTTTTCAATATCATTGAAATACTTTACTGTTCCGACTTTTAGTTCATATGTTGCAGCTTCATCTGATACTATAATTGCATTTTTATGTAACTGCAGCGTGCTAATTGTCCACATATGATTCACTCCTTTTTCAATAGCGTGTCTTAGTGCTCTTGCTTTATTGTGTCCATTTACTATAATCATCACTTCTTTTGAATCCATAATTGTTCCTACTCCTACTGTTAGGGCACTTTTGGGAACTTTATTAATATCATTTTCAAAAAATCTTGAATTTGCAATAATTGTATCTTGAGTTAGAGTTTTAAGTCTTGTTCTTGATTTCAGTGATGACCCAGGTTCATTAAAGGCAATATGACCATCAGGTCCAATTCCCCCCACAAAGAGCATGATGCCACCGTAAGATTTAATTTTATTCTCGTATTCTGTGCATTCATTTGTAAGATTAATAGCATTGCCATTTAACATATGTACATTTTCTTTTTTGATATCTATATGTGAGAAAAAATTGTTCCACATAAATGAGTTATAGCTTTCAGGATGATTTTTATCTAATCCTACGTATTCATCCATATTAAATGTGACTACATTTTCAAATGAGATTTTTCCAATTTTATTCATTTCGATTAAATTTTTATACATCCCAATTGGTGAGCTACCTGTTGGAAGTCCTAAGATAAATGGTTTTTCTTTTGTTGGTGAGAATTCTTTTATTCTCATGGCAACATGATTAGCAGCCCATTTTGAAATGTCATTATAGTTAGTTCTAATGATTAATCTCATTTATTCTCTCCTTATATTTATAAATAAAATCAAAGTCTGTTAAAAATTATTTTTGATTCTATCATTGTTAATTTTAAATTTAAATCCTTATCAAGGACATTTATATTTGCATCATAACCATGACATATGGATCCTTTTTTTTCAAGATTAATTATTCTTACTGGATTGTACGAACTTGCTTGAATGGCATCGCTTAAACTATATCCAAATTCTACTAGATTTTTAATGCCTTGTATCATTGTGCTAGCTGAGCCTGCTATTGTATCGTTTTCTACAATGTGAAATAATCCGTCATTTTTAAGATATACCTCTTCTCCGTTAGCTATTAATTTTCCAGAGGGTTGTAGTGTTGGGGTTAATCCATCAGTTACAAGCACTAATTTGCTTATGTCTTTAAGTTTTCTAAGCATTAAGACAAGTTTTGGATGAATATGATGCCCATCAGCAATAAGTTCACAAGATACATCCCCATGAATTAAAACCGCTCCTATTGCATTTGGATTTCTGTGATCAAGTTTTGACATTGCATTGAAAAAATGAGTTGTGTGAAGTATGCCTACTTGGAAACCTTCAATCATATTTTCATATTTTGCATTGGTATGACCTGCTTGAAGTGTGATATTATTTTCCATGCAAAACATTGCAAGCTCTCTCATACCTTTAAGCTCAGGTGCAACTGTCATTGTTGCAATGTTTGTTCTTTTTCTTCCAAAAGAATCTGTAAAAGTACCCCCTGCTGCATCTATGAATTTTTTCATGATTTCAATGCTTGGTTTTTGAAGATAAGAGATAGGATGTGCACCTTTTTTTTCAGGAGAGAAAAATGGGCCTTCAAGATGAAGTCCTAAAATTTTTGCGCCCTTTTCTTTGCCTATTGCTTCGGTGCATGCTTTGATTGTTGCGATCATTTCTTCGGTTGGACGTGGGTAAAGTGTTGGTAGAAAACCTACTACTCCGTACTCTGCTAAATGTTGTGACATTTTAATTATTGAGTTTGTTGAGCATTGATCAGTTCCATAGCCGTGAAATCCATGTATGTGATTATCATAAAGACCAGGTGTTATATAGTTGCCCTTAACATCAATCATTTCATAGTTTTGTAAGTCAATTTTTTCAAGCCTATCGGCTGTTACGATATCAAAAATTTTACTATCCTTAATAAGGACAGCTGAATTATCTATTTTATCATTTCCTGTCAGTACAGATTTTGCATTAAACAAGCAAAAATTTGGCATATTTACTCTCCTATAAATTTAAATTTTACTATAAGTAAATATCTTTTTTTAAAAAAGCTTGTTTTTTATGTATTTTAATGGGATTTTTGTTGTTAATTTTGTAGTAGGTATGGTTTTGTGTGTAATAATTTATATATTTTTATGTTTTTATGTTAAACTTTTTAGTTAAGAGGTGTTGTAATGTCTTCTGGATTTTTTGTTCCAGGTGTGGATAGTAAATATAATACTAAAGAAATCCGTGAGTCGATGCTAAAGCCTGATAAGGCCAAAATAGATTCATCTGTCAAAAAGCTTGAAGGCTTAGAGCAAGAGAAACGTGCTTGGCAAATGATTAATAAAAAAATCTCTACTCTAAATTCACTTGCAAGGCAAATTACATCTATTAATAGTCCTTTTAATCATATGTCAGGTAATTCTAGCAATGATGATGTTATCTCTGTATCTGCTCGTTATGGAGCTAAAAATGAAACTTATAAAATTGATATTAATCAAGTAGCGGGTTCCGATGTTTTTTTGTCTGCGAATTTTAAACAAAAGGAAATTAATATTCCTACAGGCGATTATGTATTTTTAGTTGGGAATAAAGAAATTAAGATTAGGAATAATGGAGATATTGAGTCTCTTGTAAAGGATATTAATAATAGAGGCAAGGGGTTTTTGTCTGCTAAAATTGTAAAGAGTGATAGTGCAGGAAATAGTAGATTGATTTTGAGGTCTTTAAAGGAGGGAGCGGATAATAAACTTATTATGAAAGATAATGCTTTAAAGCTTGCTAAACAGATAGGTATTTTAAGTGAACTTACAACAAATTTTAGTCCGAATTTAACAGAAATTATTGATAGTCAGCAAAATAGTGGTAATAGGATTTCTCTTGATAAGAATGATCTTGTGTTAGAACCTCTCTCAGAGATTGCAATAAGTATTCCAGATAATATTGAGATTAGTAATAGAAGTAAAATTAAATTTGAAATTAAATATTATGATACGGATGATAAGGGTATTTTAAACGAAATTGTTTTTAATCCTGGAGAGGCTACATTTGAGGGTGCTAAGGTTGAAGGTGAGGATAGCATAATTAATCTTGAGCCTGATCATAAGCTTCCTTTGAAAGAAAAGAAGTATATTCAGATGAATATGATTAAAATTCAGAGTGGTACGGATTCCTTGGAATTGCCACCAATAAATGTTACGAGTGATTTTGAGAAAGTTGAGGTTGAAATTGGTTCACTTTTGGATTTAAAAGAGATCAATATCGAAAATAAAGTTAATAATAAAGTTTTTGTTGTTCGCAATATTGAGATTTTTGATCCAAAGAATAGAGATGGTTACTTGCCAATAAATGCCAAGAGCTTTGCAGAAAATGCAAAGGTGAAGTTTGATGGAGTTGATGTTGAGCGTGATTCGAATATTATTAATGATTTAATTCCTAATGTTACATTGAATTTAAAACAAGCATCAGATGATACTGTTGTTGTTCGAGTTGAGCCTGATTATGAGGGGATTAAAAAACTTTTATTAGATTTTTTGATAGCTTATAATGAGGTTCTTGCTGAGATTAATATTGTAAGTTTAAATGAGAGTAGTTTGGAAGGTCAAAAATCAGATCTCCTGGAAGAATGGTCCTATTTAAGTGAGGAAGAAAAAGAAGAAGCTTATAAAAATTTAGGAATCCTTAGATCTGAGCTTGCATTACAAAATCTTAAATCAAGATTAGAATCAATCATGTTTAATTCTTATAGGACGAATGATCCTAATTTTTCAATTATTAATCAAATAGGGGTATTTACTAATTCTATCTCGTCATCAGGAGGGCTTTCGCGTTATTTGAAGCTTGATGAGAAGAAATTTAATGAAATAATACAAAGCAATATTAGTTCAGTTAAGGAACTTTTTGCAGTTGATTTTAATGATGACCGGATTTATGATGATGGACTTGCTAAGATGATTGGCGATTATCTATCTCTTTTGATAAGTGCTGGAGGATTTGTTTATAATAAGATTAGAAGTTATGATCTAAGAATTCCTAATCAGAAAAATGTGGTTGAAGATTATAGAAAGAAGTATGAGGAAAGGGAGAATAAGGTTGAAGGAGAACTTAATACTTTGGATTTCACTGTAAAGCGGATGAAGGAACAAGAGGAAATCCTTAAATCTTTGAATTTACAGCGACAAAACAGGTAACAAATTTAATTTAAATTAATATTGTATTTATTTTTTTCTTGTTTTTGTGATATCCTTTTAAAAAGACAAATGGATTTGTCTAAATATTAAAATTATATTAATTTATCACGGAGGAAATGATATATGATCATAAATCATAATACGTCAGCTATAAATGCTTCAAGAAATAATAGCATTAATGCTACTAATCTTAGCAAAACTCAAGAAAAACTTTCTAGTGGGCATAGAATTAATCGTGCATCTGATGATGCTGCTGGTATGGGCGTTGCTGGAAAAATTAATGCTCAAATTAGAGGGTTGTCTCAGGCTTCTAGAAATACTTCAAAGGCTATAAATTTTATTCAAACAACAGAAGGAAATTTAAATGAAGTAGAGAGAGTATTAGTAAGAATGAAAGAACTTGCTGTTCAATCTGGTAATGGTACATATTCAGATGCAGACAGAGGTTCTATTCAAATTGAAATTGAGCAACTTACAGATGAAATCAACAGAATTGCTGATCAGGCTCAATACAACCAAATGCATATGTTGTCCAACAAGTCAGCTGCTCAAAATGTAAAAACAGCTGAAGAGCTTGGAATGCAACCCGCAAAAATTAACACACCAGCATCACTAGCTGGATCACAAGCTTCATGGACATTGAGAGTACATGTGGGCGCAAATCAGGATGAGGCAATTGCTGTTAATATTTATGCATCTAATGTTGCAAATCTTTTTGCAGGTGAAGGCGCTCAGGCTGCTCCAGTGCAAGAGATAGGACAGCAAGAGGAAGGTCAAGCAGCTCCAGCTCCAGCAGCAGCTCCAGCTCAAGGTGGAGTTAATTCCCCAATTAATGTTACAACCGCTGTTGATGCTAATATGTCACTTGCAAAGATAGAGGGTGCTATTAGGATGGTAAGTGATCAAAGAGCAAATCTTGGTGCTTTCCAAAACAGACTTGAGTCTATTAAGGATAGTACAGAATATGCTATTGAAAACTTGAAAGCATCATATGCTCAAATTAAAGATGCAACAATGACAGATGAAGTTGTAGCATCAACAACTCACAGTATTTTGACACAATCTGCAATGGCTATGATTGCACAAGCAAATCAAGTACCTCAATATGTATTATCATTGCTTAGATAAATTGAATTTTTCAATAAGGGTCTTTTAATAGACCCTTATTTTTATTTGTGTCAATCAAAATTCTGATATTTTAGTATAATTAATATTGGTCTATGTAGGATTGTAATGTTTTCGCATTGGAGTTTACTTTGTACAAGGTTAGTGTTAAAGTCAGGAACCTTTATAAAACATTTTCTTATAATAAAAATAAAAAACAAATAGTTAAGGCTATAAAGAGTTATGAGAATGGTAAAGATAGGGCTGACATTTACAAGGAATCTTCTGTTTTTATTGCAAATGCAAATATCAGTCTTGATGTTTATGAAAATGAAATTTTAGTTATTATGGGTATGTCAGGTTGTGGCAAATCTACTTTTGTTAGATGTTTGAATGGTATACACAAAATCGATTCTGGGTCTATTTTGGTGGATAATATTGAAATGAATGATATTAATCAAAAGGATCTCTCTGCTTTAAGGAAAGATAAATTTGCCATGGTTTTTCAGAATTTTGGACTTTTCCCACATATGAATGTTTTAAGGAATGTGACTTATGGACTTGAGGTTAAGAATGTCCCTAAAAAAATTAGGATTCAAAAAGCTATTGATATTTTAAAACTTGTGGGTCTTGAAGATTATAAATATAAATATATAAATGAGCTTTCAGGTGGAATGAAACAGAGAGTAGGTATAGCGCGAGCTTTGGTAGTGAATCCCGATATCCTTTTAATGGATGAGGCTTTTTCAGCTCTTGATCCTTTAATTAGAGGAGAAATGCAAGGTGAGCTTTTAAGGTTGGTAGATAAATTAAAAAAGACAGTTGTATTTATTACTCATGATTTAATTGAAGCTTTTAAATTGGGCAATAGAATTGCTTTTATGAAAGATGGTGAGATTGTGCAGGTGGGTAGGCCCTTAGAAATATTAAGGGATCCTAGAACAGATTTTATAGCTAATTTTATTAAGAATCTTCCTGTTTTAAATATTTTAAAAATTAAGGATATTGTTAAAATGGATTTTGCTCTTGGTGCTGCTGCTGATAAATTTAATGTTATTATTGAAAAAGAGAATGATAGTTTTAGTTTGTATGATGTATCTATTAATAAAAGGTATAGTAATCTTGTTTCTTTAAATTTAGGTTTAGATGATGAGATTAAAAGTGTTGTTAAGTATTTAAATAAATTGGATTATTTGCTTGTGAAAGGAGAACAAGGCAATGTTATTGGATACATTGATTTAGGAGAGATTGCTGGCTTATTGGCGAGATAGTGATTTATGAGTAGAGATTTTATAGTTGCTAATATAGATAAGGCTTTTGATTTTTTAGTTGATAATTTTTCAAATTCTAATGGTATAGGGTTTGCAAAAATTGTAATTTTTTTTTACGATAATTTGAAAAAATTGTTTCTTTTAATTAATCCTGTTCTTTTTATTATCATAATTTGTGTTTTAAGCTTTTTATTTTTAAAGAAAAGATTGGCACTTTTGATTATGTTAGGATTTTGCTTTATTTTGTATTTTAATCTTTGGGAAGTTTCAATGGATACGATATCAATTATTTTTGTGTCTGTATTCTTTTCGGTAATTTGGGGAATTTTAATAGGTATTCTAGGTGGATATTATTTAAAATTTTATGTATTTTTAAAACCATTGCTTGATTTGATGCAAGCAATGCCCCCTTTTATTTATTTAATACCAGCTATACCTTTTTTTGGTATGGGCACATCTTCAGCTATTTTTGCTACAATAATTTTTGCGATGCCTCCGGTTATTAGATATACAAGACTCGGAATTATTCAAGTTCCAGGTGAGGTAATTGAGGCTGCTAAGTCTTTTGGAAGTAGTAATATTCGTATTCTTTTCCAGATCCAGTTGCCATTAGCTCTTCAAAGCATAATAGAGGGAATTAATCAGTCAATAATGATGGCAATATCTATGATAGTGATAGCGGCAATGGTTGGCTCGTCAGGGCTTGGCAGGACTGTAATATATTCTGTTGAAAGATTACATTTTGGCGAGGGTTTAATATCTGGGTTAGCTGTTGTGGTAATAGCTATTATTTTAGATAGAATCATGCAAGCTATTTTTATTAAATTTAGCTATTTAAATACTGATAATTATGGAGGGAAAAAAGAAAATAAGTTCAAAAGATTTTTGGAAATGTATAATAAATAATATTTTATTTTTGTGTGGTAGTAGGAGAATTGATTTATGAAAGGTTTATTGATATCTGTTTTTATAAGTTTTATTTTAACTTTGTTTTCTTGTGATAAGGATGATAATTTTAAAGATAGTGGTGACTTACAAAGACTAAGATCAGTCAAGATTGCATATGTTAATTGGATAGGAGAAACGGTTGCTACTAATATTATGAAAGTTGTTTTTGAGAGAATAGGATATAATGTAGAAATATTGCCTGTAACAGCATCTATAATGTATCAGTATTTGGCATCAGGACAGGTAGATGGTATGGTATCTGCATGGATTCCTACGGCTGATAAATTTTATTATGAAAAATTTAAAGATAAGTTTGTTGATCTTGGTGCTAATTATGAGGGAACATTACAAGGATTTGTGGTGCCAAGTTATGTTAAAATTTCAAGCATTGCTGAACTTAAGGGTAGAGGAGCTAAGTTTAAAAATAGAATGGTAGGAATAGATGCTGGAGCGGGTACGCAACTTTCTGTAGAAGAAACCCTAAAGCATTATGGATTAGATAAAGAATATGAACTCATATCTTCAAGTGAGAGCGTAATGCTTGCAAGTTTAGAATCTGCCATTAAGAGGCATGAGTGGATCTTAGTTCCTTTATGGAAGCCCCATTGGGCATTTACCAAATATGATATTAAATTTTTAGATGATCCCTTGTTGTCAATGGGAGGGCCTGAGAATATTCATTCTCTTGTTAGGATTGGGCTTAAAGAGGCTGATCCTGATGCTTATTATTTATTTGATAATTTTTATTGGGGTGATGACTTGTTATTACCTTTAATAGAAAAAAATTATAAGGAGCCGGGACAGGAATATAGAAATGCTGTTGAATTTGTTGATACTCATAAAGAGTATGTCAAAAATTGGGTTCCAGATAGATACAAAGATTTATTTAATTAATCTTTGTCTAAATTCTTTTAATGAGTTTAGTATAGGCTTTTTGGTTGGCAGTGATTCAGAACCTCCTTTAAATAGTGCATTGCATCTGAGTAGTCTTAACGCAATTAAAATAAGAGCTGTTATGATATTATATTTTCTTAGACATTTTAGTGCGTAATTTGAACAGCTAGGTTCATATATGCAGCTGAACCCAATGATTTTAGAAAAAGTTTTTTGGTATATTTTGGTGAGTAAGATAAATATCAAATTGAACATTATAAAAAGCTTTTTTAAGATCCACATGTATACAATAATATTATGTTATTATCATTGTTGTTAAGTTATTATATATGAATAATAGTTATACTATTATTCATAGGAGTGAATATCAAACGCTTAGTATTAATTTTTCTTTTATCGTTTTCTTCTTATGCAGAAATTATTAAGATATCCGCTGAGGATGCTGTTTGCATGGCTTTAAAAAACAGTTTGGATGCTAAGAATGCAGAGTATAGAGAAAAGATAAAAAAATTATATAAAGATAATTCTTGGAATGTTTTTATGCCAAATGTAGGGTTTGCTTCAAATTTTTCAAGGCAAAACTTTTTTATGTCTAGTGTAGAAGGAAGGGAGCATTGGAACTTAGATTTTGGAGTTTCTGCTGATTTCTCAATATCCCCATCTGTTGTTAATAAAATTAGACTTACTGTTTTTAATTATGAGGATGCTAAAATAGCCAGAGAAAAGACCATTAAAAGTATTAGGTTAAATGTTCTTAAAATGTATAACGAGCTTTTAGCTTTTAAAAGTATTTTAGAAGTTTTGAGAAGTCAGCTTGAGAATAGCAAACTTAAATTTGAGCAAGTGAGTGTTGCTTATCGCAATGGTCTTATTTCTGAAATAGATTATATTGATGCTAAACTTAGGTATAGTAAACTTCAACCTGATTTAGATGAACAAATCATTAAGTTTGAAGAGACAGAAGAAAGATTTAAATTGTTATTAGGACTGGATGTCTTGCAAGATTTTGAGACTATAGGGGAATTGTCAGATGAAATATTAGATGTTTCATTGTTTGATGAAGTCATAGATATTAACGAACATCTAGAGGTAAAAGGGTTAAATAATGCTGCTAAAGTTATGCAAGCTACTCTTGATAGTCTTTGGCTAGATGCTTTCTTGCCAAAATTTTCGTTTTCAGTTTCTTATAACCCTGGAAGTATTGCTTTTAGTAATGGTCCAGGTGGTTCATTTAAGCAAGGGTTGGGGGTTTCTTTGGGATTAACTTATAGTTTGACTGAGATTTTACCATTTTCAAAAAGTTTTACAGGGATATGGGATCAAGATTATCAATTAAAAATGTTAAAACATCAAATTGAAAATAAGATTCGTGAATTTAAATCTAATATTATTCAGAAACGTAAAGGTGTAAGACTATATAAATCCATTTTAGATAATTCCAAGATGAATTTGGAGATGTCTAAGAGGAATTATCAGGTGGCTTTCGATGCCTTTAATGCAGGTACCATAGATCTTGTAAAATTAAATGACATTGAAGTTTCCTATAAGCAGAGTGATTTGCAATTTATAAAAGATAAACTAAATTATGCTAATGTAATACTTGAATATAAAGATTTAATAAATGAGTTGGATTAATAAGGATATTTTATGAATTTGATTCTTAATGTGAGAGGTAATTTTAAATATTATTTATTGCTTATAGTTTTATTATTTGCCTTCTCATGTAATGAAGAGACTGATAGTGAAGTTCAGGGAGATATTAATACTAATGATATTTCCAATGATACTATTAATGAGCCTTATAGATTTCCAGTTATTGCTATGAAAGTTCAAAAGGGAGCTTTGAGTAATTACATTCCTTTAAATGGTGATATAGATATCAAAATAAAAGCCGAAGTATTTCCAGATATCGCAGGTAAAATAATATCTCTTAATATAAAGCTTGGAACTTATGTAAAAAAGGGACAAATCATTGCAACACTTGATCCTTCAAAACCAGGTTTTACTTATTTAAAAAGTCCAGTAAGAGCTCCAATTTCTGGATATGTTTTAGCTGTTAGTTGCAAAATTGGAGACACAGTTGGACCTCAAACAAGTATTGCTTTAATCGGCAAAATGGATGTAATGCAGATTAAAACTTATGTTTCTGAGAAATATATCTTAGATGTTAAGGCTGGCAATGATGCAATTATCGAGCTTGAGTCTTATCCTAATGAAAGGTTTAAAGCTAAGATTTCAGAAGTATCACCCGTTTTAGATTTTAAGAGCCGTGCCGTTGCAGTATATCTTGAACCTGTAGGGGATAACTCAAGAAAAATGGTTGTTGGCATGTTTGCTAAGATCAAACTTATTACTAAGCATTTAGAAAATGTGGTCAAAATCCCGAGTCATGCTTTTATTGAAAGAGAAGGCAAGCTTTGCGTATTTAGATTAAATGCAGATACAAAAACAGTTGAAAGGGTTTTTCCTTTAATAGATTTTGAGATAGATAATATTATGTCTATTCGAGATGGTATTAATGAAGGTGATTTAATTGTGATTGAAGGTATTTCTTCTCTTTCTGATGGAGCTTATGTAGATATAGTGGATATTCGGGATGGGCTTGATGTTGAAAACAATGTTTAATTTTTGAGGTTAAATATGTTAGTAAAAAAGATTATTGGCAAACCAATAACAATGTTAATATTGTTTTCACTATTGATTATGCTTAGTATTTATACTTTTTCAAGATTGAAGATAGAGTTGATGCCCAGAATTGAAGAGAATGATATTACTGTTTCTACGCAGTATGCAGGACGTTCCGCAAAAGAAGTGGAAGAAAAAGTAACAAGTATTCTAGAAGGCAGTTTATCCTTAGTAAAGAACATAAAGACAATAACTAGTAAGTCTTTTAAGGGGAATAGCATTGTTGATCTTCGGTTTTATCATGGAACTAATTTAGATTTGGCTTTAAATGAAATAAGAGATGCACTTGAGCTTTCAAAAAACCTTTTACCACAAGAAGTAAGCTTGTATAGGATTTATAGAGGAAGGTCAGGCAATGCGTCAGTATTATCGTTTGTTATGTATGCAGATAGACCTGTTTTAGAACTTAAGAGGTATGCAGATAATATTCTTAAGCCCAAGTTAGAAAGACTTAATGGGGTTGGACGTGTGCAGGTCATTGGGGGTGGAGATAAGCATATTTTAATTGAAGTATCTCAAAATAGGTTGGAGGCATATGGGCTTACTCTGTCAGAGATAGTACCATTTATTTCTTCTCAAAATGTTGAATTTTCGGTTGGCAACATGTTAGATAGCGATTTGGAATACCAGATACAAGTATCAGGAGAATTTCATTCAATTAAAGATTTAGAAGATGTGGTTATTGCTTACAAGAAACCAAGTACTTATTCTTTAGGTAATAATTCGATGGTTCAGGTCAGACTGAGAGATATTGCAAGCGTTAGGAGTGCTTTTCAAGATTTACAAGATTATGCATATTATAATGATAAGCCTTCCATTGTGATATCTGTGCAAAAACAGAGTGGTGCAAATTCCGTTATTGTTGCAGATGCAGTAAGTGCAGAGATTGAAAAAATTAAGCTTGCCCTTCCAAAAGATATATCTTTAGATATTGCTTATGATAATGCTAAACATATTAAAAAGGCTATTTCTTCTGTTGCTGATTCAGCTTATTCTGGAGCAATTCTTGCATTATGTATTATTCTATTCTTTTTAAGAAGTTTTAGAGCTACAGTTATTATTGGCATTACAATACCATTAGCTATAGTTCTTACCTTCTGTTTAATGTATTTTGCAGATATTTCGCTAAATATTATGAGTCTCTCAGGACTTGCTTTGAGCGTTGGTATGCTTGTGGATTGTTCTATTGTTGTAATAGAGAATATATATAAGTATAGGCAAAAGGGTGCCAAACTTATATCATCTGCCATTCTTGGAACACAGGAAATGCTGATGCCAATTATGGCTGCGACATTGACATCGATTTGTGTATTTGCTCCTATGCTTATTTTTAAGGCTGAATTAGACATTATTGGTGATTATGTTAGAGATTTTGCTTTTACTATTGTTATATCTTTAACAGCTTCTTTGTTTGTTGCAGTTTTTTTAGTGCCTGTGCTTTCAAGTTATTATGTTGGGCTTTATACTACTTTTCAAAAACCCATCAAAAATAAACTCATTAAAAGAATTGATAATTTTTTATATGGAATTTATTCTGTTGGAGAGCATTTTTATGTTAAATTGCTAAATTATGTTTTAATTCGTAAGCTAGCTTTTTTGCTTGTTGTTATGTTTAGTTTTATTTTAAGTTTAATTTTATTTCCTTTTTTAAATGTATCTTTATTTCCCTATGATCATTCTTCCTTAATGCATTTTGATTTTAATTTTCCCCATAAAACAAGTTTGGAGAATTCAAAGTTCTACTCAGATAAAATTTTAGAAATTTTAAAAAGTGAAATTAAGGTTTATAAGAGTATTGTTTCTAAAATAAATTCAAGTGGTTTTGCGTTTGAAGTTACATTGCCTTTCAAGGAGGAAGCTAGTGGAGAATTTGTCGGGGATGAAGAAGATATTCGGTATAGAGTTTATAAGCGTGTTGAGAGTCTTTATCCTAATTTTAATTCTAATGCTTTCTCAGAAGGAAATTCTTTTGGTGCTCCTATTGAGATTAAAATTACTGCTTCTGATTTTGAGTATGCAAGAGAATATGGAGAATTGTTAATTAGTCTTTTAAAGAAAAAATTTCCCAATCTTGTTAGTCCTAGACTTAATATACAAGAGGAGCTGCAAATTGATATAGAGATAGATAGGGAAAAGGCCTATTCTTATGGGATTAATATGGAAACTCTCTCAAGAGAGATTAGGGCTAATATTGATGGAATTTCGGCAGGAAAATACATTGAAAATGGGGTAAGTTATGATATCTTGCTTAGGATTAATAGAAGTAATATTGCTAGCCTTAAAGATTTAGATAAAATATTTATTGTAAATGCATTTGGTGTGAAAATTCCCCTCTCTGTAATAGCTAAGCTTAAAAAAACAAAAGGGATTAGCGAGATTTCCAGAGAAGATCAGTCCTTAGTAGTTAAGCTTACAGCAGGTATTGCTCCGGGTGAAAATTTAGCTTTAGTTACAGCAAATGTAGTGGATTTTGTAACTAATAAGGTTCCCCGGAAGGATGGCGTATTGGTTAAGTTTGAAGGAGAATACAGTGAATTTACAAGCAGTATGCAGCAATTTATGGTGATAATTTGTATGGCTATCTTGCTTGTATTTGGAGTAATGGCAGCACAATTTGAATCTCTCTTAAAGCCATTTATTATTCTCTTTACAATACCATTAACCTTAATAGGCGTTGTGCCATTTTATTTTATATCGGGAGAAAAGATTTCTGTTTTTACTGCCATTGGCATGCTTATGCTTGTTGGTGTTGTTGTTAATACGGGTATTGTACTAGTAGATTATATTAATTTATTGCTTAAGAGGGGATTTAATCTTGAAGATGCAGTACTTGAGGCAGGTCGCTCTAGGTTTAGGCCAATTTTAATGTCTGCTTTAACATCAATAATTGGGCTCTTTCCCCTTGCATTCTCAGGTTCAAGTGGCAATAGTCTTATAAAGCCAATTGCTTTTACCTTTATTGGTGGAATGGTTGCTAGCACATTTCTGACTTTGCTTTTTATTCCTATAATTTTTGAAATTTTTTATAAGCTTTCTATAAAAGATTTTATACTTTTTAAGTCATGGGGTTCTGTTGATAAGATTGATGTTAAGGGAGGAAGTGAAGGTTTTGCAAATAGAAATGCAAATAATACCGATATTCTTAAGAGTAATGCTAAGGGGAATTCTAAAGCTGATGCTAATTCGGATGATGTTTTTATTGATGAGGATTAAGGTTAATGAGGAGGATATATGTATAGAGCAGAAATAATTTCTAATATATCCTTGGAGTTTGATCTTCATGAACATATAAGTAGAATAGAGGAAGATTTGGGTGAATATATATATTACTCTAAGATACATAATGTTAAAGGAAAAGGAAGAAAGGGTGAGAAGCAAGGTAATGAAGTTTGGCCTGAAGAGAATTTTATTCTTGTGGTTTATACTAATAAGTTAGTTGTTATAGAAAAGTTAAGAAATGTTGTTGAGATTTTAGAACAAGAATATCCTACTGAAGGAATTAGATTTTTTGTTATAGGGAACTAGATCTTTATTGATTTTTAGTGATTTGTATTTTGCTTTTATAAAACTTTATCTTTATAAGTGATGATTATTGTCAATCTAAATAGTTAGAGAATCCTTAGGTTCATGGCATTAGGTACAAATTCAGGTATTACCCATTGACTAATTGAAGGTTAGTTAAAATTGAATTATGATTTTATTCTTTAAAATGTTATACTTTATGTGGAGTATCGTTATTTTATAAGTGTATAGTAGGATCATATGTCAATAGTAAAAACCTTTTTTGAGATTGCTGAAAAGCGTGGTGATGGGGTTGCACAAATATATAGTGGGGGCAATAAGGATTATATTAGGGTTACTTATGAAGATTTAAAGAATAATGTTTTAAAATTTGCAGCATTTTTAAAAAAGATGGGCTTGGGATATCAGGATAAGGTGTTTATTTGTTCTGAAAATAGAATTGAATGGAGTGTTATAGATTTTGCTATTTTGGCTTTAGGTGCTGTAGATGTTCCAAAGGGATCTGATGTTACTCTTTTTGAAGCTGAAGTAATTATTAATAATATTTTTCCTAATATAATAATAGTGGAAAATTTAAATCTTCTTGATTTAGTCGTTCAAGTTAACTTTGAAATTAAGCCTGTAGTTGTTATTATTGATGATTTAGATGAAAGGGATAAAATACGGTTTAGTAATTTTCAAGTTTATACTTATAAAGAGTGTATTTCAATTGGGGATAAGTCAAGACGAGACGAGGAGATTATTGAAACTTTCAATAATATTAATCCTGATGATATGGCAACAATAATATATACTTCTGGTACTACAGGGAATCCTAAAGGAGTGATGCTTTCTCATGCTAATTTTCTTTACCAGGTGTCTAGTTTTAGTCGCATGATTAGTACTAGTGAGGGGCAAATATTTATGTGTATTTTGCCAATTTGGCATTCATTTCAGAGATCATTTTCTTATAATATTTTTCTTAAAGGTATGACTTGTTTATTTTCAAGTATTGTTCCAAGAAACATGCTTGATGATATTAAAAATATTAATCCTCATTATATTGCAGCCGTTCCTAGGCTTTGGATTGCAATAAAGCAAAATATTTTTAAAGAAGTTGCCAAGAAACCGTTCTTAGCAAGATTGCTATTTAAGGTTTTCGTTAAAGCAGCATGTCTTAATGATATTTGCTATAGGATAATTTCAGGATTGTATCCTGATAATGGATTTGATTTATTAATGCCTATGAAGAAAATTTTAGGCATTTTAGGTTTAGTGATTTTATTTCCCCTTAAAATTTTGGGAGATTTAATTGTTTTTAAAAAGATAAAGAAGGTTTTAGGTGATAATTTTGTTGTTGGAATTACTGGTGGGGGTAGCATGTCTTTATTTGTTGTTAGGTTTTTCAATTCAATTGGAATTGAGCTTGCTAATGCTTATGGATTAACAGAAGCATCCCCTGGTGTTGCGTCTGATGAGCATGGGAAGATAATGCTTGGTACTTGCGGTAAAATATTGCCTGGAACTGTTGCTGAGATTAGGGATGAGAATGGCAATAAGCTTAAAAAACCAGGCAAGGGAGTTTTATTTATTAAAGGTCCTCAAGTTATGCTTGGATATTATCAAGATGAAGATGCTACAAGGCAAGTTATTGGAGATGATGGGTTTTTGAATACGGGTGATATTGTTAAGTTGTCAAAGGATAATGTTGTTCGGATCATAGGACGTGAAAAAGATACTATTGTTTTAAATAATGGGGAGAATATTGAGCCTGCTCCAATTGAAATTAAGCTTGAAGAATCTTTATTAATTGAAAAAGCTGTTGTTGTGGGTCAGGATCAAAAGTTTTTGGGTGCATTGATTCTTCCTAATTTTGAAGAGATAAATAAATATTTAGAAAGCATGGGGCAAAAAATTTTTGATGCTCACAATAGGCAGCAGATTATTGCAAATAATATTGTTCTTAAAGCTATTAATGATGAGATAAGAAAGCTTATTAATAAAGCCAATGGATTTAAGCCTTTTGAACAGATATTAAGATTTGTTCTTTTAGAAAAACCATTTGAAGTAGGCAAGGAGATGTCTATTAAGATGGATGTTAAGCGTAATTATATTTTAAATCTTTATAAAAATGAGATAAAGAATTTATTTTCCTAAATTATTTTAAGGTTATTTCAAGTTCGTTTATATCTTTTAATTTTGTATTGGGTGGTTGGGATTGTTTATATACAAAACCATTTCCTTTTATCTTTATTTTTGTGTTTGTATATTTGTTTAAAATTTTCATTAAATCCCTTTTTGAAAGCCCTGTAAGGTTTGGTAGAGTTTCTGTTGTGTCGTATTTTATTGTGGGTTTTGGTATGCTAATTTTTGAGGAAATTTTAATTTCATTGTATTCATCTTTGTTATTTTGACTTTCAATCAATTCTATTATTTCTTTTGCCATTGGTGCAGCAATTCTTGTTCCATATATTATCTTTTTAGGATATCTGTATATAACATATATAATGTATTTTGGATTTTCTGTGGGATATATTACTAGTATTGAGGACGTGTAATCTTCGTCTGAATATTTGCCTGTGTTTTTATCAATCACTTGGGAAGTTCCACTTTTTGCTGAAATGTTTAAATTTTTCATTTTAAGTTTTGGTATTCCTCCTTTATTTACAACTTCTCGCATCATTTTTAAAACCTCTTTTGCTGTATGCTTAGATATTACTTTTTTAATTTCTTCTTTTTGAAATTCTTGAATTGTATTTTCCATTTCATTGCTTATTCTTTTTATGATTTTGGGTTTTAACATAACCCCATCATTACTTAAGACGCTAGCAGCCTGTAATATTTGAATGGCAGATACTCCTATTTCTTGTCCAAATCCGATTGTGGCTTTACTCCGTCCCGACCATTTTGAATGGTGGGTTAGTATCCCTTTTGTCTCTCCGGGGAAAGGAAATCCGACTCTTTTTCCAAACCCAAAGGCTATTAGTTTATTGTAGAAATATTCATTACTTACTTTGTCTGTAATGTGAGCTATTCCTACATTTGATGAATAGATTAGAATCCCACTAGGATCGATATAGTCATAAGGAGGATTTAAGGTTTTAATTGTAACTACTTCACCCGATTTGAATTTTTTTTGGTATATACCATTATCTAAAAATTTTTCATTTAATTTTAATAATCCACTGTCTAATAGAATAGCTACTGTAAAAATTTTATTAATACTTCCAGGTTCATATGTTAGGGAAGTTGCAAAATTGTTCCATATTTCTTTAGGATATTTTGAATAGTAATTGGCATCATATTGTGGGAGTTGAAGCATTGATAAAATTTCTCCATTCTTAGCATCCATTACTATAGCTAGCATGTTTTCAGGCTTATTTTCGTTAAAGTATTTTTTAGCTATTTGATTTATGCTTTTTTGAAGATCTATGTCTATTGTTAAGTATATGTTGTTTGTACTTAATTTTTCATTTATAGATTTTTGTTTTGTAAGATCTTCATTTAATATGGTGTTTAGCGAAAGTTCAATCCCTGCAAGCCCAATGTTGTCAGTTCCTACAAATCCCGTAATATTGCTTGTCAGTTCTTTAAATGGATAGATCCTTGTGTAGTCTGGATAAAGTATGATGTCTTTTAATCTTCCTTCTGATTGAATTCTTTTAATTAGTTCAGATTCTTCTCTTGTTACTTTTCTTTTTATATATATGAATCCTTTTTTTGAAGACAGTTTTTTTTTAAGTATTTGAGGCTCAATTTTCAGTATTGCACCAAGAGTTTCTGATGTATTTACAATATTTTTTATTTTATTTGGATCCGTTCCTATAGAATGTGATTTTGATGAGAAGGCTATTATTTTACCATTTCTATCATAAATGTTGCCTCTTTTTGAAATGTGATTTATATTTTGAGAAAAATATTGTATGTCTTTTGAGGACATTAGCATAAAATATTTATAAATGGTTAGTAGTGTTATTGTGAGGAAAATTATGAGAACAATATTTAGTCTTAAGCTGCTAGCAAAATTTTTATGCATTAAGTATTTTAGATGCTCCTTATATTATAATTAGTATTTAACAGTTAAGGATTTTAGTATTAATGTTTGATTAATTTTTTCTCATATTTATAATATTATATTATGAAAAGATTAAATTTGAAATTAATAGGGGTTTAAATATAGTGGATATTAGAACTTTAAAAGGTTTTAGAGATTATTTGCCAAAGGAAGCGTTAATTCGTACTCATATTATAAAACAAATATATAGTGTTCTTGTTTCATATAATTTTGATTTAATAGATACTCCTATTCTTGAGTATTCTGAATTTCTTTTAAGAAAAGGTGGGCATGAGGTAGAAAAACAAATTTATCGGTTTAAGGATAACGGAGATAGAGATGTTTCTATGCGTTTTGATTTAACGGTTCCTTTTGCAAGATTTATGGCTACTAATAGATCTAAGATTCAATTTCCTTTTAGGAGATCTCAGATAGGAAAGGTATTTAGGGGTGAGAACACACAGAGAGGTAGATATAGAGAATTTATCCAATTTGATTTTGATATAGTTGGTGAGGATACTTTTCGTAGTGATGCTGAAATTTTATCTATTGTTTATTGTGGTCTTGAAGAGATTTTTTTAAATTTCATAGAAGGTATTAATAGAAAGTTTGTTATTCATTTCTCTCATATTGGGATACTTAATGCTTATATTGATAAGTTGGGATTAGAAAATAAAGCTACTTTTATTTTAAGGAATATAGATAAATTAGATAAAATGGGGATTGAGAGTGTGAGAGAAAATTTGCTTTCACAACTAAGCGAAGAACATGTTGATTTAATATTGGGGTTTATAAGTTTAGAAGGAACTTTTTGGGATAAACTTAAGGTTTTAAAAAGTATTTTAGAAGATAATGATGCTGTTAAGAGAGTTGAAGATATTTTTGTACATCTGAGTGCATTAGGGATTCAAGATGCTTTTAATTTTAATCTTAAGATAGTCCGTGGACTTGATTATTATACCGGGCTTGTATTTGAGGCTGAGATGATGGGTATTAATATGGGAAGTATTTGTAGTGGTGGGAGATATGATAATTTATTGTCCTTATTTTCTAACTCTTTGCAAAAGGTTTCAGGAGTTGGAGGATCTTTTGGTATCGATAGGATTCAAGATATAATTGAAATTGAAAAATTTAATTATATTAAGTTATTTGTGGTTAAAGCCAGCTCGAGAGTATTAATTGTTAATATAGATGATAGTTTACAAGATTATTATTATAAGCTTGCAGATAAGTTTAGAAGGCATGATTATTCCAAGATAAATAATATTGCTTGTGAGGTATATCCAAAGAGTAAAGATGGTAAAAATATTAAGGTGCAAATAGAATATGCTCTTGGTAAGGCTATAAGATTTTTAATTTTTGTAGGGCAAGAGGAATATAGAGAAAATAAGTTGAAGGTGAGAGACTTGACTAAAAAGGAAGAGTTGTTATTGTCTTTTGATGAGGCTATAAAATTTATTAAGGGCAATGACAAATTTTTATGTACGCCTTTTTAATTAAATGATAATTTTAAAAAGATATTTTTAATTTGAAGGTATTTAAGTTTTAGTGATTTTGCGTTCTTAAAAGCATTAGTAGGCATATTAACCCTTTTGTTTTTCTATTTTGCGGATTGTGATTGCATTTAGAGTCAATGTGTTTGTGTTGTAGTCATAGTTTATTTGTCCAAGTATTTCAACACAATCTTTAAAATTGATATCAATATCAAAAGTTGTTTTTGTTGTTATTATGCCTTCAAGAGCGTTCTTGTTATATCCTACATAAAAGTCAAAGTAAGTTATATTATCTTTCTTTTCGATATTGTTTGCAATTCCTTCCCATTTGACATATATATTTGAGTAAATTAATGGGTTTTTTTTAATTTCTTTTAAAACTAAATAATCGTCAAATGTAATAAAATCTGGTCTTGAGATAAAACTTGCAAGATTTTTAGCTTTAAGTTTAATTGATTCCGATGCGTTTGAATTTAATATCTTATTTATTTCGATTCTTGCAAAATTATTTTTGCCTTTTTTTAGATGAGTTTTTATTTTTTGAAATGAATTTTTGATTTCAGTTTCAGTGAGTATGAATACAAATTGCCCCTCATGGTTTTCAATTTTTTCTTTCTCATTTATTTTAATATCGTCAATGTATGCTGCAATATTATTAATAGCTTTTTTTTCTTTTACCTTAGAATCATTTGATGTCAGTGTAGTTGTTTCTTTGGAACGTATAAATAAAAATATTGATATCAATGAGAATACAAGGCCTGCTACTGTTAATAATATTCTTATTAACTTAGATAAATTTTGTCCTGTTTCTATTTTGATTTCTGGAAATAGTTTGGCATATATTTTGTTTTTATTCATAAATAGTGTTCCTTGAATAGGATTTTTTCGAATAGTTTCTAAAGAAAGTTCTGATCGTTTGATTTCTTGATTTTCTTCTATCATTTTAAGCCATATCTGTATGGCCTTGTCCTCTTTGCCTTGAGCTGCTAATAGTATTGCGATTGATTGCTTGACATCTGGTTCTGTTGGATTTAAAGTGTAAGCTTTCTTTAGATATGTTTGAGCATTTCCTAGATTTCCCATTCTAAGATAAGACATTCCTAGGATATAATGATAAAAATAATAATTTTTATAAAAGAAAATTTCTTTTTCTAAAAGTTTTATTACATCTGAATATTTGTGAGAGTTATAATAGCGAATAGATTTATTAATAAGTTTATTAGGTTCCATTTTCATAAGTTGAAGTTACCCTCATGATATTAGTTTTAATGTTTGATATATAAATTTTATCTTAAAAAAATAATAAATAGAATATCGTTTTTTGTTTTAAAAAAGTTGGTTTGACTAAAAATTTATTAATGTTATAATTATATAAGCTCGTTTGGGATTTATACATATTTTAAAGTGGTAGGAATGTGTCATCAGAAAAAATCGCGGAATTAATCAAGGATATTTACTTAAGCTTCAGAAAAGGTGATTTTAAGACAGCTTTGATGAAATCAGAAGAAGCACATTCTCTTGATTTTGACAATATTGAGATTTTAACGGCTTTAAAAAGTTCTGTATATTGGAATGGTCAGGTCGAAAGTCTTGATCGGATAGATAAAGACTATGAGAAGGCTGAATTTTTAATAAGAGAATGGAATAATTTTGCTAGAAGATATTTAAAAAAGATGAATTCTGATTTTATTCAAGGTCGTAACTCAATTAAGTATTTTATATTTCAGTTATGCTTAGACATATATAAAAATATATATAAATTACAACCAGAAAATTTAGATCTTTTAATAAAGATTGCTAAGTCTTACAAGGGAATGGGTAATTATGAGAGAGCCATAGCTGTTTTTTTGCAGATATTAGGAGATGCGAAAGACAATGCAGATGTAGTTGCTGAACTTGCTGATTCTTATGCCCTTATTGATGAAATCAAGGAGGCTAAGGTATTATTTAGGGAGGCTTTCTTTATTAATCCCCAAAAGATAGATATAGATGCGCTTGAATCTGAGATGATACTTAAATTAATAGAAGCTATTAAGAGTGATAGGAATATTTCCGATACTCTTATTAAAGAATGGATACCTGTTTATGGGGCGCTAAACGGTGTTTTTAATATTAAAAGAGAATTAAGACCTATTGAGCTTGGTCATTTAAAGCAGTCTGTTTATAGTTTGCGTAATGAGCTTAAGGAAAAGTCTTATAGATCAATAAATGAAAGCATATTGCTTCCAAGGCTTATTAATAAATATTTTTGGCTTATTGATCATTATGTAAGGATAAAAGAAGATCGTGTGCGAATTGATGAAATTTTATCTTATATTAAAGAAATAGATATAGGAATATATCAGCAATATGTCAATTAGGTTGGTTTTAATAAAATTGATATTAGGAGAGTTGAATGTCTAATATTACTATAGAAAGATTAGATAATATCTTGCAAGAGGATAAATGGACAAGGATAGTTGTTAATAATTATTCTCTTGCCAAGATAAAGGAATTGGATGAGTTAATAGATAGTATAATTTCTGAAAATTTAACAGAAGAAGCTTTAGATATTTGTGGTAAGCATTTAAAGGACGTCAAGAAGAGTATTGCTGGTCTTTATATTTCAGGCATGCTTATATATAGTAGAAGGCCGCTTAATGATATGAGCTTGCTTACAGTTGTAGACTTATTTTCCCAAAATTTGAAGTGGTCTCTTGTTGAACATATATGCAACAAGATGCTTTTAACCTCTGAAAATAAGCATGCGCTCTATACACTTGCAAAGATATATGCACAGAATAATGAGAATGATAAATTACCAGATATTTGGATGCGCATTGTTGAATCTGATGTTGATGATACTGTATTTGTAAGACAGCTTGCTACTCATTATGAGAATATTGATTTGCAAAAATCAATATATTTTTTTAGAAAAGCCATTTACCGTTTTATCGATAAAAAACAAATGTCAGGCATTAGAGAAATATGGTCTAAGTTGATTAAGTATGTATCTGATGATTTTGATTCTTTTCTTCTTATACTTCAAAAAGTTGAGAAAGAACTTGGGTTTAAAAAAGTTGTGGTTCTTTATGAAGATCTATATGGGCATTATTCTGTAAGTGGAAATATTGATGAGACAATAGAAATTTTGAAGGGAATTTTAAAGCTTGACAATAAAAATCAGAAAGCAAGAGAGAATTTGGTTATCTTTTTAAGGGAAAAATATAAGGATATTAAAAATATTGAAGAATATCTTGAGAAGTCTGATATTGAAAACTTGGATAAAAATTTTGTTGATGTTTATTCTGATTTTGAAAAATATTTATTTTTTGCTAAGGGTAATTTTGTATATCATCAAACCTGGTTTGTAGGAATAGTTAAGGATGTAAATGAACAAGGCATTGTAGTTGATTTTGTCTCTAAACGAGGACATTTTATTAGTTTTGATATGGCTATATCTGCTCTATCTCCTCTTGAGAAAGAAGATATTCGAGTTTTGAAGGCAATTAAGCCAAAAGAGGAGCTTGTAGAGAATCTGAAGAGAGATATTGAATGGGCCTTGAGGATCATTATTAAAAGCTATAAGTCAATTGATCTTAAGGGGATAAAAAGGGAACTTGTTCCAAGTTTAATGACTCAGAGTGCGTGGAATGCGTGGAGTGTAAAAGCTAAGCAAATTCTAAAAGATAATCCCCATTTTGTTATGGCCTCTGGAAAAGCCGATTGTTATATATATAATGAGAGGGCTTCTAACTTTAATGAAAAAGTTTATGATAAATTTAAAATAGAAAAGGATTTTTATAAAAGATATGAAATTTTTATGCACTATTGTGGTACTTCTGGTGGCGTTGTAAAGGATTTACATGTTGAAGAGGAAATGCTTAATTATTTTTTGATTTATGTTAATAATTTTACAAAGGTTGATCATTATGTTATAAGTTCTTATGTAATACTTAAATCTTTAAAAAACTCTGAGAGTGGGGTTGCTTTTAAGATTAATATTGAAAAAGATATTAATTTAGAAGTTCTCTTGAGGGAATATTCCAAGAATATAGTTGATCTTTTTGATTCAATCTTGAATGCAGAGATTAAAAAGGAGTTGGTATCCTTAATCAAGGAAGAGTTAGTTGATTGGGTTGCTTATTATAAGCAGCTTTTTCCTTATTATGTTAATAAGAAATTGATAGATTCTCTTTATAAGGAAGATATAAAAGAAACATCACAGCTTTTTAATTATGTCATAAAGAATTATAAAGTTTATAAAGATGCTTATATTTGGATTTTAAAGCATTATGTTTCTTATTCGCTTAATTTGGATTATTCCGATTCAGAGTTATTGGTAAATTTGATCAAGATTTTAACAGACAGTGTTGTTAAGATTAATAATAAAAATAATTCTGTTGCTAACAAGAGAATTTATAAAATGGTAATTAATCTTTTAATTAAAGATAAATATCTAAGTATTGTTTTAAATAAGGTCATGGATGAGGAGCTTGCCAAAAGGATATATATGACTTGTTTTTATATAAGAGATTTTCCCCCAAAGGATCTCTTACATATTAAAACCGCAATAAGAACTGTATTTAGTGCTATTGAATTTGAAGATGAAAAACTGCAATTCTCAGGTGATAAGGTCGAAATAGGATTTTTAACTATTTTAAGTTCTCTTAGCAAGAAGCAGAAGGAATTACAGTACTTAAAAGATGTAGAGATACCGGAGAATTCTAAAGAAATTGGTAAGGCCCGTGAGCTTGGTGATTTAAAAGAAAATGCAGAATATCATTCTGCAAAGGAAAGGCAGCAGTTTTTAACAAAGAGATTAAATTCTCTTATGTTAGAAATAGATGTTGCAAAAGTTGTTGATACTAAAGAACTTCAAAGCTCTGTTGTTGGGTTTGGAACAAAAGTTACTATGATTAATAAAGATACAGGAAGGGAAGAGTTTTATTTGATATTTGGACCTTGGGAGTCAAATCCTGATGAAGGCATTATATCTTATAAATCTCCTTTTGGAGAAAATTTGTTAGATGCAAAAGAAGGCGACAATCTTGATTTTGTAATAAATGATACTCGTTTCCAATATTATGTTAAAAAGATAGAACCTGCCAGAATTAATTAAAGAGGTAAGATGTCAAAATTAAAAGATAACCCAGATAATTCTTTAAATGACAGATTAAATAGAGAAAAGGCCATTGAGCTTGCTAGAGTTCAAATAGAGAAAGATTTTGGTAAAGGCAGTCTTATTAAGATGGGAGAGTCTCCTGTTGGTAAAGGCATAGAGAGCATATCTAGTGGTTCTATTTTGCTTGATGAGGCAATTGGTGTTGGGGGATATCCAAGGGGAAGAATAATAGAAATTTTTGGTCCTGAATCTTCCGGTAAGACTACTTTGACTCTTCAAGCAATTGCTGAGGTTCAAAAAAATGGTGGAATAGCAGCTTTTATTGATGCTGAACATGCTCTTGATCCTGCTTATGCAAAAGCTTTGGGTGTTAATATTGATGAACTTTGGATTAGTCAGCCTGACACAGGAGAACAAGCTCTTGAGATTGCTGAATATTTAATTAGAAGTGGTGGAGTTGATTTAATTGTTGTTGATTCTGTTGCAGCTTTGACACCACAGGCAGAGATTGATGGAGAGATGGGCGATTCTCAGATTGGGCTTCAAGCAAGATTAATGAGTAAGGCTTTAAGAAAGATTACAGGCATACTCTCAAAATCTAATACTTGTATTATGTTTATTAATCAACTAAGAATGAAAATCGGTGTAATGTTTGGCAATCCAGAGACTACTACTGGAGGAAATGCTTTAAAATTTTATTCTTCTCTTCGTCTTGAAGTTAGGAAGATTGATCAGGTAACGGGGAGTTCTGCGGATGATATTGTTGGTAATAAAATAAGAATTAAGGTTGTAAAAAATAAAGTAGCACCTCCTTTTCGTAAAGTAGAACTTGTGATTTATTTTGGAAAAGGCATTTCGCGTGAAGCTAGTATACTAGATGCTTCAGTTAAGTATAATTTGATACAAAAAACAGGTTCTTGGTATTCTATGGGAGACGATAAGTTAGGACAAGGCAGAGAGCATGCTGTTAGTTATTTAGTTAAAGAAAAAGAGGTGACTGATGAACTTGAGAGTAAGCTTAGAAAAATAATTTTTGAGGATCCCAATCAAGATTTTCTTGAAGTTGGTACCACCTGATGCTAAGAAAGATAAAAAATAAAATGGTAGGTTTAGATGATTATTTGATTGTTTGTAATGATTTTAAAGGTGGAATAGAAATTTTTTTTGATTACGTAAGAAATAAAAGAGAGATTTTAAAGACTTTTAATTTAAATAAAATAATAGAAGATTTTTTGACATTTTCTGAGAGCATTGAAATAGATGTTAAAGACTTAATTAAGTTTTATTCTTTTTCAACCAGTTTGCTTTATTTAAAGACACAAATTCTTTATCCAGTAAAATTAAAGGATAAAAAATTAGTTGAAAGGGAGATAGTGCAGAAATTAATAAATTACAGTGAAAAATCTGCAGAGATCAGGAGCGCAACTCATAATTTAAAAGACGGTGTATGCCTAAATGTATTTAAATCTTCTTTTTTTAGAGAAAATGGTACCTTTTTAGAAAGTGTGGATAATATTCAGGATTGCAAGATCGAGATTAATAAGGTTAAGAGCACAGTCAGGGTGGCAAGGGTAGAGAGAAAGCATGATGATATTCCTCGTAATATTAAATTAAGGTCTAATGTTATTTTAGGCACATATGATGCTAAGTTTTTGGATAAAAAAACAAGAATTATTGCCCTTTTAACTAAGGAAGATAATTTAATTTTTGAATTTTTATTGGATTTTGATGATAAATTTTACTTTTTTGAGAGATTTTGTTATTTTTTAATCGCTCTTGAATATAAAATGTCAAATATTATAGATTTAGTTTATACAAATGATAAGCTGGTTTTAAGAAAAGGAAAAAGTATTGACGAATATAAACAGCAGAGGGCTTAGAGCCCATGTTTTTTTGGCAGAGAAAGGTATGGGATCTAGGAGATTTTGTGAAGAGCTTATAAGAAAAAATCTTGTCAAAATAAATGGTACTCTTGCAAAGCTTGGAGATAAAGTGTTCTTAGGTGATAGAGTGGAGTATAGAAGACAAGTATTTGTCTTGAGAGACTTGAAAATTGAAAGTAAGATTTATATAGCCCTTCATAAACCTAAAAATTATTTATGTTCCAATTTTGACCCAGAGGGGAGAAAATTGGCAATATCTTTAGTTCAGCCTTTGTTTAAAGAACGTTTGTTCTCAATTGGTAGACTTGATTTTAAAAGTTCTGGACTTTTGCTTTTTACTAATGATGGTCAGTTTGCAAATAGTATTGTTCATCCAAGGAGTGAGGTTGAAAAGGAGTATATTGTTGAGTCAAAAAAGGATGTTAATGAGGATTTGCTTATTAATTTTAAACATGGAATAAAGATTGAAAGAGAAATATTTAAGTTAAAATCTTATGAAATGCTTGGCAATAATTCTGTTAAGTTGGTTTTAACGGAAGGTAAAAATAGGGAGATTCGAAAAGTCTTTTTAAGTAAGAATATCTTTTTAAAGAAAGTTCACAGAATTAGAATAGGTAATATTAAGTTGGATAATTTAAAAGAAGGACAAATTAAAGTTTTGTCTTTAGCTAAGATTAATAGATTCAAGACACAGCTTTTGGGGGGAATATTAAATGATAATAGCAATTGATGGTCCTTCAGCTTCGGGGAAAAGCTCGATTGCGAAAGCGCTAGGGAGCAGATTAGGTTTTAAGTTTATTAGTTCTGGTTATTTTTATAGAATAATAACTTTGATTGCTCAAAAGTTTACTCTAAACGAATATGATCTGCTTAGTGAGAGTAAAATTTTAGAACTTGTATTACAAAATGATATCAAATTTAATGGTGTTGATTTTTTGCTTAATGGTGTAAATGTTACGAGTCATATTTTAAATGAAAGAATAGATCTTCAAGTTTCTCTTTATTCTTCTTATATAGGTGTTAGGAATATTGTAAATAAAAAATTAAGAGAAATAGTTAAATTAAAGGATGATAATTATATAATAGAGGGTAGAGATATTACTACCGTAGTATTTCCAGAAGCTAAGGTTAAGATATATCTTGATGCTTCTGTTAAAGTGCGAGCTTTAAGACGGTATAATCAAAGGGATGATGATATCACTTTAAATGAGTTAGAGCAAGCACTAGAGAGGCGAGATGAAATTGATCAAAATAAAGAGTATGGTAAATTGAAATTGGCTAAAGAAGTTTTTTATATTGATACAAGCTATAAATGCCTAGATGATGTATGTGATATTATCATAAAGACGTTTAATTTGAAAAAAAAGTGATAGAGAGGTGAGGATGGAAAAGCAAGAAGATTTACAAGAAAATTATCTGAAGGTTCTTGAAAAAGTAGAACTTGGTAGTAGCGTTTCTGGTGTTGTTATAAATATCATGAAAGATTATGTGCTTGTAGATATTGGGTATAAGTCTGAAGGTTTTATTAAAATCGATGAATTTGAAACCATTCCAAATGTTGGAGATAAACTTGATGCAATAGTTACGAGGGTAGGGGGAGAATTGGGATTAGTTCTTAGTGTTGCAAAGCTTGATTCTCTTAATTTGCAAGATAAGATTGATGAGTATATTGCAAATAGAAAGGTGCTTAAAGGCAAGATTTTAGTTGAACTTTCAAGTGGCTATAAAGTCCAAATTAATGAAAATGTTACCGGATTTATGCCATCTTATTTGAGTTCTAAAATTAGAGATGAAAAATTAAAAAGAGGCTTGGTAGTTGAGTTTTATGTTATTCAGGCAGATAAAACTGATGGTCTTAGGCTTATTCTTGATAGACGGACTTTGGAGAGAGAGCGAGAGCTTTTGAAAAGAAAAGAGCTTGTTAATTCTTATAGCGAGGGAGATATAGTTGATGGTGTTGTTGAGAGAATTACAGATTATGGTGCTATTATAAAGGTTAAGAATCTTGTTTTGGGAGTATTGCATAAAAGAAATATTGCATTTAGTCGTGTTGAAAATATTGAAGATTTTATTCGTGTTGGTGATAAATTAAGATTGCAAATCATCAAATTAAGTGTAAATACAGGAAAGATGGAATTATCCCTTAAAGCTTTAAAGGCAAATCCTTGGGATTCTGTTGAATCTAGGTATAAGATTGAAAGTATTGTAAAGGGCAAAGTTGTGAAAATATTACCCTTTGGTGCTGTGGTTGAACTTGATAGTGAGATATCAGGATTTCTTCATATAAGCAATTTTTCTTGGGTAAGGGTGATAAAAAGTCCCCAAGAATTAGTTAAGGTTGGGCAAATCGTAGAAGTTAAGATTTTGGAGATAGACAAGGAAAATCAAAAAATATCTCTAGGTATTAAGCAAGTTAATGAGAATCCATGGAATAGTTTATCTCAAAGGTGTGATGTTGGTAAGGTTGTTCAGGGTGTTGTTAAGAATATCACAAAGACAGGTGCCTTTGTGAGCATTGAAGAAGGCATAGATGCATATATTAGTAAATTTGATATTTCTTGGGTTGATGAGATTAATCCTGAGGAATACTTTAAATTGGGAAGTTCAATTAGTGGAAAAGTAATTGAATTTGATGCAAAGAAGCAAAACATTAGGTTGGGAATTAAACAGTTGGAAGAAAATCCTTGGGATGATTTCTCTAAGAGCTATAAGAAAGGTGATACCCTTGAAGTTGAAGTTTTAGAGAAGAAATCAAAGGGAGTTCAGGTAAGAGTTTATGGTAAAATAATGGGATTTATTAGTAAAATTCAACTTGGAGATACAAAAGAATCCAGCTTGGATACTTTTGAAAATTTGAATGTTGGGGACAAACTTAAAGTTATGATTACCAATATTGATTTTAAAAATAAGTTGGTTTTGCTTTCTTATAGGGCGTATAAGGAACAAAAATCAAGCGAAGAAATTTCTTCTTATTTGTTTAAGGAGGATGATGAAGAGTCTTATAAGCCCTTTGCGAATCTGTTAAAGAGGAATGCTGATGTTTAAAAATAAATTTTTTGTAGGTATTCTTGCAGTTATTGTTTTTGTAGGAATTATCCTTTGTTTTTATGATTCTATGGATATAGATCATGTTAAGGCAGGGGGGGAAGTAGTAGAAAATCTTGAGAGAGATTTAAATCTTTATTTAAGAGCAAAGAATGCTGAAGAAAAACTTAAATTAGAGCCTAAAATAGAGGAAGCTGTAAATAAGAGAGACGATGTTGCACATGAATTTCTCCCACGGTTTTATCTTGCAAGGTCTACTTATTTCCAAATTAAGGGTTTATATAAAGAAGCTCTTAAGGATTTAGATATTGTTATTGGTTCAAAGTGGATTGAAAGGGAACTTGCCTATATTAATAAAGCTGTGGTTTACGAAAAAATGGGACAAGTTGAGGATGCTTTATTGATATATGATAATGTGATTAAGCAGACCAAATTAGATTTTATTAAAATTAGAGCCTTGCTTGGTAAAGCGGTATTAATTGAAGCTAAAGATAAAAAATTGGCTATTGAAATATACTCTAAAATTGCTAATTTTTCTTATGAAAATAACTTATATGTTAATGTTGCCAAAAATAAGCTTTTGCAGCTTAGGTAATTTGGTTTATTTTTTGTTTTGGTATGAAAAAGTTTTCTAATACTACATTTGTAGTTATTTCTTTATTAATATTTGGTTGTGGTATTGAAGATATCGCTATAATCGATTCTCCTTTGGTAGTTGATAGTAGAGCTTCCAGAGATACTCTTGCTTTTAAATTGCCTTCAGGTTATTTTAATAATCACAATAATTCTAAAATTAGGGGTTTTGATATATATTATAAATTCTACCCAGAGGGTTCAAATTACCATTTTGGGAGTTTTACAAAGAGTGTTCAAAGAGATTTTGATGCTTTAAAGAGTGTTTTTAATAATGTTAATGAGTTTAATAGGAGAGGATTTTATAAAATTAATTTGGACGGTGATCGTTCTTCAGGGAGACCGACTTTGAAATTGGACAAAAGTTGGATTCAAGGAAAATTTCCTTTATATATTGAATTTAATTTTGAAAACTTGAGGAAGAGTACTCCTGGATCAGTTTTTATTAGTATAAGGAATGGTAGTGATTCTTCAGCGCCTCTGATTAAACATATTAAAACTATATATAGATCCTATGTTGTTAATGGTTTGTATAGTGAATTTTCTGAAGCTCTTAAAAAATCTAAAGTCGCAGATAGTGATAAGAGACCATTTGATCTCAAGCACATTAGTGATAATTTTTTTACAAAAGATGTTTCCCCTAAGTATAATTTGGTGATTTTTGTTATGGCAGCAGGTAATGCTATTGAAGATGAGTTGTATAGTGTTATTGTGAATATAGGGAGTTTAAATAGTTTTGAGTTGTCGAATTAATTGAAGGTGAGGCATGGTAACATTTTTTTTTCATTTAATTTTAACTAATATTATTGTCTCTTTTGTGATAAGTTTTATTATTGTCTTTTTTGGTATATTAAGATTTGGGTTTTTGCTAGTTTATTTTATAAGTTTTTTAGGAAGTGTTTTATTTTTATTTTTTATACCTCTTTTTTATTCCGATTATTATAATAGACAAGTAGATATTTTATTTTATTTGTTTCCAGTTATTGGTTCAATAGTTTTAATATCTTTATTAAGATTTTCTGAGAGGAGTAAGAATGATTTATAAGGAGAATTTTGAGATTGCACTCGTATCAAGTTCTCTTGTTAGGGCTGAGTTTTTAGAGGCTTTAAAAATTAATTTTTTATCTCTTAGTGTTGATATTGATGAGAACTTAATAATGAAAACAGGTGAGACTGGTGTTACGGAGAGGATAGCGGTTCTTAAACTTACTAGTGCTATTGAGAAATATGGTAAGGATAAATGTTTAATTACTGTTGATACTCTGTTAAAGAATGATTCGGTTTATGTTGGCAAAATAAGAGATGAAAAGGAAGCTTTTAGCAAGATAATGGGATATAGTAATAAGCTTATTGAAGTTGAGACTAGTTTTTGTATATTTATTCCAACAAAAGAAAAAATAGTTAAAGCTTGTGAAATATCATTTATTAAATTTCGAGAATTAACTCCAGATATTGTTTATCATTATATTGAACTTGGACATTGGAAAAATAAGGCTGGGGGTATAAGTCTTAAAAATGGTGTTGCAGATATCTTGATTGAATATATTAATGGTAGTTATTCAAATATAATAGGCTTACCAATCGGTTTATTTTATGATATCCTTATTAGAGAAAATGTAATTTCCGCTATGTAATTAGTGAGTAAAAGCGAGGGATTTAGGAGGTTATTTTGGCAGTTATTACTATGAAAAGCCTTTTAGAGGCTGGAGTTCATTTTGGACATCAGGTAAAAAGGCTTGATCCAAGAATGAAAAGGTTTATCTTTTCAGAGAGAAATGAAATACATATTTTGGATTTGCAAAAAACTTTGCAAGGTATTAAAGATTCTTATGAGCTTGTTCAAAGCGTTATAAAGAGTGGTAAGAAAGTCTTATTTGTTGGCACTAAAAAGCAGGCAAGCGAAATAATTGAACAGGAAGCTAAAAGAAGTGATATGCCTTATGTTAACAATAGGTGGCTTGGTGGAATGCTTTCAAACTTTAATACTATTAAGAAATCAGTTCAAAAATTAAAAAAATTAGAAAAAATGGAAATTGATGGAACTTTTGAAATGATTAGCAAAAAGGAAGTTTCTCAACTCAACCGTGAGAAGTTGAAATTATCAAAAAATTTGACGGGAATTAAGGACATGGAAGAACTTCCAGGTGCCGTTTTCATTATTGATCCTAAAAGAGAGCAAATAGTGATTAATGAGGCTAGAAAGCTTGGTATTCCTATTATTTCAGTCGTTGATACAAATTGCAATCCAGATGTAATTGACTGTCCAATTCCTGGTAATGATGATGCAATTCGTTCTGTTGCTTTATTTACTAAGATAATATCTGATGCTATCTTGGAGAGCGATAAAGAAGTTGGAATTCAAATAGTTGAAAATTTGAATGAAGAAGACTTAATGAGTGAAATTGAAGTTAAGAACGAGAAAAAAGAATTATAGGATATAAGGAGAGTAATGTGAGTATTAGTCCTCAAGAGGTAAAAAAGCTCAGAGACGCAACTGGAGCTGGATTTGGTGATTGTAAGAAGGCATTAGATGCCGTTGGTGGTGATTTTGAATTAGCTAAGAAAAAACTTAGAGAGATGGGTATTGCATCCGCTGATAAAAGGAGTGGTAGAGATGCTAAGGAAGGGCGAGTATTCTCTTATGTAAATAAAGAGAGAGTAGGCCTTTTGCTTATTTCATGTGAGACAGATTTTGTTGCTATGAATGGTGATTTTGTGACTTTTGGGAATTCTTTGATAAAACAGTTAGTTGAGAGTGGCAAAGATTCTTTAGACGAGCAGCAAGAACTTGAAATTAAAAATTTAGCAGCTACAATCAAAGAAAATATTCATGTAAGCAAGATTTATATTTCAAATATTGCATCTAATGAACTTGTAAAAAATTATCTTCATGGAGAGCAATCTAAGATAGGCGTGTTTATTAAATTAAGGGTAGATGATGTTTTAAAAATTGAAGATGGGAGTTTAAATAGTCTTACAATGGATCTGGCTTTGCATGTAGCAGCTTTTGCTCCTCTCTATTTAAGTGTTGGTGATGTTTGTCCTAATTATATTAAAGAGCAAGAAGAAGTGTTTATGAAGCAGATGGAAGCTAGTGGAAAGCCTGAGAATGTAATTAAAGGGATAGTATCTGGAAAACTTAAAAAACATTTGGGAGAGATTACCCTCTTAGAACAAGGATTTGTAAAGGATGATAAACTTACTGTTAAAGAAAAGATTGAAGAGGTTTCCAAATCAATTTTAACCAAGATAGAAATAATAGATTTTAAATATTTTAGTGTTGGATAATAATTTATTCCTTTTAATTTTTAAGGAGGCTTGAATGGAGGAATATAAGGCTTTATTGGACGAAAAGATGGATAGAGTTCTTTTATCTCTTGATAGTGAATATAAATCTTTAAGAACGGGTAGGATAAGTAGTGCTCTTTTTGATAAGGTATTAGTTGATTATTATGGAGAAAAAACTCCCTTAACTAGGGTTGCCAATATTAGTATTCCCGAGGCAAGACTTATTGTAATTCAACCTTGGGATAAAAGTTTGTTATCTAAAATAGAGCAAGCTATACTAAGTTCAGATCTGTCTATGAATCCTTCAAGTGATGGGTCAGTCCTTAGGATTAAAGTTCCTGTATTGACTGTTGAGAGACGTAAGGAAATAGTAAAACAGGCAAAAAAGATCGCCGAGGAATATAAGGTTGCGGCTAGAAATGTAAGGCAGGAGTTAAATAATAAGGCCAAGAAGCAAGAGAAAGATTCTCAGATTACTGAAGATGATTTGCGACGGATTTTAGATGATATTCAAAGAGATACCAATTCTTATATCAAGAAAATAGATGAGATTTTTGATTTAAAAACAAAAGAGATAATGGAATTTTAAGTTTATGAGTAGTAATTCTCTTCCAATGCATGTTGGGATCATCATGGATGGAAATAGAAGATGGGCTTTAAAAAAAGGTTTGTCATTTTTTGAAGGACACAAAGAAGGTTTAAAGAGAGCCAAGGAGATAGTTAAACATTCTCTTAAATTAGGCATAAAATATTTATCTCTCTATGTTTTCTCTACAGAAAATTGGAATAGGACAAAATCAGAAATAGAATATTTGATGTTTTTGATTGCCGATTATCTAAGTTCTGAGTTTGAGTTTTATAGTGCAAACAATATAAAAATACTAGTATCAGGAGATATTGAAGCTTTAAGCGAGAAAGTAAGAAAGTCAATCATTGATGCTATTGAGTTTACGAGAAATTTTGATGGACTTATGTTGAATTTAGCAATTAATTATGGCGGTCGAAATGAAATAGTTAGAGCTACTAAGAAAATTTTGGGAAGTGGTTTACAGTTTGGGACTTTAGATGAGGTTGTATTTTCTAAGTTTTTGGATAATCCGGAACTTTGTGATCTTGAGCTTTTAATCCGTACTGGTGGAGATATGAGAATAAGTAATTTTCTTTTATGGAAAATTGCTTATTGTGAATTTGTTTTTTCAAGTGCCTTGTGGCCAGAATATTCCATTTCTCATTATGATAGAGACTTGGAATGTTTTAAGAATAGGAAGAGAAATTTTGGGAGATAAAAGTTTATTTAATCTTAAGTCTAGAAAATTAACATTTATTGCACGACTTGGGACATTTTTATTTTTTGTTCCTTTAGTTTTATTTTTAATATTTTTAGAGTATGAGAATTATTTATTAATTAATATTTTAATTTTTATGTTTAGTGGAATTGCTGCAAAGGAAGTTAATGATTTACTTAAGGTTAAGTCTTCTTCTATTTCTAGTATTTTATCTTTCTTTTTAGGAGTATCTCCCCCAATCTTAACATATCTACATTACAATATTTTTGATTTGGGTATAAATATAATATTTTATTTGGGTATAACTTTAGTTTTTAGTAATTGGATTGTTAATTTAGTTTTCATTAAAGAAAATGAAATTGTTAATTTTTTATCACAAGCAACTTCAATAATTTTTATACTTGTATATCCGGGATTTTTAATGTCATTTGTTGTTGCTATTACTACTTTGCCAAGAGCACCTATTCTTTTATTAATACTTTTCTCTATGGTAAGTGGTAATGATACTTTTGCCTATCTTGTTGGATATTTCTTGGGGAAAAATAGTTATAGGCCTACAATTATTAGCCCCAATAAAACGATAATGGGATTCTTAGGTGGTATATTATTCTCTGTTATTGTTGCAATGGTTGTAGTATTTTTAGGGTTGATCAATTTAACTTATGGAGAAGCTATGATTTTTGGCATTTTAATAGGATTCTTTACTATTATTGGTGATTTATTTGAATCTGGACTTAAGCGTAGCGCAGGAGTTAAAGATTCCGGCAATATTATTCCTGGTAGAGGTGGTGCTCTTGATTCAATTGATTCATATCTTTTAACAGGTCCTATATTTTATTTATATTTGTCTTAATTTTTGGGAGTAATTAATGTATATTTTTCTTAGTATTTTGGCTTTTACTTTTATAATATTCATTCATGAATTAGGTCATTTGTTATTTGCAAAACTTTTTAAAGTTAAGGTTGAAGTTTTTTCTATAGGGATAGGACCTAGTCTTTTTAAAATTAAAATAAAAGAAACGGAGTATAGATTTTCTCCTATTTTTTTGGGGGGATATTGTAAGCTTAAAGGATCTGAGCACTTAGAAAACGAGCTTAAATTAAATAGACAGCTTGAAGCTGATAAAGATTCTATTTTTGGTATTTCTCATTTTAAAAAAATATTAATATATTTTGCAGGCCCTCTTTTTAATTTAATTTTTGCATTCATTATTTTTGTCGCAATAGAAATGATAGGTATAGTTTATCCTGATTATCCTAGTAAAATAGTCGTTATTAATAATAGCGCTTCAAGTAAATTTAAAGATGGGGATGTTATTTTAAGCGTTAATAATAATAATATAAAATATTATTCTGATTTAAATAAATTTGTTTCCTTAAAAGATTCCAGAATGACGTTCACGGTTTTAAGAAATGGTGATCGTATTAGCTTTGAAGAGCATACAAGTTTGGATAAGCTTATAAAAGAAATTGGCCCTTGGGTAGATCTGATTATTGCTAAAGTTAAAACAAATTCTTCAGCTGAAGTTGCCGGTCTTAAGCCTAATGATAAGATAATTGGTATTAATGATGTGGCTTTGAATAATAATGAGGATTTAAATAATTTAACGGCTAAGCTTGATGTTAATGTAGTAGACATTAGGTATGAGAGGAATGGAGAAATTTTAACTTCAAAGTTGGTGTTTCAAGATACTAATAAAAGTCTAGGAATTCATTTATTGCCCGGTTTAGATCGGGTGGTTAAAGCAGATAATTTGGGAATTGCTTTGAAAAATTCTTTTAATAAAGTCTTAAATATTTTAGGGAATATTCTTAAGTCTATTATTTCGTTATTTACTAATTTTAAGAATAATTCTAAAAATATTGTAGGGCCTGTTGGTATGATGAGCATTGTTATTGGTTCTTTTTCTTTTGGAATCTTATATTGGCTTAATACTATTGCTATTTTTAGTTTACTTATTGCTGGCATGAATTTATTTTTTGTTGTAATTCCGATGCTTGATGGAGGTCAAATTCTTATTAGTTTGATTGAGCTCTTGCGTGGAAAGCGATTTCATGCAAAATACATTTATTATTTTTATATTATTGGTATTTTGTTGATGTTAAGTCTTTTTGTATTAGGGTTTTTAAATGACTTACGTAATTTAATCTAATTATTTAGTTTGTTCAAGATTTAGTTTGTTCAAGCAGAAGCCGTTTGCTCTTTAATTAATAGGAAGCACATATTTTAACATAAACCAAAAGTGAGCAAAAGATGCAAGTAAGATTAAAATGTGAAAAAGATCATGCATTCTCATGTTTGCTATTGGATTAAGTTTTTTACTTGTTGAGTATACTATTCCTCCTAGTGTATAAAGAATACCCCCTAGGCCTAGCCATACAAATCCTTTTATAGGAAGGATTTCATAAATGAGTTTAATTCCAAATATAATACTCCATCCCATAAGTATGAATATGCATCCGTTAATCCATCCGGGACTGTTTATGTATATTGACTTAAAAATAATTCCTAGAATAGCAAATCCCCAAACGGCTATAAGGATTATTTTTCCATAAACATTCGGCATAAGAATTAGACATGGTGGAGTGTATGTTCCTGCTATCAATATGAATATTGAGATATGATCAAATTTTCTAAAAAGTTGTTTTATTTTACTTCCCCTTGTAAACATATGATAAAGAGTACTCATTGTATATAGTAATGTCATTGATGAGCCATAGATAAGAAATAATACTGCATGAAGATACTTTTCTGAATTAATTGATAGAGTAATAAGAATTGTTGTTCCTATTATTGATAAAATAATGCCAATTAGGTGAGATATTGAGCTGAACAATTCATTTTTAGGTATTGAGGCATGATATGATTTGTGTTTTTTCTTTTTTTTGAACATGGGTTTACTCTTTTCTAATTATTTTTATTTAGAACATACATTTGTTCTTATTTATTTTAGGTATATTAATGCAAAAAAAGACATAAATCAAGTGAGCAAGAATAGTTTAATATGAAACTAAAAGTTAAATTGACGTTATTGCATAATTTTCTGCTTAAATTTTTTTATGGAAATCTAACTTTTTGTAAAAAAAGCTATATAATGATATTGTCTTAAATTTTTGAATGGAGAGGCCCATAGTGATAAATTTTTTCAAGGTTCTTAGATTTGCAAATTTACAAAAGTTTTCTAATGCAGTAAGATTGCCAATTTCTGTTTTGACAATTTTTTGTTTAATGCTTGGAATTGGATCTGCACTCTCAAGTCCTTCTAATTTATTTTATGTTGACAATATTGTTTTTAAGGTTGTTTTAGGACTTATTAAGAATACAAGTAATATTATTATTTTAAATATTCCATTGCTTTTTGTTATAGGGATTACTGTTGGAGTGGCTCGAGCTCAAAAGGGACCTGCTGCACTCTCAGCTCTTATTGGATATTTGATTTTTAATGTTACTGAAAATTATTTTCTTGATTTGTTTTCAGAACTTGTTGAGCCTAATCTAATGTCTTCAGTTGGTCAAGTAAATATTTTAGGGATTCAAACTTTAAATACAGGTATTTTAGGTGCTTTATCAGTTGGGCTTTTGGTTGGTTATTTGCACAATAAATTTTATTATATTGAGTTGCCTGGGCCTTTTAACTTTTTTGCTGGTTTTCGGTTTGTTCCCATAGTAGTTTTTCCTTTTTGTATTTTATTGGGGGGAATATTTGTTTTCATTTGGCCATATTTTAATGAATTAATTGTTTCTTTTGGATTTTTTATTGCTAAATTTAACTATTTTGATAGTTTTCTTTATGGGGTTTTAAATAGAATGCTCATTCCTTTGGGGCTTCATTCCATTCTTACATTTCCTTTTAACTTTACTTCGTTGGGAGGAACTGAGGTTATTAATGGTCAGGTTGTTGGTGGTATTCAAAATATATTTTATGCTCAATTATCAGATCCATATCTTACTAGGTTTTCTTCAAGCATTTCCAGGTTCAATAGTGGATTTTATCTCTCTATTATGTTTGGGCTTCCTGGGGCGGCATTCGGGGTTTATAGAGGAATCATTCATGATGATAAGAGTAAGGTTTTTTCTTTGCTATTTTCTGGGGCTTTTGCAGCTTTCTTAACAGGAATTACAGAGCCTTTAGAATTTTTGTTTGTTTTTACAGCACCTTTGCTTTATTTTGTGCATGCTATTTATACCGGATTTGCATTGTTGATTGCTAATGTATTTGATATTGCAGTTGGAGCTGCTTTTTCTGCTGGATTTTTTGATTTTTTTATGTTTGGAATATTACAAGGGCATGACAAGACAAATTGGATTTATTTATTACCATTAGGATTTGCATTTTTTGCTTTGTATTATTTTACTTTTAAATGGGTTTATAATTATTTTGATTTTCAGATTTTTGGTGTTGGTGAACCATTTTTTGCTGGTATTGAAGGGGAAGTTGAAGGAATGGGAATTGCTCATCTAATAATTCAGGGTCTTGGAAATCTTGATAATATTCAGGAGTTTGATGTTGTCTCAACAGACTTAAGCTTTGTAGTTTTCAGTCCTGAGCTTATATCGGAGGATATCCTTAAAAAAACAGGTGCTTTAAATATTGTTACAATTGATAATACAATTAAAATTGATTATGGAACAAATGTTTATTATATAAAAAAAGCTATTGAAAATTATTCCCCTGAAAGGCTTTTTAAGGCCAGTGTTGTTGTTGCATCTGATAATGTAAAACAAGGAATTAAAGCATATATTGAAATGAAAGAAGATGATAAACTTGAAAAGCAAGGTTCAACAGGGAAACTTTACAAACTTAATGATAATAATGATAATGATAATTAGAATTTATTTAGATGGGATGTATTTCAAAGTTATGAATTTGTATTAGAAAAATTGTTTTTTTGTTCTTTATTATAAAGAAATTTTCGAGAGAATTAATTTTTTGGCTGGGGGGAGTATAGATTTTGAAGAGAAATATTTAAATTTCGAAATAAAGATATATTTGATTTTAATTTGATAAAGGTTTATTAATGTTTATTTAAGACTAATTTTAAGGATGTGATGATTTGCTTTTATTTGCCGTTGATGTTGAACTTGGAAGTATTCATGATAACTTTATAAGTTATTGCATGGCGCGTAATGGCATCATTGATACCTTGTAATAGAGAGTAATTTTTAAAGGTAGTAAGATACAATTTTCAATTGTTCTGGGGGGGGATGAGTGATTTTGGAAAGATTTTTACTCAATATTGAAAAAAAATAAGTCTTTTTATATACTATTTAAATAATCTGTTATAGTATTAAGATGACCTTTGCCATAACTTTGAAAAAGTTTAGGTGCGATTAAGACCATAAGGAGTTAAAATGATAAAAAAGTATGAGGCTTGTTTTTTATTTAAGAGTGAGGAACTTGAATATAAGGTTGCTTTAGAAGATGTAAAAAAACAGTTAACAGCTTTTAATGCTAGTGATTTTGTTGAGAATTCTCTTGGAGAGAGGGCATTGGAATATTCTATTAGGAAGCAGTCGCGTGGTAGATATGAGATAATAGAATTTAAGATGGACAGTAGTAATTTAAAAGAACTTGAAGTGCAATTGAGACTTATCAAAAATTTATTAAGATATATGATCTTAGTTAAGATTAATAAAAAGGTTAATGTTAAAAAAGTTAAGAGAAGAAATTTTAGAGAGTTCAAGGATAATAGAGATACTAGAGAAAAGGAATTACCAGAATCTACTGCTGATGTAAAAGTAGATTGAGTAGATTGAGGAGGTTGTAGATGGCCGATATTAATTCCTTAGTATTGTCTGGTAGGCTTACGAAGGATTCTGAGCTTACTTATACTGAGGCAGGTATGGCTATTCTTAAATTTGGTTTAGCTAATAACAGAAGGGTTAAAAAAAGTAATGAATGGGTGGATTATGCTCAATTTTTTGATTGTGTTATCTTTGCTAAGAGAGCTGAGAGTCTTAGTGTTTTTCTTAAGAAGGGAAAACAAGTTGTAGTTAGTGGTTCTTTAAAATATGAGAGTTGGCAAGATAAAAACACTGGGGATAAGAGAAGCAAGTGCAGTGTTTTAGTAGATGAGATTCAAATGTTTGGGATGCCTCTTGCTGCTCAAGGTGCTAATAATGTTGGCTTTGAAAGTTATAAGAAGCCAGATCCGTTTACGGATATTGGTTTTGGTGACAGTTTTAATGAAGATATACCTTTTTAGGAGTTTGAATTTATGTATAAAGATGTAGATTCCCATCAGAGAGACTCAAGGTCTGATGGACATCAAGATGGTTTTAAGAAAAACCCTAATTTTAGATTTTTTAAGAAAAAGACATGCAAATTTTGCGATATGGACAGAGTTCCTGATTATAAAGAGTTTGATTTCCTTAAAAAGTTTATTACAGAACAAGGGAAGATATTGCCTAGGAGAATTACAGGCACTTCTGCTAAACATCAGAGGCGTCTTGCACTAGAGATTAAGAAAGCTAGATATATGGCTTTACTTCCCTTTGTGAAGCAATAATTAAGGAGAAGATTATGAGAGTGATTTTAAAAGAGGATTTTATTAATCTTGGCAAAGAAGGTGATACTGTTGATGTAAAGGATGGTTTTGCAAGAAATTATTTATTGCCAAAAGGTTTTGCTGTTTTTTCAAATAAACATAATATTGATATTTTTAATCAGAAGAGGAGAGCAATACTTAAGAGACAAGAAACAAGAAAAAAGATAGCTCTTGAACTTAAAGCCAAGCTTGATAAGGTTAGTTTAGAGTTCGTAATGCAGTCTAATGATGGTGGGAAATTGTTTCATAGTATTAATAGCTTGAATATTGCCGATGAGCTTTTAAAGCTTGGGTTTGAAATTGAGAGAAGAAAAATAGATATACATTATGGTACATTAAAAACTTTTGGAATTTATGATGTGACCATTAAGCTTTATGAGGGAATTAATGCTGTCATTAAAGTTGAGATAAAAAGGGAAGAGAAAAAAAAATCTCTTAAAAAGTCTAAGAGTGTTGCAAAGGAAGTTTAAGGAAGAGGTATAGTTTGTGGCCTTTACTTCAGTAAGCACAGCTTCTACACTTCTTTTTAACGAAGGTGCAGAAAAGGCAGTTATTTCGAGCATATTCTATAATCCAGGGAAGGTAGAAGAGGCATTACTATATCTAAAGCCAGATGATTTTTATAATCAGAATCATGAGATGATTTTTAAGGCTATGATTTCTCTTTATGAGAAAAGGGAGAATATTGATCCAATAACTGTATTTGAGGAAGTATCTTCCTTAACACCTAAATCACAGCTTTTAAGTAATTTTAAAGCTTTAACAGGATTGCAGGATTATTTGAGTTTCCTTTCAGGATATCTTCCCACTGATAAGACCATAAATGTTTATGTAAAAATTGTTAAAGAACATCGCATTAGAAGAGATATTTCCAAAATTTCTAGAGAACTCAATGATTTGGCTAATGATTCTACAAAAAAAGTTGAGCAATTTGTGGAAGAAGCACAAAGGCAAATTCTTTCAATTGAATTGGATTGTTCTAATAAAAATTTTAATCATGCAAAAGTTATTGCTGAGAGAGTTCATGCTGAGATATATGAGAGAAGCGTGAAAAAACGAGAAGTTAATTTTGGTATTCCAACTGGTTTTAAAAAAGTTGATAGTCTTATTGGGGGTTTTAGAGAGAGTGATTTTATTATTATTGGTGCTCGTCCTAGTGTTGGTAAGACTGCATTTGCACTTAATATCGCATCAAGTATCGCATTGAGGAATGATAAGAAACGGAAAGTAGGTTTTTTTTCTCTTGAAATGACTTCTGATGCTTTAATTAAAAGAATAATAGCATCTCAAGCTAATATTGATAGTTTTAAGATTCAAAATAGTATTTTGTCAAGCCATGAGATTAAGGCTATCAATGATGTTGTAAATGATATTAGTAATTCTGAATTTTATATTGAAGATACTGCTAATATTAGTTTATTAACGCTTGCAACTCAGGCTAGGAAGCTTAAGAGGTTTTCTGGTGTAGATATACTATTTGTTGATTATATTAGCCTTATTTCTCTTGAAGCTAAGAATATTCCAAGGCATGAACAGGTAGCCTCAATTAGTAAAGCACTAAAAGAGCTTGCAAGAGAACTTAAGATTCCAATTATTGCCCTTTCACAACTTACAAGAGATACTGAGGGGCGTGAACCTAGTCTTGCTAGTTTAAGAGAATCAGGTGCATTAGAGCAAGATGCAGATATTGTTATTTTACTTCATAGAGATAAGGATTTAAGGGGCAGTTCTGATGATGAGAGAGTTGTAAGTGCTGTTGATACTAAGGTTATTGTTGCTAAACATAGAAATGGGCCTACAGGAAGAGCTGATGTATTATTTCTTCCACATGTTGTTAAATTTGTTAATAAAGAGCATGAAAGTGACTATTAGTATTATGGGTTGTGTTTTTGGAATGGAATTTTTTACATTGATGATTTTGTGTTAAGTTTTATTAAAAATGTTCTTATCAAAGAATATTATATTTAATATTCTTTTTTGATGTTTATAAGAGTTTAATTTTTTATCATCTTTGATCTTAGGCAAGCTCTTATTTGTTGCATATATTACTTGCGGTATTTAGATATTGATTTTTATGCCGATTCCAATATAATTAAAAGTGAATTTATGTGTCTCTAAAGTATGATTGTTTGTGTTATAAACAATTGGAGAATAATTAATTTTCGTAAATATTTTTATATTATATGTTGTTTTATTGTATATAAATGTGTTTATGGACATTCCAGGTTCAATTTCGAATCCTGCTTGCAGTGTATCTTTTATTTTTAATGGTCTGTAAATGGATTTTACATCTTTAGTGTCTTGATTATAAGATAAGAATATTCCAGAACATGCGTATAATGTGAATTGATTTTTTGTAAATAATTCGTACGTCAATCCAGATGAAAATCTATTTGTACGACTATTTAGTACAGATAAATTAATATCATAATTTGTTGCAATGGCAAAGTAATAATTTAATTGGGGCATTATTCTGTAATATATTGAATTTCTAGTTTGAAATGGAATCATAATATCATATCCAAAAGAAAAATTTTGGTTTAGAGTATACAAGTTATCTTCAGAATTATTTTCATATTCTTCAGTGAAAACTATACCAAATCCTCCTACACTGAAAAATTTTTCCTTGTTTGAGAAATTGTTTAAATTAAGGTTATTTATTGTGAAAAAGTTTTTAGAATGAAGTCTGTATTGAATTCCAATTCCAGTTTCTGCTTTTTGTAGTTGCGAATATGTTTCCATATTATTTATTTCATTTTGGGCTTGATAGAAGAATTTAGTTTCAATTCCTATAGATTCATTTTTAAAGTCCATTGAAATACTTGTTTTGAAAAAATAATCCGCAAAATAAGATAAATCTATGTAATTTTCAAGATTAAAAAATCTCATGTAAGAATAGTTAATAGCTGCACTTAGAAACCCTCTATAATTGTAATTTTCATAGTTTTTGGGAATTGGTCTCATTTGTCTTAAGGTAAAATGCACCGCTCTTTGTATTAGAGCCCCACCCCAGTTTCCATAGAGTAGATTTTTAATACCAATACCAATATTAATGTTGCCAAAGTATTGTGTTTTTGTTTTTATTGAAAATGGCAAATAATACATAAAGCCAATTTCTAAGAGATCGGCTCTTTTTCTTGATTGCTCAGGAGAATCTTTGTTCCCTCTAAAAGTTAACATGTGTGCTTCTGCATTTATCATAAAATTATATTTTGATTCATGCATAAATATTAAAGAACCGCTTCTGAGATCATCAAAACAATCACTGAATGCAAATCCAAGAGCATCATTTAGATTGTCAAAATGATATTTGTCAACTCCGTCATTTTGGTATCTAATTGAATAATTATAAGCATAGGAATTGATAGCAAGCATTATAATTATCGTTTTGAGATTAAATTTTACTAAATACATTTATAATTAATATAGCATTTTTATGTGAACATATCATTGTATTTTGTTATTATATAGTTAAGATTAGTTTTTTTTGTATGGGGTTTGATATGAGGAAAATAGCAATTATTGATGGCCTTAGATTGCCGATTACTAAATTTGGAGGAGCATTGAAGGGGATTAACATTGTTGATGTATCCTCAGATGTTGTTAAGGCTTTGCTTGGAAGAAATAATATTGATAGAGTAGATGAGGTTATTATTGGAAATGTAATCTCAGCAGGACTTGGTCAAAATATTGCTAGGCAGATTGCTTTGAAAGCTGGTTTGGGTGAAATTACACCTGCTTTTACTGTAAATAAAGTTTGTGGCTCGGGACTTAAGTCTTTAGAGCTTGCGTTTAATTCTATAGCTCTTGGTAATAGTGAAATTGTTTTAGCTGGTGGTGTAGAAGATTTGAGTAATGCTCCTTATCTTTTGCCAAGGGGCGTCAGATTTGATGGTTTAAAATTTGGTGACTTTAAAATAGAAGATTCAATATATAAGGATGCCTTAGTTGATACGCCAAGTAGTACTGTGATGGGACTTACAGCAGAAAATTTGGCAGAAATGTATGAAATTACAAGAGAGATGCAGGATCAGTTTGCATATAATTCTCACATGAAAGCAACAGCAGCAAGAGATAATGGATATTTTAATGATGAAATATATCCACTATCAGTTTTTGATAGAAAGACAAAACTTAAAAGGGTTATATGTAGTGATGAGGAGATACGTGATAGTTTAAGTTTGGAAAAACTTTCGTCTTTAAAACCTGTTTTTAAAGAAGGAGGTACTGTTACTGCCGGTAATTCTTCTAGTTTAGATGATGGGGCTTGTTTCTTAATATTGGCAAGTGAGGATTTTGTTTGCAAGACAGGAGTACAACCTTTAGCTTATGTCGGTGGTTTTAAAAGTGTAGGCTTAAATCCTCTTCATATGGGATTTGGAGCTTTCCTTGCTATTGAGGAGATTATAGGAAAATTTAACTTAATTCCAAGTGAAATTGATTTTATTGAAACAAATGAAGCTTTTGCAGCACAATCTTTAAGTGTCTTGAAAGCTTTACGTCAAAAATATGATGTGCAAGATAGTATTATTAATGTTAATGGAGGAGCTATTGCCTTGGGGCATCCGTTTTCAGTTAGTGGTGCAAGGATTTTGTTAACCCTTGCACGTCTTATGAGAATAAATAATAAATCAAAAGGAATTGCCTCTCTTTGTATTGGAGGTGGGCAGGGTATAGCGGCTTTCTTATATAGATGAATGATATTCCTATTTTAAACTAGATTTAAATTTAATGTTTTGTTAAAATTTTATGCAGTGATTTAGTTCGATGATTGATATAAAGGTGATTTTTATGGGTAATTTTTTGTGTTTTCTGTTGTTTTTTATTGTAGGAATAACATCTTTTGCTCAAAATACTCCCGTTGTAATTATTAATTTGCATAGTAATGAAATTATTACTAAAACGGAATTTGATTCTAAGGTAAATACATTGAAAAAGACGCAAGGGAGAGATTTAAGTAATGCTGAGAGAAAACAAGTTTTACAAATTTTAATAGCTGATGTCCTATTTGGTCAAGAAGCTTTAAAGCAGGGGATTAAGGTTGGAGATGAGGAAGTTATGCAAACAATTAGAGCTCAGTTTGGACTTGCAAGTCTTACAGATGAGCAAATTAGACAAATGATAGAAAGTCAGGGAACAAATTGGAATGAACTTTTATCTTCAATGAAAAGATCTCTTTCTGCACAAAAATTAATTTTAAAGATGGCTCAGCCTAAATTTTCAGAAATAAAAACTCCAAGTGAAAAGGAAGTAATCGAATATTATGAAGCTAATAAAACTAAATTTGTTAATCCTGATATATCAAGGATTAGTCATGTTTTCTTTTCTTCAAAAGATAAAAAGCGATCAGAGATTCTTACAAAGGCAAAAGATATTGCAAATCAGATAAAATCGAAAAAGATTACCTTTGAAGAGGCTGTAAGAAAATATTCAAATGATGAGGGTTCTAAGGCTAAAAATGGTGATCTTGGATTCTTGGCAAGAGGTGATCAGAATGCACAAAATGTTCTTGGATTAGATTTTATTAAAGAAGTTTTTATGCTTAATAAGGGAGATATTTCTCAGCCAATATCATCAAAAGAAGGTTTTCATATAGTTAAAGTGACTGAAATGTATTCCCAGAGGTTTTTAGGTCTTCAAGATAAGATATCTCCTAATGTGAATATGACTGTAAAGGATGCCATAAAAAATAATATGGTTAATATTCATCAGCAGCAAATTGTTGCTAGAGTACAACAAGAGATCTATGATAAACTCAATAAGTCTGCTAGTATACAAATTTTGGATTCTAGTCTAAAATAAAGAGAAAATATTTATAATATTGGTTATGAACTTGAGACATAAGGCTAGAGTGTTAGCTTTTCAAAAAATTTATAGTATTGATGTTAATTGTAAGGCAAAAGATAACATTTATGATATTTTTGGTCTTGAAGATCATGGAGTGGATTTAGAAGAAGATTTAAAATTATTTTATTCTGTTCTGGTTAATGGTACTTGTGATAATTTAGAATCTATTGACAAATTAATTAGTGATATTTCTCTTAATTGGCGTTTAGACCGTATGGATAAGGTTGATCTTGCCATATTGAGGGTGAGTGTATATTCACTTAAGTTTCAAAACTTAGATGTTCCCAAGAGAGTTATAATAGATGAGGCTATTTTAATTGCCAAGAAGTATGGTAGTAAAAATTCCTATAAATTTGTTAATGGGATACTTGATGCTTTGTTAAAAGATATGGAGAGTTCATTTGAAAGCAAATAAGATATTGTTATTTCTTATTTTATTTTTAGTCCTTTTTATATCAATTTTTGTTTATTTAAGTTTGAATCCATATGTTTTATATATGTTAAAGGGTGAGCGAGATTTTAATGATGTTATTATAGAAGTTGATGGTTATCTTTCAAATGGAAACTTAGAGGGCGCTGAGAAGATAATAAGATTTTATTCTTATTATGTTGATACTGAATACAAGTGGCTTTCTCTTATTAAAAGGGCAAAGCTTTATTCTGATAAAATTAAGCATTATTTATTGATGAGAGATATTTTAGATCTTAGCGTTAAGAGTTTGCCGGGAAATTTAAAGCTTAGAGCACTTGAGGTATATTCAAAACTTAAGGTGGGCGCTGTTTTAGAGGCTTATGATATTGCAAAGCAATATCTTTTAGGATATAAGGAATATAAGCATTTATATGATGAGGCTTTTATGAAAAGTTTAATTTTAAGCTATGACATAAAAGATATTAAAGACTTTCTAATAAAAATGGAACAAGAGAGAGATGCTCTTGCTTTTGAGACTGTAGGTTTAAATCTTCAGAATAATGCGTTTTTAATTAATGCAATGCTTTTGTATATAGAGAAAAAGGATTTAGATTCTGCTAAAAGAATACTTTTGCAAATAAAGGAAGATAAGGATTTCGCTAAAGAACTTGCCTATATTTCTTACGGTCTTGATAATTTGGATTTTACTATTACAAATCTTAAGCTTATTAATAATAATAATGAACCAAGTTTGATGTTTTTGCTAGCAGATGCCTATTTGAAAAAGGGCGATATTCACAATGCTAAGAATGAATATTTAAAACTTTATACTGATTTTCCTGATTATAGTATGATGATATATCTTGGTCTGGCATTTATTGCTAAGAAGGAAAATGATCTAAAGCGTGCTATTGCTTATTTAAATAAGGCTAATGAAAAGTTTAAAGAAAATGAAATGATGAGTTATTATTTGGCTAATATTTATTTTGAAGCTAATGATTATTTTAATGCAAATGAAATTGTAAAAAAGTATAAAGATAGTCCTTTATTTTTTAAACTTTATTTTGTGTTAAATTATTTGAATTTAAAATATGAGGCTAAAAAATCTTTTTTATGGCGCTTATTTTATAGATCAAATTATAATACTGATATTGCTCAGCTTTTGGCTTGGAATTTGCTTCTTTATTCTGACCTAAAGGATTTAGATTTATTTTTTAAGATTTATAACCCCGTTGATGAAGTTCAAGATTGGTATTATTTTTATAAATTTTATTATTTGTTTTTGAAAAAAGACTTACGTGTTGCGGAAAAGGTGATTTTTGAGAATCAAATGGGTAAGTATTTATATGGTGTTTATTATAATCTTGGGGTTTTAAGATTTTATCAAAAAAATTACAAAGAATCTGAAGAATATTTTAGTAAGGCAGTTGCTCTTTTACCCTTTACCCTTGATGATAAAAGTAAAATTACTTTAAGAGAGCGTGAGGATGTGGCGAGAATGTATTTAAAGCGAGGAATTAATTATCTTTATTTAGGTGAATTTGCAAAGGGGCGGGAAGCTATTTTAACTTCACATTCTTTTTATGAAACTAATAGGGGTAAGCTTTATATGAATATGATAGAGATACTTAAAGAGAGGGATTGAATATTTGAAATTAAGATTGAAATCTAGGGAAGAGATCAAGAAAATTAGGGCATCTGCAAGACTTTTGGCCCAGACTCTTTTAGAAATTGAAAAGAATATTGTTCCTGGAATTAGCACTAAGATGCTTGATTTGATTGCTAGTGACTTTATTGCTAAGAATGGAGCCAAATCTGCTTTTAAGGGATATAATGGATTTAGGGGAACTATTTGTGCTTCTGTAAATGAGGAGGTTATTCATGGAGTTCCTGGCTCAAGAGAACTTAAAGATGGCGATATTATTAGTGTTGATTGTGGGGTTATTTTAGATGGGTTTTATAGTGATATGGCTAAGACTTTTAAGGTGGGTAAAGTAAATCCCAAGATCAGTAAATTATTAGAAGTTACAGAGGCGTCTCTTTATAGAGGAATTGCTGAGATGAAAGTTGGTAATCGAGTTTTAGATATCTCAAAAGCTATAGAAAGTTATATTAAGCCATTTGGTTTTGGAATTGTGAGGGAGTATACAGGGCATGGTGTTGGTTTTGCTTTGCATGAGGAACCAGGTGTTCCAAATTATTATGAGCCTTTTTTTAAAAACATTAGGATTCAGGAAGGTATGGTTTTAGCGATTGAGCCGATGGTAAATTTAGGGGGACATAAAGTTTCTGTTAAGAATGATGGTTGGACAGTCTTTGCATCTGATTTGAGTTGTTCTGCTCATTTTGAGCATACTGTTGCTGTTGTTGACGGTTTGCCTTTGATTTTAAGTAAGATTTAATAGATATTAAGTAAGTTTTATTTAAAAGATTTGGTTTTATATTATGGAGGTGTACAAAATGAAGAAAAATTTTATTTCCGTATTTTTGACAAGCTTTTTAGCTTTAGCTATTGGATTTTTTGTTGGAATACATTATTTAGAATCTGATAAAAATACCATTGTTTTTGCACAGGAGAAAGGTGATACTGGACAATCTCTTCAGGATTCTTTTAGAAAGGTATCTAAAAAGATTTTACCATCAACTGTGGAAATTTATGCGACTGGGATAGTTAAAACACGTGATTTTTTGAATTTTTTTTTCTTTTTTGATGCTCCAGGGCTTAATCTTGAGAAAAAGGCACAATGGGGTGGTTCTGGAGTAATTATTGGAAGAGATTCTAAGAAGACAAATTTATTTTATGCTCTTACAAATAGCCATGTTGTAGATAATGCTGTTGAATTTGAAATTGGAACTTATGATAATAAAACTTATAAAGCAAACCTAGTAGGTAAGGATGATAAAAAAGATATTGCATTAGTTAGCTTTGAGGCTAATGATGCAGCTATTGAAGTAGCTGAACTTGGTGATAGTGACAAACTTGAGATAGGGGATTGGGTTATAGCTGTTGGAAGTCCCCATCACTTTAGTTTTTCAGTTACAGCAGGTATTATAAGCGGTCTTCATCGTTCGGTTACTCCTAATTTGAAAGCAAGAAATTCATTTATTCAAACAGATGCAGCTATCAATCGTGGTAATTCTGGGGGACCTCTTGTAAATATTAAGGGAGAAGTTATTGGTATAAATACTTGGATATCTTCTCCTTCTGGGGGCAATATTGGACTTGGGTTTGCTGTTCCTATTAATAACGCTAAGAGTAGTTTCGATGTTTTAATGAGCGGTAAGAAGAATGAATCGGCTTGGATGGGAGTTGATTTACATCGTTTAAGAGGTAAAGATCCGGAACTTTTTAAAAGTTTAGGCTATGAGGATGATTCTGGCTCATTGGCAATTATTTCGGGTGTTTTTGATGGCACAGCTGCTTTCAAAGCAGGGCTTAAAGCAGGTGATATAATTAATAAGATCAATGGTGTTCAAATGAATTTCTTTTATGATGTTAAGCAGTATATTAATGATTTTTATGCAAAAGAGAAGATTAAGGTTGAAATTTTAAGAGGAAAAGAAAAAAAGAATGTTGAAATAGAACTTGATGTTAAGCCCAAAATCAATAATGAAAAGGAATATGTTTCAGATATAAAATTGTTGCCAGGTTTTACTGTTTATCCTTTAACTAAGGCGGTTAAGACTCAACTTGGTTTAAGAAGTTGGATTAATGGAGTTGTTGTAGACAGCGTTGATTCAACTTTAGGTACAAATCCTAAAGTTGCAACGGGAGATGTAATTATGATTGTTAATTCAAAAAATATTAAAAGCTTAAGAGATTTCTATGATGCCGTTGAATATAGGAAGAATACTTATAGTATTTTAAGAGATGGTCAGACCTTAAAGGTATCTTTTTAGTAATAAACTTTATTTTTGGCATAAGGCTTAAAGAATGAATATCTTTAAGCCTATTTAGATCTTAAAGATAGGAGTTTTGTCTTATATTGTGAAGTTATTTCAATTTTAATAAGGCACTTAACATGATTTGGCTAAAATTTGAATGTAGATGATTTTAACTTAAGAATTTATGTTTAAGTGTTTTAGGAAAAGTGATATTGTTTATGTTAAAAGGCCCGCAAAAGCAGTAGATGTATTGTTTTTAATGAAAATGGTCAATTATTTTTAGATAAATCTTAATTTTTATGTGTTTTGAGGTGTTATGTTGATGAAAAAATTCGTTTCTTATGAAGAGATAAGAGTAAATGGTCTTAAGCTTGCTTATAAGATTTATAAAAATGGATTTATTCCTGATATTATGTATGTTTCTTTAAGAGGAGGAGCTTATCTTGGCAATATTATTAGTGAGTTCTTTAAATTTATTAAGCTAGAAAAGCCCCTTCTTTATGCTGCTGTTGTTGCAAGATCATATGATGTTTCAAATAAGCAAAAAGAAATAATGATAGATGGATGGACTTATGATCCAAAATATTTAAGAGCAGGAGATAATGTGTTGTTTGTTGATGATATTTTTGATACTGGACGTACAATTATTCATTTGCGAGAGGAAGTTTTAAAGAGAGGAATAGATAGTAAAAATGTTAAGATTGCTGTTTATGATTATAAAGAGCGTGGATATGTGGATTATAAACCTGATTATTATGTTAATAAATATTCAAGTGAGGATGAGCTAAACACGTGGATACATTACAGCAATCATGAGTTAATAGGTTTGTCAGAAAATGAATATAAATTGAATTTTGTTAATTTAGATGACGAATTAAATGATATTTTAAAATTTTTGTCGAGCAAACTTTAATTTTACTCGATTTTGATATATTCTAATTCATTATACCCTCTGATGTGTAATGCTTTTGTTATTTCTCCTAAATTGTCTTTTGGGATTGGACCAATTAAAGCAAAATCTTTTTTTATTTGCGTATTTATTTTATTTAGTGCTTTTATTTTTTTGAATCTATCTTTTGTATGAGTTGGATAGACTTTGATGTTATACCATACGTTTTTCTCTGAATTTGAAGTTTGTATATTGATTTTGTCTTTAGGATAATATATTTTGTTCGATTGCCTTATTTTTACGATATTGTTTGTAGGTCTTCTTACATCTTGTCTTTTATTAGGTTTATCAATTTGTAGATTTCTATTTTTTTCCCTTGTAGTGTTGTGATGATAATTTTTTTTTGTGTGTGGATAATTTATTTTATTTGATTTATTGAGCTTAGGCTTTGCTTTACTGTATTTATAATTTGGTTTTTTACTTGTAATTTCTTCTTCTATATTTGAAAATATTTTTAGATTATTTTCTGGTTTTTCATTTGAGAATAACATTAATGTTGATGACATTAATAATATTTTACATAAGATTTTTCTTTGCAAATTTTCCTCCTAAAACTCTTTATTAGAAATAAAGAGTTTTAGGGGTTCTTGGGAATGGGATGACATCTCTAATATTAGCCATTCCTGTTATATATTGAATTAATCTTTCAAGTCCAAGTCCAAATCCAGAATGAGGAGTCGACCCAAATCTCCTTAAGTCTAAGTACCAATTCAAAGTTTCTACTTCTAAATTTAGTTCTTTTATTCTTTTATTCAACTTATCTAGATTATCTTCTCTCTCGCTGCCTCCAATTATTTCTCCGATGCGTGGGACTAGAATATCCATTCCTTTAACAGTTTTGTTGTCTTCATTCATTTTCATGTAAAATGCTTTAAATTCTTTTGGGTAGTCAATAACCGTAGTAGGTTTTTTGATGATTTCTTCTGTTAAATACCTTTCATGTTCTGTTTGTAAATCCATTCCCCAGTAAGGCTTTATTTCAAATGTTTTTGTTGCATTTTCAAGTTTTTTAATGGCTTGGGTATATGTAATAACTTCAAAGTTAGAGTTTATTACATCTTCAATTTTTTTTATTAGGCCTTTTTCAATGAAATTATCAAAAAATTCCATATCTTGGCCACAATGATTTAAAGTTTCTCTTAAAATATACTTAAGGAAATCTTCTGCTAAATTGATATTATCTTCAAGCGTAAAGAATGCCATTTCAGGTTCAATCATCCAAAATTCTGAGGCATGGCGTGTTGTGTTGGAATTTTCTGCTCTAAATGTCGGTCCGAATGTATATATTTTTGATAAAGCCATTGCATAAGCTTCGCCGTGTAGTTGTCCAGTTACTGTAAGGAATGCTTGTTTGCCAAAAAAATCATTTTTAAAGTCGATTTCTTGTCCTTTTGCAATGTTGTTAAGATCTAGGGTAGATACACGAAATATTTCACCAGCCCCCTCTCCGTCATTTGATGTAATAATTGGGGTATGGATATAAAAAAATCCATTTTTTTGGAAATATTCATGAATTTTATAAGAAATTTGGTTTCTAATTCTGGCCACAGCTCCAAATGTATTGGTACGAATTCTTAAATGAGGGATTTCTCTTAAGAATTCAAAGGTGTGCCTTTTCTTTTGTAAAAGATATGTTTCTTGATCTGCTTCTCCAATTACATTAAACTTTGTTGTTTTAATTTCATAGGCTTGTCCTTTTGCCGGACTTAAGATTAAGATTCCGGTTAAGGATATGCTGGCACCTGTTGTAAGCTTTTTAAATTCTTGTTTTTCAAATTGAGGATCTTCTTCATCAATGACTGCTTGAATTCCTTTAATATTTGACCCGTCATTAATTTCTACAAATGAGATTTTACCATTACTGCGTTTTGTTCTGATCCATCCTTTCACTGTGATCATAGTATCTAGTATAGGATTACTTAAAATTTCTTTGATGCTCTTATACATATTTGCCCCTTCTATGCTTGGTATTAATACTAATTATAGTTTAACCTATTGCGGTTTTAAAATTTGTTAATCTATAAATACTTATTAGCATTGTTATTGAAAGAGAATAAATTAATTTCTATACTTAAGTTTAAGTAAGACTTATGAGCAATTTAGAGGATGTTATAGTTATTTTTGATTCGGGCATTGGTGGACTTTCTTATTTTGAGTATATAAGTAAAAGGTTTGTTAATAGAAATTATGTTTATATTGCAGATAACAAAAATTTTCCTTATGGTGAAAAGAGTCCAGAGTTTCTCTTAAAAGAGATTTTAGAATTAGTTTTAAAATTGGAACAAATGTATAATATTGCTTCAATTGTTATTGCTTGTAATACAGCTTCTATTAGTGTATATGACAAATTAAATCTTAGGTTTCCTATAATCTATACTTTACCTTCAGTTGGTTTAGTAGAAGAGCTTGCATGTAAAAGGGTTATTTTAATTGCAACAAGTTCTACCATTAATAGTGAATTTGTGCAAAGAGAAAAAAAATGTCATTGGAATTTAATCTTAAAATCAGCAAGTGAGCTTGTAAATTTTGTGGAATATGGAGATAGATTTAAGGAAGATGCACTTAGATATTTAAGAGCCTTACAATTAGAGGTTGAAGCTAATAGGCGAGATATGGTTTTTTTAGGATGTACACATTATTTGCACATTAAAGATATGATTGAGAGTTTTTTAGGAATTCCTGTTTATGAGAATCGTGAGCTTGTGGCTAATGAGCTTGCTAAGGTATTAGGGCCTATTAAGTGTAGTGATAATTGTTTTATCCGTTATTTTTATTTGACGCAGGATGAGAATTTGTGTTTTTATAAGAATTTTTGTAAAAGATATGGTTTGCATTTTAAAGGAATAATCAATTGAATGACCTTAGATTTGAAGTTCTCTGGGGCGTTAATAATATTTATTCTATTCTTGAAGTTAATACCAATTCAATTTATGAAGGAGTTATTAAGGGTAAGGTGTTAAATACTCAAGATAAAGAATATAGTCCTTTGGTGCCTGGTGATTTTGTTTGTGGAGACATTTATGATGAGGTCAAGGTATATATTAAAGATAGACTTCAACGTAAGAATGTGCTTTGGCGTTATAATAAAAAGGCTGCTCTTAGACAAGTCATTGTTTCAAATATTGATAATGTTTTAATTGTTAGTTCTGCTAATCTTCCTGAGATTAAAAATTCATTTATTGATAGAGTATTAGTAATTGCTGAGGAGCAAGGAATTACTCCTATTATTTTGATCAATAAGGTTGATGAGGGCATAAGTGATAAAGTTGATACTTTGATTAAAATTTATGAAAATTTAGGTTATAGGGTTATTAAGACTTCTGCTATTACTTTTCAGGGAATTGATGAAATAAAAGAAATTATTAAAAATTCTAAAGCTTCTTTTGTTGGGCAGTCTGGAGTTGGCAAATCTTCACTTATAAATGCGGTAGATTTAAATGCATCTCAGGCTATAAATGAAATATCTTATAAATATGCACGCGGTCGACATACTACAGTTTATGCTATGGCTTTTCATTCTGATAATGGAGTGGTAATTGATACTCCTGGCATAAAGGAATTTGGAATCGAAAGCTTAGAGTATTTCAATCTTAGATATTATTTTAGAGAATTTAAAGATTTAAATGATTTATGTAAATTTAATTCTTGTTTACATATAAATGAACCAAATTGTTTTATAATGAGTCAAATTGGATTTCAAATTTCAGAAATTAGATACAACAGTTATCTAAAGATTGTAAATGAACTTAGGAGATATAAAAGTTATGCAAAAGAAATACTTGGAAAAAATTGATTTTTATCAAATTTTATCTTCAGTTTCTTCTTATGTAACTATCTCAGATACGGTTAAACTTTTAGGTGAGCAACAAATATTAAAAACCGAGGAAGAAGTTAATCAAGTATGTTTTTTTGTTAAATTGATCAAAAATCTTATTGAAGTTTATGATGAATATCCAGATTCTTGTCTTGAGAGTATAAGTGATTCTATTGTTTTACTTCTTAAAGAAAACTCAAAAATTTCTATTGAGGAGATTAAGAATATTATCTTTTTTCTAAGAGAAGTTGTAAAAATAATGTTTTTTTTAGATAGAAATGAGTTTAAGGTTCAAAATGAAATTGAAATTTTAAAAAAATTATTATTCTTAGATCCAAGTTTAAAGCATTTATTAGAGACTTTGTGTAAGTATATTGATGTTGATGAACTTAAAATAAAACGAGGTGTTGTCAAAGATTATGATGAGATTGATTTTGAGATTAGGAATTTAGATAAGAGAATTGAAAAAGAGATCAAGCAGATAATAGGTTTAAATGCAAAATATTTAACTTCTACGCTTGTTTATTATAAATCAGGCAAATATACTATTGCGCTTAAATCTAGTTTTAAAAATAAAATTAGGGGTAATATTATATCTATCTCATCATCTGGCGAAACATTTTATGTTGAACCAAATGAGATAGTGAGCAATAATAATAAATTAGGTTTTTTAAGCTTAAAAAAGACGCGTATAGTTTTAAAAATTTTGCAAGAGCTCTCAGATGAGATTCGCAAACATATTGTTCTTTTGCAAGTTCTTTATAATAATTTTTTGTATTATGATTCTCTGAAGGCCAGGGCAATTTATGGAATAAGAAATCAAGGAATATTTCCTAAATTTGATAGTAATCTTAATATTGTCAATGCTAGTCATCCTTTAATACAGAATGCAAAATCTATAAGTTTTTGTCCTTTAAATAGTAGAGTTGTGGTTATTACAGGTCCTAATGCTGGTGGCAAGACTGTGACATTAAAAACCGTTGCTCTCTTGAGTGCTATGTTTCAATTTGGAATTCCTGTTCCAGTTGATGAATCTAGTACTTTTAAGATATTTGATAATATTTTAGTTGATATTGGAGATGATCAATCAATTGCAAATTGCCTTTCAACTTTTTCAAGTCATATGAATAATATTGCTTATATTTTAAAGTATGCAACAAGAGATAGCCTTTTAATATTTGATGAATTTTGTTCAGGTACTGATATTGAACAAGGACAAGCACTAGCTGTAGCTATTCTTGAGCATTTAATTGGTATTGATTCTTATGTTATTATTTCGACTCATTACAATGCTCTTAAATATTTTGCATACACTCATGAATTTGTTATTAATGCTTCTATGCAGATGGATTTAGACAAAATGGAACCTAATTATAATTTAATGTTTTCAGTTCCAGGTGAAAGCTTTGCTTTTAATGTTGCAAGCAAATCTTCTATTGACTCTAATATAGTATTTAGAGCAAAAGAGATTTATTCATCTAATAAGACAGAAGTTAATGAGATATTAGAGAGACTTGCTGAGAAGGAGAGAGAAATACATTTACTTGAAAATGAATTAAGAGATAAGCTTAAGCTTATTGAACTTAAGGAAATTGAAATTAATAATATTCGGGAGAATATTATCTTGAAAGAAAGAGATTTGGAAGAGAGATTTATAAAAGAGCAAAAAGAATTTTTAAAAAATTCAAGAAAAACTTTAGAAAATTTGGTTAGAGAGATCAAAGAGGGTAGTGTTTGTACTATTAAGAATAAGGAATTTATATCGAATATTGCAGATAATATAACTGCTAAGACTGCTAAACTTAAATTAATTAATCAAGAAATTGCTACTAAGGTTGAATTTAAAGTGGGTGATAAGGTTAGAGTATCTGGTTCAAATTCTTCAGGGGAAATAATAGGTGTTACTAAGAAAGGATTTATTGTAAATACTGGTGTTTTTAATATTACAGTTTCATCTTCTAATTTAGAGAAGATATTGGATAATAAGCAATCAAGAAATGATTGCAAAACAAATTTTAGTTTTTCTTTTGAGAGTCAGGATGATGTATTAGGTCTAACTGTTGATATTAGGGGAATGAGAGTAGTTGAGGCTATAGACTTTTTAAATAAGAAAATAGATAATATGTTACTGAAGAATGTTTGTAAATTTGAAATCATTCATGGCAAAGGAGAAGGGCTTCTTATGGAAGGAGTGCATGCATTTTTAAGAGATGTAAAATTTGTTAAGAAATATTATTTTGCTCACCCAAGTGATGGGGGAGTTGGAAAGACAATAGTAGAATTCTAAATGGATATATCAAAATTTGAAGAATTTGAGAATGCATTGTTTAATATTTGTCTTGATGTTGATTGTGTTCTTGAAAATGAATTTGGCACTTCTTATAAAGTGCATCCAAACAGGCCCTCTAGAGGTAGGACAGCTAATGGGCTTTTGGATGGGCTTTTTCGTGTTACCACTTCTTTTACCCTTGGATATGGGTCTAAATTTGGAAGAGGGTATTTAATTATTATTGAAATAATAACTCTTGATATAGTCGATGTGGAATTTAGTAACAGGGTTATAGAGAGGGGCATTAAGGTTTTTGATGAAAAGTTGAAAGAAAAGTTTCCAGGAAAAAAACTTTCTATAGTACATGATATTAATGTGTACAAAATTATTGGGGTATTTTTTTAGTGATATATAATTTAAATATTGTGGCTTTTAATAATTAAAATTAAAAATTTATTGGTATACTTTATTTAAAGATTTGTTTATTGAGTATTTTGCTTTATTTTTTTTGTATATTAAGGAGTTCTAGTGCAGTTTGAAGTTAAAGATCTGATAAATAAGATTAAAAAAGATGGGCTTGAGGAAGCTGAGAAGTTAGCAAGTGAGATTATTCTTAATGCAAAGAGGGATGCTGAGGCTATTATTTTGAAGGCTGAGAGTGATGCTAAGGAATTAAAAATGCAAGCTGAAAAGGAAGCTGGTGAGTATAAAATACATTCTCTTGAGGCATCTCGTCAAGCAGTTAGGGATTTGATTATTGCTACTGAGAATAATATTAAATCTCTTTTTAAAATTGCTTTAAAGGATTCTGTTTCTGAAGTTTATGATGATAATTTTTTGAGAGAACTTATTATTAGGGTTGTAGATATTTGGAGTAAGAAAGATAAGATAGATATAATACTTAATGAATCTGCGGTTTCTAATTTATTATCTATTTTAAGAGTGAATATAGGAAATAGATTAGATGATGCAATTGAGCTTAAACCTTTTAAAGGCATAAGCAAAGGGTTTAAAATTCAACAAAGAGACGGTAATTTATATTATGATTTTACATCAGACACTATTGCTGATATTCTTTTTGAATATTTAAATCCAAGGTTTAAAGAAGTTATAAAATTAGGTTAGGAGATGTAGTATGTTAAGTTCATATTACTATGTTATGTCGTCATTGCCTTATCTTGATTTAGAAGCTCGCAAGGTGTGGAGTATATCAGATTTTTTTGATAATGTTGAGATTGCTTTAAGCAAGGAAGATTTTCTTTTTCTGAAGGACTTATCAGAATCTAAATTTGTTAGAGGGAGTTTAAAGGTAATTGACCAGTTTCTTGAATTTGAAGAAATAATAAGATATACGCTGGCAGCTCTTAGAGCTGATAAATTGGGATTTCCAAGAGATGTGTATTTAGAGTCTCCTTATTTTTCTCATTATTATTTAGGAATTTTAAAACCCCTTTGTCTTAAGGAAAATCCTTTTGAGATAGAATTAGAACTTGATATGTTAAAGTGGCAATTTTTAACAGAACTTGAAGTGGGAAATGATTTTAACTTTGAAAAATTAGTAATTTATTTTTTAAAGTTAATATTAGTTTCAAGAAGAAATCTCTTTATAGAAGAGATAGGTAAGAAGAATTTTGATGATATTTGTCAAAAATTAAGTATACAAATAAGTAAAAATTTTTGAAGGGAATTTGAATGGAAGCTAGAGGAAAAGTAGTAGGAGTTATTGGAAATTTGGTTACTATTGAGGTAGTTGGTACAGTTTCCATGAATGAGATTGTTTTTATTAAAACCGGTGGACGTAGTTTAAAAGCTGAGATAATTCGTATTAGAGATGGGGAAGTTGATGCTCAAGTATTTGAAATGACTAGGGGAATTGCTGTTGGGGATGATATTGAGTTTACAAATAAGCTTTTAACGGTTGAGCTTGGTCCTGGTCTTTTAAGTCAGGTGTATGATGGTCTTCAAAATCCATTGCCAGAACTTGCTGCTCAATGTGGGTTTTTTTTAGAGAGAGGCTTGTATTTAAGTGCACTTGATAGGAAGAAAAAATGGCATTTTAATGCAACTGCAAAGGTTGGAGATATTGTTGTTGCAGGAGATTTTCTTGGATTTGTTATTGAAGGCACAATTAAGCACAAAATCATGATTCCATTTGATAGAAGGGATTCTTACAGTATTGTGGAGATCGTTAGTGATGGTGATTATACTATAGATGATAAAATTGCTGTTGTTGAGAATGATGCTGGGGGTAAGCATATTATAACTATGTCATTTCATTGGCCTGTTAAAATTCCAATTACCAATTATAAAGAGAGACTTATTCCTAGTGAGCCTATGGTAACTCAAACAAGAATAATAGATACGTTCTTTCCGGTTGCAAAGGGTGGTACATTTTGTATTCCTGGGCCTTTTGGTGCTGGAAAAACGGTTCTTCAGCAAGTTACAAGTCGTAATGCTGATGTTGATATTGTAATTATTGCTGCTTGTGGTGAGCGAGCAGGTGAAGTTGTAGAAACCCTTAAAGAATTTCCTGAACTTATAGATCCAAGGACAGGTAAATCATTAATGGAGAGAACATGTATTATTTGCAATACGTCTTCTATGCCAGTTGCTGCTCGTGAAGCATCAGTTTATACAGCTATTACTATTGGTGAATATTATAGGCAAATGGGTCTTGATATACTTTTACTGGCAGATTCGACTTCAAGATGGGCTCAGGCTATGAGAGAGATGTCAGGTCGTCTTGAGGAAATACCAGGTGAAGAGGCATTTCCTGCTTATCTTGAATCTGTTATTGCATCGTTTTATGAAAGGGCAGGTATTGTTGTTTTAAATGATGGTAGTTTTGGCTCTGTGACTGTGGGTGGTTCTGTAAGTCCTGCTGGGGGTAATTTTGAGGAGCCAGTAACTCAGGCAACTTTAAAGGTTGTGGGAGCATTTCATGGTCTTACAAGAGAGAGATCAGATGCTAGAAAATTTCCAGCCATTAATCCTCTTGAATCTTGGAGTAAATATAGAGGAGTTGTTGAATTTGGAAAGACAGAATATGCGAGGGATTTTTTGGCAAAAGGAAATGAGATAAATCAGATGATGAAGGTTGTTGGTGAGGAAGGGATAAGTAATGGTGACTTTTTAGTTTATTTGAAATCTGAACTTTTGGATTCGTGTTATTTGCAACAAAATTCATTTGATAGTGTTGATGCTGCTGTAAATCCTGAGCGTCAAAATTATATGTTTGATATGCTTTATGATATTTTACAATCAGATTTTAAATTTGAGAGTAAATTGGAAGCAAGGGGTTTCATAAATGAACTAAGGCAAAATATTTTGGATATGAATCTTACTCCTTTTAAGGAAGAAAAGTTTAATAAGTTAGAAGTTTCTTTAAAGAATTTAGTACGTTCTAAGAAGTTGGATTTTCGAGGTGCATAAATGAAGAGAGTGTATAGTAAGATAGAATCTATTGTTGGAAATGTAATAACTGTTATGGCACAAAATGTTAAATATGGAGAACTTGCCATTGTGAAGTCAAAAGATACAAGTTCTTTAGCTGAGGTTATTAAGTTGGATAGAGAGAAAGTTTCCCTTCAGGTTTATAATGGAACTATAGGTATTTCAACTGCAGACGAAGTTAAGTTTTTAGGTCATCCAATGCAAGTTACATTTTCTGAGAATTTGTTTGGTAGAATCTTTGATGGAGCTGGAAATCCAAAAGATGGAGGACCACGTCTTGAAGATAATTTAATTGAAATTGGAGGGCCATCAGTTAATCCTGCAAAGCGTATTGTTCCAAGAAACATGATAAGAACAGGAATTCCAATGATAGACGTTTTTAATACTCTTGTTGAATCTCAAAAATTACCAGTATTTTCTGTATCCGGAGAACCTTATAATGAACTTCTTGTAAGAATAGCTCTTCAGGCGGAAGTTGATTTGATTATTCTTGGGGGAATGGGACTTAAGAATGATGATTATTTAAAGTTTAGAGATTCTCTTGAAAAGGGTGGGGCTTTAAGTAGGACGATCTTTTTTGTAAATACAGCTAATGATCCTGTTGTTGAGTCTTTAATAGTACCTGATATTTCTCTTGCTGTTGCCGAGAAATTTGCTTTGCAAGGGAAAAAGGTTTTGGTACTTCTGACTGATATGACCAATTTTGCAGATGCTATGAAAGAAATTGCTATTACCATGGAGCAAGTTCCATCTAATAGAGGGTATCCTGGTGATTTGTATTCTCAGCTTGCATCTAGGTATGAGAAAGCTGTTGATTTTGAAGGGGCAGGCTCAATTACTATACTTGCAGTTACTACAATGCCTGGTGATGATGTTACTCATCCAGTTCCTGATAATACGGGTTATATTACTGAAGGGCAGTATTATTTAAAGGGAGGCAGAATTGAACCTTTTGGTTCTCTTTCAAGACTTAAGCAAATGGTTAATGGGAAAACAAGAGATGATCACAGAACGATTATGGACTCAATGATTAAGCTTTATGCATCTTCAAAGGAATCTATAGAGAAAAAGGCTATGGGATTTAATATGACAGAATGGGATGAGAAGCTTCTTAAGTACAGTGGGATGTTTGAAAGTAAGTTGATGGACTTATCTGTTAATATTCCTTTAGAAGAGGCCTTGGATTTGGGGTGGGAAATCCTTTCTAGTTGTTTTGAACCTAAAGAAATTGGAATTAAAACGGAACTTGTAGAAAAGTATTGGCCTCAAAAAAAGGATTAGAAATGCCTAAAGTTAAGTTAACAAAGAATGAGCTTAAAAAACAAAAAGATAGTCTTAAAATGTTTAGTAGGTATTTGCCTACGCTGCAGCTTAAGAAACAGCAACTTCATTTAGAGATTAGAAAAATTGATGCTCTTAAAAAAATTCGGAAACTTGAGCAAGACAAGCTTAAGAGGGATATTAAGGCTTGGATTTCTCTATTTGGCGAAAGATTTGCTTTTCAAGATTGGATTCAAATTAGAAGAGTAGTAAGGAGCTTTGCAAATATTGCAGGTATTACTATTCCTGTATTTGATTCTGTTGAATATGAAGATATTAAACATGACCTTTTGTTAACTCCTTACTGGGTAGATAAGGGAATAGAGGCTATTAAGCGTGTAATTCAGGTAAAAGCGGAGATTGAAGTTTTAAATGAGCAAACTAGGTTATTGGAGACAGAACTTAATACTACTTCTCAAAGGGTAAATTTATTTGAAAAAGTTATGATACCTGCTGCTAAAATTAATATAAAAAAGATTAATGTTTATCTTGGTGATCAGCAAACGGCAGCTGTTGTAAGAGGTAAAATGGCTAAAGCTAGCTTGATTAAAGGTAGATAAGGGATACGTTGATGATTGTAAAAATGAACAAAGTTTTGATTTTAACTTTATTGAAATATAAAAGAGAATCACTCGAGATTTTAAGAGAATTGGGAGTTGTTCATATTAATTTTTGCAATAAAGTCTCAGAATCTTTAGAAAGAGTCGTTGAGGAGAGAGGAATTTTAAGGCAAGCTTTATCTTTGCTTGGAGATGACTCTGAAGTAAAAATCTTAAGCTCTTCAAATGAAAATTTTTTAGATGTTGCAAGGAGTATAGTTAGTTTAGGTTCTGAGATTAAAGATTTAAAGGATATGCAGCAGTCATTGCTTCATAAGAGAGATATTATATCTTGTTGGGGATATTTCCCTCTTGAGTTAATCAATAAATTGAGAGAAAGTAATATTTATGTGCAATTTTTTAAGTCTGGGATTGGTGAATATAAAAAATTGTTGGCATCCTCTGAAACTAAAGTTACTCTTATTAATAATTATAAAGGCACGGCTTATTTTGTGGCTATTAATGATTCTAAGCAGATAGTAGATACAGCTGAGGAATATGAGTTTGAGTTTGATCTTGATTTTATCGAGAATAAGTTAAAAGTTATTGGTGAAATTTTGAATCAAAAATTAACTCAATTATCGATTTTAAATAAATATGGAGATGTTTTAAGAGATAAAATAAAAGAATATGATCAAATTGTTGAATTTGAGCAAGTTATGACTGACATGGATGTGGAGCGTGATAACTTTGTATATATTACAGGATTTGTTCCGGAAGATAAGCAGGAAGATATTAAAAATGCGACTCTTAATGGTGAGTTTGTGGTACAATTTGCAGAGCCAGATGCTGATGATGTTGTTCCCACTTATATAAAGAGAAGGGGAATTGCTAAGCTTGCCAAGCCTATTTTTAATGTTTTAGATACAATTCCTGGGTATAAAGAGAGAGATGTTAGTTGTATTTTTATGTTATTTTTCTTTGTGTTTTTTGGAATGATAATCGGTGATGCGGCTTATGGAGTAATATTTTTACTAATAGGTATTCTTTTTAGTTTAAGCAATATTATAAAAGGTAAACCTTTAACATCTATTCATGCTTTAATATTTTATCTAAGTACGTCAGCAATAATATATGGTTCGATGACTGGTACTTGGTTTGGGAGTAGTACTTTTTTTCTTGACTTATTTCCTATTTTAAAATCTTTGAAGCTTGAGTATCTAACGGGAAGGAGTGGTATGCAAAATATTATGTTTATATGTTTCACAATAGGTGTTTTGCAAATATCATTAGCTCACATGTGGAATTTTATTCAAAAAGTGAAGGAAAAACCATACATACATTCAATTGCTCAAATTGGTTGGCTTATTGTGATCCCTGGGCTTTATTATCTTGCTCTCAATTTAATACTTGGTAGGGATAGATTCCCTATGCACAGCATTGTTCTTAATATGATATATGTTGGGGTTATGCTTGTCTTTATTTTTGAGAAGCAGGATGGTTCGAATTTCTTTATATGCGTATTAAAGAGTTTTGGTGGAATAATAGAACAGTTTTTAGCTACTGTTTCAGGATTTGCAGACATAATATCTTATATTAGACTTTTTGCTGTTGGACTTGCAGGACTTGCAATTTCTGATAGTTTTAATAGTATGTCAGCGTCTCTATTAAAATCATCTAATATTGGTCTTATAATAAGTGGCATTATTGTGATACTGTTTGGACATATTCTAAATATAACGTTATCTTTATTATCTGTTGTTGTTCATGGAGTAAGACTTAATATGCTTGAATTTTCAAACCATTTGGGTCAAGAATGGAATGGATATTCTTATAGGCCTTTTAGAAAAATTAAAGATTAGATAAGGAGAGAATTATGGATATAGGTTTAATAGGAGTTAATTCGGCTTTAACAATAGCTGCAATAGGTTCAGCTTTGGGCATGGGAGCTGCTGGGAGTGCTGCTATTGGGGCATGGAAGAGATGTTATATGCAAGGTAAGCCAGCTCCTTTCTTATTAATTGTTTTTGTTTCAGCACCCCTGACACAAATAATATATGGTTATATATTAATGAATACTTTGGCAGGGATAATGACGCAGACAGATCCTTGGTTGTTGTTTGGAGCTGGATTTGGTGGTGGTCTTGCAATTTCTATTTCTGCTTTTGCACAAGGTAGAACTGCTGCAGGGGCTTGTGATGCTTTTGCTGAGACTGGGAAGGGATTTGCAACAAATCTTTTGGTTTTAGGTCTCATAGAATCTGTTGCCCTTTTTGTGATGGTATTCTTGATGATATTTAAATTTGTTTAAGTTTGAAGGATTCGGGTATTAAATTTTCTCGCAATTTGTGAGAAAATTTAATATATTTATAGATATGTTAAGACCTTTTTTGCTCCTTTTTATTTTCGGGTTTATCTTGAATTTAAATTCATCAGTTGTGGAGGAATTTCCATATTGGATTTTACTTGAAAAGGGACGACAGCTTATTTATTCTAAGGAAGGATTTGTTAAATCTAATCTTACTATTGCAATGAATTATTTGCAGGAAGCTTTGCTTAGAAAAGGAATATATCCAGAGGCTAATTATTATTTATCCGTTGCTTATAGCATGATTGGTAATGTTGTACTTGAGAAATTACATCTTCAGAAGGCTTTAGAAAATAAAGATTATTTGTTGGATAAATTTTTTGAGAAAAATATACTTTTTTCTTTGGCAAAGATTGCTGAGCTTGAAGATCATCATGTTGATATGATTGATTACTTAAATGAGATTTTAAGTAAGTTCTCAAATAGTGATGATTATTATAATTATCACTATGTCGTTCAAAAATATGAAGATACTAAAGGTAATAAATTTAATATGTCGTTTTATTTACATTCTTATTTAAAGCAGGTAAGAGGAACTTCAGGTCTAGATTTTACTTTTAATCTTTATAGGTTTAATAATTATAACGTTATCGATGCTCATCAGTTATTAGCAAAAGTATATTTTAAGATTGGTGCTTATGAGCTTGCAATTGCTCATGGACTTGTAGCTGCAGTTGGTATTTTGACTAGGATGTATGACTATGTTAGTTATTATGAACCTCTTTATGAGTTTAAAAATTTAAGGGCTTTTGCTCGAAAAATAAATGAATATACTGATATTAAAACTAGTTTTGAGTCTACAGATTTTTGGGAAATAGTATATAACATTGCTTATGCTACTTATATCTATGATAATGGTAAACATAAGTTGAGAGCTGTGGATACTTGGAAGTTGATAGTTGATCTTGCTCCTAAATTTTCGCCTTATGTTTTAAAATCAAAGATCCAGATCAAAAATTTTTTGATTGGTAAAAGTGTACATTAGTATAATGTTTTCTGAATTATTTTATTTTAATTTAGGGGAGGTTTAAAAATTAGTTCTTATAAAAAAAATTTTTGTATTATTGCACATATTGATCATGGTAAATCAACTCTAGCAGATAGATTTATACAAAAAGCTAAGATAATATCAGATCGTGAATTTAAAAGTCAAATTCTTGATAGTATGGATATTGAAAGAGAGAGGGGAATTACAATTAAGAGTCAAGCGGTTACTATTGATTATAAGTGTAGTGATGGCAATATTTATGAACTTAATTTTGTAGATACCCCGGGGCATGTTGATTTTTCTTATGAGGTTTCAAGGGCAATCTCATCTTGCGAGGGGGCACTTTTACTTGTTGATGCAAGCCAAGGAATAGAGGCTCAAACTGTTTCAAACTTTTATATGGCATTTGAACATAATCTTGAAATTATTCCTGTTATTAATAAAATAGATCTACCAAGTGCGAATATTGATTTTGTAAAAGAGCAAATAGAGCATGATTTAGGATTAGATTCAAATATTGCTGTTCCCATATCTGCTAAAAATGGAATAGGAATTGATGAGTTACTTGAGGCTATTTGTAAATATGTTCCATCTCCCAAGGGGAGTGTTAAGGGTCCATTAAAGGCTTTAATTTTTGATTCGCATTATGATTCTTATCGTGGTGTTATTGTTCATTTTAGAGTTTTTGAAGGACAAATCAAAACTGGCGATAAGATTAAATTGATTCATGCAGATAGGGAATATTTAGTAGAAGAGATTGGGATTTTTAAAATAATTCTTGAAAAAAAAGATATTTTAGAAGCGGGTGATGTTGGTTATTTTATTGCGGGAATAAAAAATATATCAGATGTTAAGATTGGAGACACTGTAACTCTTGTTGATGATCCAGCAAGTGTGCCTCTTGAAGGATTTAAGGAAGTTAAACCCGTAGTGTTTTCTTCTGTTTATCCAGTTGATGCTAATCAGTATGATGATCTTTTAAAGGCAATGGATAGACTTAAACTGAATGATGCATCTCTTACTTTTGAAAAAGACGCCTCGGCTGCTCTTGGACATGGATTTAAATGTGGATTTTTGGGACTTTTACATTTAGAGGTAATTCAAGAGAGAATTGAACGTGAATTCGATCTTAATGTGATATTAACATCACCATCAGTGCGTTATAAAATTATTCCTAAAAAGGGAAATCCTTATTTCATTGAAAGTCCTGAACAATTTCCTGGAAATGAAAACATTGAAGTTGCTCTTGAACCTTATATTAGAGCTAATATTATTGTTCCCGCTGAATTTTTGGGGAATGTTATGAGTGTTTGTTTACTTAAAAGAGGCGTTCAAGAAAATTTGATTTATCTTGACACAAAGCGTGTTGAAGTTATTTATAAGATGCCACTTGCTGAGATACTTTTTGATTTTTACGATAAGATTAAATCTGTAAGCCGTGGATACGCTTCTTTTGATTATGCATTATTAGGATATGAGGAAACAGCTTTAGTTAAGCTGGATATTTTAGTTAATGGGGATAGAGTTGATGCGTTGTCTCAGTTAGTTTTTAGAGATGGTGCAAGATCAAAGGCTTTAAATATTTGTAAAAAATTAAAGGATGAGATTGCAAGACAACAATTTAAAATAGCAATTCAAGGTTCTATTGGTTCAAACATTATTGCGCGTGAGACAATTTCACCTGTTAGAAAGGATGTTACTGCTAAATGTTATGGAGGCGATATTACTCGTAAAAGGAAGCTTTTAGAGAAGCAAAAGGAAGGGAAGAAGCGACTTAAGATGATAGGGAATATTGAAATACCGCAAAGTGCATTTCTTGCTGTTCTTAAATCAGATGATAATTAATCATCTTTAAGTAGGTTTCTAATGCAATAATGTCAATTATTGTTATTTTATATTGATATTTGATATATCTTAATAGATAAGTTATCAAATATTTTATTCTTATAAAATATTATTGAATTATTTTAAAGTGTTATAAACTGTTGTAATATTATTTAATACCAATGAAATAATTTTGTATGGAGATAGTTTATGCTTAAACGTAATAAGGTTGTTCTTGTTGGAGCTGGTGGTGTTGGCTCAAGCTTTGCCTATGCTTTGACAATAGATAACTCACTTGTTCATGAACTTGTAATTATTGATGTAGCTCAAGACAAGGCTAAGGGTGAAGTCATGGATTTAAACCATGGTCAGATGTTCTTAGAAAAAAATATTAAAATAGCATTTGGCAATTATGATGATTGTTCTGATGCAGATATTGTTGTAATTACTGCTGGCCTTAATCAAAAGCCAGGTGAGACAAGACTTGATTTGGTTGGTAAGAATACTAAAATCTTTAAAGAAATTGTAACAGGCGTTGTTTCAAGTGGATTTAATGGTATTTTTGTAATAGCAAGTAATCCTGTTGATATTATGACTTATGTAACAATGAAATATTCCAATTTTCCAACTCATAAGGTTATTGGGACAGGAACAACACTTGATACCTCAAGACTTAGATATTTTTTAGCTGAGCGTTTTAATGTTAATACTCAAAATATACATTCATATATTATGGGTGAGCATGGAGATAGTTCTTTTGCTACTTGGGATGAAACTAAAATAGCTATGAAGTCTTTATCAGAATACATTGCTGAAGGGACAATAAGGGAAGTGGAGCTTGATGAGATTCATAAAAAGGTTGTTAATGCTGCTTATGAGGTAATTAAACTTAAAGGTGCGACTTATTATGCTATTGGACTTGGGATTAAAAAAATTGTCAATGCAATAATTAGTGACCAAAACCTTATTTTGCCAATCTCTTCATATATTAATGGACAATATGGTAATTTTATTAAGGATATTTATATTGGAGCACCTGCTGTGGTTTGCAAAGAAGGTGTAAAAGAGGTCCTTGATTTTAAAATAAGTGACAGGGAACTTGAAAAATTTAAAATTTCTGCTAATCAACTGAAAAGTTATATTGATAAAATAGAATTTTAATTTTGCCCCAATTGGGGCTTTTTTATTCTTCTAGTAATTTTCCTCCATGTTTTCTATGTTCAATCGCTTCTAGTAATGCTTCTCTTGAAATATGGTCGTCTTCTTTTAAATCCGCAATTGTTCTTGATAGCTTTAAGATTGAATGAGTTGCTCTTGATGATATGTTAAGTTTATTTAATATATAAATCATTTCATCTTGTAGTATTTTGTCTAATTCACAAAATGTTGCAATATGTTCTGGTTTAAGATCAGAATTCTTGTGAATATTTTCAAAATTTCCATATCTTTTACTCTGTATATTCCTTGCCTTTATTATTCTCTTTCTTATTTCGCTTGAGCTTTCATTATCTTCTTGAAATAATTTTGCATTGTCTACTGGTTTAACTGGTACCCTAATATCAATTCTATCAAGCATTGCTGCTCCGAGTTTTTTCCAGTAGTTTGAAACTTCTTGTTGCGAACAAAAACATTCTGTGTCGTTTTTTCCAAGGTTGCCACAGGGACAGGGATTTGTAGCAAGCATTAGCTGAAAATTTGCAGGATATTTGAATGATTTTGAACTTGCTCTTACTATTGAGATCATCTTATCTTCTATTGGTTCTCGAAGTGATTGTAATATTGATTTTTGAAATTCTAAAGCTTCATCTAAGAATAAAATACCATTATGGGCAAGTGATACTTCTCCAGGGAGTGCATTAGAGCCACCACCAATGATTCCTTCTTTGCTTGCAGTTTGATGAGGTTGTCTAAATGGTCTTTGGCTTATTATTTTTGTATCTATTAATTTACCTGCGACTGACCAAATTCTGTTTGTTTCAATGATTTCTTTATCTGTAAGTGGGGGTAAGATTGACCGTACGCATTTAATGCTGAGAGTTTTTCCACTTCCAGGAGGACCAAATATCATAATGTTATGACCTCCAGCAACTGCGATTTCAAGTGCTCTTTTGATTCTATGTTGTCCTTTGATATTTTTGAAATCATATTCAAATTTTTCTTCATTCTCTTCTATTTTAAAGTTAATTGTGGGTTTTGATGGAAATATATTATGATTAAGATGTCCTATTATTTCTAGAGCTTCTTTTAAAGTTTTAACTCCCCAAATGTTTAGATTTTCTATTAGAAGAGCTTCTGCTAAGTTGTCAAAAGGTATGATTATGCATTTAATGCCCCTTTCCTTTGCAAGTGAAATAGCAGGTAATATTCCTTTAATTGCTCTTATTTGTCCGTCTAATTGTAATTCTCCTAATATCAAAATTTCTAAGTTATTGTTTTGGTTATCTTTTGTAGTAATAATACTTATTGCGATTGAGAGATCAATTGCTGTTCCAATCTTTTTGATGCCAGCTGGTGCAAGATTTATTAATATCCTGTCTTTTGGAAAAGTAAATTCTGAATTTTTAATAGCCGATTTTACCCTTTCTCTTGATTCTTTGATTTCACTTCCAGCTAGTCCAACAATATCAATTCCTGGTATTCCTTTTCTAATATCTACTTCAACTTCAATTAATTCCCCTTCATATCCTATTGATGAGTGAGAGTATATTTTCATATAATGCTCCTAAATTAAGAGTTATTTAGTTGTATTTAAGATCTCTTTTAGAGCTTTGTATGGTAGCATGAAACAATCTTTTCTATTTGTATATAAAAAGTTTTCAAAATTTTTAAGACTTTTATCAATTTCTTCTAAGTTTTCAAAATTTCTATTGATTGTTTTTGTTATGATTTCTAGTATTGTGTTTCTAGGTTTATTATCACATAGCTTGGTTAAGATATAAGCACTTGAGAGAAGAATTACGCATCCATATGCGTTGTATTTTAATTTAATTTTTTCGTTGTTTTCATTGATTTGAAAGATTATTTGGTCACCGCACTTAGATTGGTGATATACTGAATTTTGATTTTTGTCTGTTTGAAAATAATACTTTCTTATTTTACTAAGTCTTATTAGTTCCTTTTTTGTTTCTTCTGAAAACATGCTTCAATTTTAAGAGGTTTGCTTGATTAAATCAACAATAACTTTGTATTGATTTAATTTGAGTTTTATGTAATTAAGTAAATTTTTACCCATTATCTTTTATATTATTTAATATTATAATATATAAATTAATGATTAATAGCTCTTATAATCTTTTTGAAAGATAGATTTAATAAAATTCTTTTATTGTTTTCTTTAGGCAGGATATGAAGATATCAATTTCTTTTTTTGTATTATATAAGTAAAAGCTTATTCTTAGTAGATGGTCTTTTTTAATATTTTCTGAGAGAAATGCAAGGTAAGCACAGGTTTTTCCAGATCTAGTTGCAATGCCCATCGTATCAAGATATGTCTCAACATCATGTGAGTGGATATTTTTTACTGTAAATGATATTATTGATTTTCGTTTGATATCTTTATTTAAAATAAATTCAACTTCATCAATTTCTTTTAATTTTGCAACACAATATTCAATCAGTTCTCTATCATGTTCTTGAATAAAGTCCATTGATATATTATTAATATATTCTATTGCTTTGCCAAGACCAATAATTCCTGCAATGTTTGGTGTACCTGATTCAAATTTATTTGGAGATTCAAGAGTTTTAAAGTTAGGCTCTCCATTTTCTATGAAAATATTTTCTATGGCATTGCCTCCTAGTTTAGAACTGTTGAGTTTATCTATAATTTTATCTGATATGTATAGAACCCCAATTCCTGTTGGAGCAAGCATTTTGTGTCCCGAGAATACTAAAAAGTCACAGTTTATTTTCTCTACATCTATATTCATGTGTGGTGCCATTTGAGCTGCATCAATGAACAGAATAATTTTGTTATCTCTAGCAATCTTTCCAATCGTTTCTAAATCCTGTATAGTTCCTAATATGTTATTTATGCCAGATATAGTAATAATTTTTGTTTTATCTGTAATTAAGTTTTTTATTTCATCAGGTTGAATGATTCCCATTTTATTAAATTTGGCAAGTTTGATTTTTAAGTTTAAATATTTAGCAATATTGATCCAAGGAAGCAAATTACTATTATGTTCAAGTGTTGTTGTAATGATTTCATCATTTTCTTTTAAAAGTTTTGAAAAGAGCAATGAATTTGCTATTGTATTTGTTCCATCTGTAGTTCCAGAATTAAATATTATGTTTTTAAAAGACTTTGCATTGATAAATTTTTTGATAATTTTTCTTGTTTCTTCTACTTTTAGGCTGGATTGTATTGCAAGTCCATGCCCGCTTCTGTGAACATTCGCATTATAGTTTGCGTAGTATTCAACTACAGATGAAATCACGCTTTGTGGTTTTTGAGAAGTTGCGGCATTATCAAAATAAATGATTTTTTTATCATTTATAGTTTTATTTAGAATAGGAAAATCTTTCCTTATGATTTTTAATTTTTCATTTTTGTCTTTTGCGAGCTTAAGATCCATTTATTTAGTACTCTTTATTTTTATGTAAGAACTTTTATTTTAAGAATTATACCATTATTTTCTATTTTATTTTTACATATAGAATTTCTTGCATTTTGATGTTTTTGTTAAGTCAATTTGTGTTCTTGAGATCTATATTTTATAATTATATTATAATTTCAAGCTTTTATATTTTAAAGATATGTTTATGTTATAATTCGTCTTATGAAGGAAATAATTTACAGATTTGAAAAAGCAGAAGATTATAAATTAGTACCTGTTAATAATATTTATGGCAGCGTAACTAATACTGGAGAGATTTTTTGTGATCTTGTTTTCGAATCTACAGAGATTCCTGAAGAGATTGTTTATACTAAGACTAAAGAAGGTGTTTTAGAAGAGATTTCTGGGGAACTTAAGGGTTCTAAAGAGAAGATAATTTTAATAAATTCTTTTGTTGGAATTTCGGTTACAAAAGATACTGCTAAGAATATTGCTTATTGGCTCTTAAAGAAAGTTGATGAATTAGAAGATAATGAGTAAAACTTCTGAGGATAGAATTAAGATTTATTTATCTAGGCTATCTAAGTATAAGAATAGGGTTTTAAGAGAAAGAGATATAGATGAGATTATTGAACGAGTGGATATTTCTGATGCTGATATTGAGAATATTGAAATGCGTTTCTCTAAGGTATATGATAAAGCACGGCAATTAGAGAGAATGGGGGAGTTGAGTGATGCTTTAAGAGAACTTGAGACTGTATATTTGTATTCTCTTCATAATAAATCTAGTTTTGCTTCATTTTTTAATCTCTATAAGAGACTTGTAAAAAGAATAGCTACTAAAGAGATAAATAAAAAATTTATTCATGTAAGTTTACAGGCTCAAGAATTTGGAATAGTTAGTGGGATTAATTTAAAAAATTATAATGATGCTGAGAGGTTAAAACAGCGAATATTAATATTATTGTTAAGTTTTATATTGATAGCTATTATTGCATTTATTACATATACACTAATGCATTCCTTTATTAGTGGCTATGAAGAGCTTGATGGAGTAGAAGATGTCAAAAAGACCAATTCCCAAGGCTTACCTTCAGTTACAAGGGCATCTGATTTAATAGTTGAATCTACTAATCTTGTTGAGAGTCCTTATGTTTTATATTATGTTGAAGTTGAAGATGCGAAGGTGTTAGTTTTTGAAGATGCACATGCTTATCAGTTAAAAGCAGGGGTTATTTCAGCTAAAGAGCCTATTAAAAGAATTTCTTATAGTGTTACTGTTTATGATGATTTAGGAAAACCTATTTTAAATAAGGTTTTTGAAAAGACAAGTGATTTTCAAAATAAGTGGAGCAAAGGTGTATATGCTCCAATTGATTTTATATACAATATTTCTAAAGAAATTAATGAACATCCTAAGAAAATGGTTCTTGATATACGTTTAATTGAATTTTTTAGTGAAGTTGATAATGTCTCTAGTATTAATTTAGAGACAAGTTCTTCAATATTAAATTTTAAGTATCTTGGGAGTTATTTTAATGAAACTTTTGGAATTTATGAGGCTAATTCTTTAATAGAAGTTTACAATGATTCAAAGGATAATATTAAAGATCTGGAAATCGAAGTGGCTTACGTTGCTAGGGATAATCATATTATTAGGTCTTTGCAACGGAAGTTAATTTCTGAGACTAATTCTTTTCTTAAACCTTATTCTAAGCAGAGTTTTTCGTTAAAGACTATTTTCCCAAAAGAGATTTATCCAAATATTAAAGAAGAGCTATCTTCTATTAAGATCGTAAATGTGTTTGCAAAATAGTATTTTTGTGTATAGAGAAGAGATATTGATTTATCTATAAAATTTCTTTTTCTTTAAGCTTTGAAATAATATTTAGGGGAATAAGCGTTGTTGCGACACTAATTAGTGTGTAGGATAAAAGAATAATTAAGCTAAATTTGGTGCTTATTTTAATATTAAATTCAGAGATATAATAATCAGAGTTTAAAAGTTCTGTATTATCAGCTCCAAATATTTTTAAAATTGTATTAATAATAATGTCTATTATATTAATTAAATGTTCTATATTAATGGTTATGTAATTTCCAATGATTATGCCTATTAAGCAAGATATTGAGCTTAGAACGAGTGCTATTAATATAAATATTAGCTTAATACTTGAATTATTCATTCCAATTGATTTAAATATTGCAATTTTCTTTTTATTCTCAAGTATTAACATGCAAAGAGATGAGGATATATTAATGCTTGCAAATATTACAATAAATGCCATAATAAATATTAAGAGTTTTTTGCTGATATCTAAGTTTTTATATTTGTTTAAATAAAGCTCATAGAATGTTTTTATTTTATATTTTTGAAATTCTTTTGCAATGTTTTTCTTTAAATTATTCGCTTTTTCTTTGGTATTGGGTTTGACAGAGATTCCAATTATACTTTTAGAAAATTCTTCCGACATTATATTTGCGTCTTGTAATGAAATAAGAACTAAGTTTTTATCAACTTCCCTTAAACCCGTTTCAATGATTCCAGATATATTGAATTTCTTTGCCCTAGGGAATATCTTTTGATGCTTATTATTTGGTACTACTATATAAATAGATTCATTGATGTTTAAATTAAGTCTGTCTCTTATTTGTTTTGATATTAATATTTCGTTTTTGTTGAAGCTCTTCTTGCCATCTATTAATTTTATATGTTTATTTTCATCAATAAATTTGTCTTCTACTGCCCTTATTAATACCCCTTGTTTTTTTTGATTTCCAATTATTCCATAGGTTCTTCTTTCAAAAAAATATTTTAGTTCATCATGTTGATATTCTTTTTTAAATTTTTCTAGTTTAGATCTAAGATGAGTATCTTTTTGAATTTCATTATATTCGATTTGTACCGAGAATCCTTCATTTTCAATGTATTTATCTATTGTGGAATTCATGATGTTGTTTGACATGTAGTAAACAATAATTAAAGGAATCATGACTAAACTTAAAGATATTCCAGAACCAATTAGGGCTTTTTTATTTTTTGAATTTGTAAATATTATGTATGCTATTTTTGTGAGTTCTTTAGTATTTGGACGCATCATATTCTCTTTAGTGTTTTGTCTTTAAGTTCATATTTAATATCTGCTTTATTTGAAAATTCTGGATTGTGACTAACTAAAATTAGTGTTTTATTAAATGTTTGAGCTGTGTCTATTAATAGATATTCTACCGTTTTTGCGGTGTTAATATCCAGATTACCAGTAGGCTCATCGCATAAGATTATATTCGGTTCATTTATTAAAGCCCTTGCAATTGCTGCTCTTTGTGCTTCCCCGCCTGAGAGTTCTGAAGGGTAATGTTCTGCTCTTGTGTTTATTTCTAATATTTTCATTAAGCGTAGAGCTTTTTTATTTATTGTTTCTAAGTTGTCTTTTCCTTCAATTATTTTAGGTAAAATAATATTTTCAAATACACTAAACTCATCAATTAAATTGTGATTTTGAAATACAAGACCTATTTTTTTATTTTTATATAAGCTTAGGGTTTTCTCACTTGCATCTTTTAAGGATATTCCGCATGAAATTATATCTCCTGAATCCATTTTATCAATTCCTGATATGATGTTAAAAAATGTTGATTTCCCACATCCGCTTTTACCTTGAATTGAAATAAAGTCTCCATCTTTTACATTTAAATTCAAATTTTCTAATACTTTGATTTTTGTTTTGTTTTTAGTGTATGTTTTATATATTCCTTTTATACATAGTATATTTTTCATTTATAATGCTCCATTTATTTTGTCAGCATATTTAACTTTTTTGTTACCCTTAGGCTTGAGTATATTGTAAACAAACAAGCAAAGAATAATGTGAACATTAAATCACTTAAAAATATTTTAGGCGTAACTGTGTTTTTTACTATTTTTATTTCTATATTTTCTAGTTTTAATTTTAGTATGTAATTAATAAGGTTAATCGAGCTGTTTATTAAAATGTCAATTATATTTAGAATTTCATTGATGTTTAAAGATATTGTAATACCTGCAATGAGTCCAATGATGCCCCCGAGTATGCAAATTATTACTGAGTGCATTAAGAATACTTGCCTGATTTTTTGCGATTTGAGACCTAAGAATAAGATTATTGAAATTGATTTGCTTTTATTAATTATGATTCTTTTTTGTAAATAATATGTATTAACGGCAATGACAAGAAATATGCTTGTTAAAATGATTAACATTGTATTCCTCTCTATTTTGAGTGCTTTATAGAATTCTTTATTATATTCGTTCCAGGGTTTGAATTGAATGTTTGAATTTATGTTTTTTATTTTGTTTATTAGTTTTTTGCTAGGATATAAGTTTTGTGTTTTTATTTGATAGTTAATGTCTGAATCTTTTATGAGTTGTTTTTTGTAAAAGTAGTTAATATTCATAAACACTGTGGATTCATTTATTTTGGCATAATTGCTTTTAAAAATGGCTTTTATTTTAAAATGTTTTACTTCGTCTTTTAATGTTTGTAAGTTTTTTATTTCATCACTTAATATAAGTCCTATTATGTCCCCTTCAAATAAGCCTAAGTTGTGCGAGAGTACATCTCCTATTATGATTTCATCATCATTAAGTTGGAGTTCAGATTGTGTAAGGCCTGTTAGGAGAATAAAATCTTTGTCTTTTATGATGTCTTCTGTGTCAAGTGCAATGATATTCAAGATACTTGGATAGTAATAATTTTCAATTCCAATGCCTTGTGTTTCATAGATTTTATTTATTTGAATTATTTCTTTAATCTCTTTAAGAGCATTAAGTTCTTGATCATTTAATTTGCTTTCGATTTTTAAATTTCCACTCTCTAAGGTAGATATGCTTGTGAAAAAGTCATTTTGAAAACCATTCATTATCGATATTGTGATGATGATAATGATTTGCCCAAGCACTATGCTTAAGATTATTACAATTGTAAGTGATGAACTATTTTGTTCATCTAAAATTAATCTTTTCAGTAAAAATTTATTTAGTCCCATTTTCATCTCTAGTAATATTTTTATTTATTTCTTCAATAATTTCATCATTTTTATATCTTACTTTAAAGATAGGATTTCCATTATAGTATATTTCTTGTTCGTATTCATTGTCATTAGAGTAGTTAGTTTTTAATAATATTGAGTCATTCTCATAAATTGTTTTTGACTTTAAATTATTATCAGAATTATATTCGTATGTTGTTTTAGTGTTATGTTCTTTTTTATTTTCCTTTACAGTTATATTTTCAACTATAACGTTTCCAGATTCATTATATTCAAAATCACTTATCTTTGTTATTTCGTTATTTTTATATATTTCTTTTCTGATTAGGTTGGGGCCCTTATATTTTGATATAGTTTTTATATTGTCTTCTTCTGCAGTATTGATTACTTCGTGTTCATCTAGATATTGATTTTTTTCTTTAGATTTAATTTTGTTATTGTCTAATATTATGCTTTCTAAATGCCTTTTTTGATCGTCATATTGGATTACTTTTATTTTGGATTTTTTTATGTCAAAATATGTTGATTTGATTTCTCCACTGATTCCGTAATTCCAAACTTGGAAATCCGAACCCGTTATTTTTAAAAGCTTGCCATTAGTGTCTTTCATGTAGTGTAGTGTTTTTGGTTTTTGATTTAAAATTTTGATTTCTTTATAAATTAAATCATTGTTTTTATAAAAATAGTCTACAGATTCAAGAATTATTCCTTTGGGACTATATTTTATTTCTTGTATTTTATTATTTAAGTTATCATAAATTTCTTCATTTGTTTTAATGTTTTGTTCATTATAGAATGTTAGTTTTTTTTTATCTTCTATTGTTTCTTGTGTTTTGTATTTTGTCAGTTTTAAGTCTTTAAAGAGACTAAATTTTTCAATTTCATTAATTTTTGTGTATTCAATGTAAAATCCTGTTTGTGGAATTTCATATATTTCCTGATATTTATTGAAAAATACATCGGATATGAAGTATCTTTGCCCATATGCATTTGGTATTATAAATGCTAAAAATAATATTACTATCTTTTTTGTCATAATAACCTATTCAAGTAGTCATCAGTGTTAAATTCTTTAATATGTTCTACTTGTTCTCCAAATGTGAAAAAGTATATTGGTTTCTTAAATAGCTTTGAGATATTTAAGATTCCACCTGCTCTAGATGATGAGTCAAATTTCGTGGCTATTATTCCATCAATTTCTATTGCTTTGTTAAATATTTCTGCTTGATTGTTTACATTCTTCCCAGAGATAGAGTCTATTACTAATATTTTTTTATAGTTAATATCTGTTTCAATTATTTGCTTTTTAATTACATTATCCATCTTTTGGAGCTCTTTGATTAAGTTTTCTTTGTTTTGAAGTCTTCCTGCTGTGTCGATTATTAATATATCATAATTTTTACTCTTTGCACTTGAAATGCTGTCAAATATTACTGCTGCTGCATCACTTCCTTGATTTTGAGATATGACTTTAATGCCAATTTTTTCACTCTGTATTTTAATTTGTTGAATTGCTGCTGCTCTGAATGTGTCGGCTGCAGCTATTAATACGTTTTTACCTTCATTTTTAAGTTTATTGGCAAGCTTTATGATACTTGAGGTCTTACCAACTCCGTTTATCCCAATTATAAGTAAGATATTTAATCTTTTATTCTCTAAGTTAAGGGGTTGTTGGTTTATGTAACTTTTTAGAAAGTCTTTTAGCTTTAAGAGTGTTTCTTTTTCATCTTTGACTTTAACTTTTTTTATATATTCTATTATTTCAATTACTATATCATTTTTGATATCTGCTTCTAAGAGAATATCTTCTAAATTTTCAAATATTTGTGTTTTTTCTTGATTCTTAAATAAATTCTTTATCTTATCAAAAATACCCAAAAGCCTCATTCTCCTACGTTTTTATTGTTTACTAAATTATTTTACAATGTGATCTATTCACCTCTGCTTGCTTCTTGAATATATTGTACCAAATGAATTATTAATGGTATAAAGCTGCCAATAGAAAATGTTATTCCTGTGCCAAGTAAAAATGTTGTAATCATTTGTTCAGATTTTGCGTTGTATAGATCTTGAGATGTTATCCTACGTTTAATAATATTATGTAAAGCCATATCATAAAGTTCTGATGATTCATTATATTTTGTTATGGCAAAGGCAGTACCTATTAGGTTTAATGTGAAGATCCCGAGGTTGATATAGAACTTATCTCTTTTTATAATAAGCTCACTTTTATTATCTTTTAACATTTCTATATTAATGTCTTTATCTTCTTTGTTTATTATTTTGAACATGTTTTTGTATCCTTGAGCTTGCAATAAAATAGATTCTGTGCCCTCAGGTTCTTCAATTTCAATTGGCGTTTCTCCTATGAATACTCCTTTTTGAAATACTTTGGATTTTACATTACTTGTAATTGATATTTTTTTAGAATTTGCTTTTTTTAATTTAATATTTAAGTTAATCGTATCTCCGCTTTTTATCTTTTGCTTTACTGTGTAGGGTTTGTAAGTTGTGCTTGTGATGTTAATAATAATTTCTTTGTTAGGGAGTTCAGAAATATCCCATATATCATTGTTATATAGTCCTTTTGCTACAAATTTTTCGTTTATATATATTTTGGCCTCTAAATTATTGATAATATTGATTCTAAGTTTAATAAATTCTCTTCCTAATATTTCTTCAAGACTAAGTTCTGCTATTTTATGTGCAATATCATCAACGGATGATGATAGTTTAAAAATTTCTTTTTGAGTCTTGATTCCTTTAGGAGTGATATTGCTAATTTCAACTAGATAATGTTTTTCTACTTTTTTAAAGTGTATATAATTCATAAAGAATAATTCTTGTCTTATTAAAAATTCTGTGTTCAAATTTGATAGATGTATTTTTTCTTCATGTTTTTTATATGTTGCTTTTATTTTTTTTAAATTTTTAAGGTACTCCTCAAGTTCTTTTTGTTTAATTTTAATGTTTTCAATGTCTTTTTTAAGTTCATTAATCTTGATTTCTATTTTATTTTCTTCTCTTGAGCTTATTGCATTTTGGAGTCTTTTTTTGTCCATATCTTCTTTTAGTTTGCTGAACTCTCGTTCTTTATTTACTATGTTTTGGTGTATGTAAATGCGCCTTATGAAATCTTTGTCATTGTCATTGACAATATGTTCATTTATTGTGTTGTAAATTTTGTTTAGTGTTTGCTCAATGCTTTCTTTAAGATTTTTATTTTCATCTTGTGTGTCTATGATATAAGAAAAACCATACTCAATATTACTTTGAGGATATGCTAATTTTATTGTTAAGATTGAAAATAATATTATTATGATTAACTTAGATTTTTCCATTTGAGATATTCTTCTATAAAGTTATCAATGTTTCCATCCATAACAGAGATAATATTTGGATTTTCAAATTTTGTTCTGTGATCTTTTACTAGGGTATAAGGTTGAAAGATATAAGATCTTATTTGATTTCCCCAAGATATATCTTTTTTCTCCTCTTGTTTAGATTTACTTTTTTGTTGTTCTAGTGCTTTGTAGTGTTCATAAAGTTTTGATTTTAATACTTTCATTGCTAGCTCTTTATTTCTATGCTGACTTCTATCAGTTTGAGATTGAGTTACTATGCCCGTTTGAAGATGGGTAATTCTAACAGCTGATGATGTTTTATTGACATGTTGCCCCCCTGCTCCTGAGGCTCTATATGTGTCTACCCTAATATCTTCTGGTTTAATTATTATTTCAATTTTATCATCAATTACAGGATCAATGAAAACAGATGCAAAAGATGTGTGTCTCTTTTTTGCAGCATCAAAAGGAGAAATTCTTACAAGACGATGTATTCCTATTTCACTTTTTAAAAATCCATAAGCATATTTTCCTTTTATTTCAATTGTAACAGATTTAATGCCCCCCTCAGCTTCAAGTAAGTCTATAAGTTCAGTTTTATATCCACGTCTCTCAGAGTATCTTAGGTATATTCTATATAACATGCTAACCCAATCACAGGCTTCTGTTCCACCTGCTCCAGAGTGTATTGTCAAAAACGCATTACTTATATCAATATCTTCTTTAAAATAAGATATTGTTAAGAGATGTTTATACTGTTCTTTTAGTTTATTAATATCTTTATCAAGTAGTATTGTGTCTTCTTCGCTCTCTGCGATTTCGCAGAGTTCTCTTAAGTCTTGGAGTTTAAATATTAAGTCCTCCCAAGGTTCAATTTTAGCTTTTAAAATATTTTGATTTTTAAGAATTTCTTGCGCTTTTTTATTATCATTCCAAAAATTTTCGTTATTTATTTGTTTCTCATATTCTTTAAGTTGTGTCTTGAGCTTATCTTTGTCAAAGCTTCCCCCAGACATTTTGAATTTCTTCCAAAAGTTCATTTATTTTTTCTTTCATTATAAACTCTCACTATTATTTATTAGTATAATTATATTTGGAATTAAAGATAAAATGAACATTATAAAGAAATAAGTTGTTTCATTAGCTAATATTTTTGATTTTAATCTTTTTTCAAAATTTTTCTTTATTAGTATTGTTAATATGAGGGCTATTAGGACGCTAAGTGAAGACAAAATGAGTATATTGATTCCTTCTAAAAAGTTATGACTTTTATCTAGAGCAAAGAATGTTATTGCAATTAAACTACTATTAGATAGAAGAAAATCGTTTGAATATTTTGATTTGTTGTTGTAAGCAATTAAGATATTATTTAATATTTTTAGCACTATCGTTAGCATATAGATCAATGTTATATATATAATTGGTATTATAAATAATAAGTTATGATCTTTAAATAATTTATAGACATAAAAAAGACCCGAGTAAATTAATAGAGAAGTTATCATTATGATTAAGTACTTTTTTGATAATGTCTTATTATCTTTTATCTTTATGTCTTCAATTCCAATAAAGTGTATTAATAACAGATTATTTATTAACAAATACATTATTAAACTATTTCTCATAATTTTATAATTTCTTCTCCATTGTCGTTTTTATGTTCTATTACTTTTGCTTTATTCATGCTTAAATGATGCAAGATTTTTTTAATCTGAAATGTTAAGCTATATCTTTTTATTAATGTTGAACTTACCTGTAGTATGAAAATGGATATTACAGCTGATAAAGTTTCAAGTGGAATATAGCTTAATGTTATAAAATATACTAGAGATAATGTAAGTCCATAAAGTATTTGTTCAAATTTAAAGGGAGGAGCTATTTGCAGTTCTGTTCCCATTGCAAATACTAAAATCATTGGAATTGGTGACATTATTAGAGTTAACATATCAAAACTTATATAACTGTAGAGACCAAAGTTTTTTGATGTATAGGCAATTAGTAGCAGACTTGCATAAAAAGATAGTGGTATTAATTTATTTATAATGAATTTTCCAAGAATAAATGAAAAACCAATATAAATCAGAATGGGGGATAAATATTTTTCGTTTTGTAGCCCAAACAGGGTTTCAATGTGAAATCTTGGTATCATTATATTTAGATGAGATAATATCTTGTCATTTATAAATTTTTCAATCATATCAATGTGCTTGTTTTCATGTCTTTTAAATCCTTTTAAGCTTTCTAAATTTTGAATGTTTGGATTTTGATGAATTATTTTATGCCAAGTAGGAATTATATCTTCTTGTCTTGAGAGTTCCTTAGAATATGTTTGCTTAAAGCTTGATGGGAAATTGACTAATAAAAACATAAATGAAATTAATATGGGGTTTACAAGGAATTTGGAAAGCTTTGAGAAATAAAAGAATATTAAAAATGTGAAAAATAGTGCCATTATTTTTAACATGATGGATAAATTTAAAGGTAAGATTATACTGATAATTAATGCAGTATATATGAAGAAAGAGAGATATTTATGTTTGGATTTTAACATTATTGGGATGTATAAGCACAAGCTCGTGATTGTCAATATGAATGTATCAATTAAAAATTTTACGTTATTTGTAAAAGAGAATATTAAACTGGGCATTAAGGCTAAAATAATAGTTAAATAGATATCTTTTAAATTATTTTCAGTGTATATTGGTTCATTGTTGAGGCCCAGATTTAGGATTTTTTCCTTTATTTCTTTTTTTACTTTGTTTATTTCATCTTCTATTTCAGTTTCAGTGTATTGAAGGCATTGTAATTTTTTATTGACAAGATTGTTGTTATCCTTAATTTTTGACAAAATAATTTCTTCCATATATAGCGGTGAAAAACTGGGTATTTTTAAGAGTTTTATTTTACTAAATATTGATTTTTTTCTTAATATTGTAATGCTGTATATATCTCTTGTTATAGGTGTATTGAGATTATTTATTTTAATCTTATTTGCTGGATTGTTTAGAAATACGTCATATTTTTTTGTATCAATATCTTCATTTATTATTTGTTGAATAGATGTTCCAATTTTGACTTTGATTATTTTACTTTGTATTTTTTGATTGCCGTTTATGGTTATAAACTTTTCTTTATAAGGAGAGTTTGTTTTGAGAGTGTTGTACACGTTATAAAGGTCTTCAACATTGGCTAAAAGTATATTTTTATTTGGGTTTATGTTATTTTTTGTGCTCTCTTCATTATATAAGAAGTGCATTATCATTTCATGATTTGAATATGGATATGAAATATTGGGAATTAATTTAATTTTTAATCTTTTGTCTTTAAAGATATTTAGGGTTTCAAGTTCTTTTTTTAGGTTATAGTTGCTGAGTACTATTAGTATTTCTTTGCATTTAAATATTTTGTCGATTGTTTCAAAGCCGTAAATAATTTCATTTAATTTTTCTTTTATTAATATTTCTGAGATATTTGTAAATGGATCTTTTCCATTTATTAATAAAATCATTTTATCTATTTTTTTACATTTACTTACATATTGAAATAATGAATGTTCATTAAACCATGGGATTCCTAGTCGAATTAACTTTTCTAGTGTTTTTTCTCTTGATTCTTCCTCAACTGAGCATTCTTGTTCATTTTTGATTCTCCCGTGAAATCTTATTAATGCTGATTTTAATTGATGTTCATTTGGAAAATTAGCGATATATATTTTTTCTATTGTCCCAGATATTGGAGCATATGTGTATAGCTCTGCATTTTTATTTTTTGACAATATTTGTCCTTCTGAGATTCTTTGATTTTCAATGATATATATTGTAGACTTTGAATTTTCTATTTCTAGTGGAATTAAAACACATTCAGGCATTTGGATTTCATTTATATTTACTTTATACTGCCTTTTTGTTTTTATTTTTAGTGTTTTTAAGTTAGACATCAAAGGATTCCTCTAATATATTTTTTATAGTTTTTTTCACTCATGTTTAAAAGAATTGTAAATTTTATTGCTTTAAATAGGAATAGCAATAAGAAAAATGGGAATGAAAGAGTGAATAAAATTGTAAAATTATCTTTATTGATTGTAATATTAGTGGGCGTTTCTTTGTATATTAAGATTGGATTTTCATTTTCTAAGAATAATCTTGAGAGTTCTTTATTAAGGTTTTTAGATATAAATTCTTTGTCTACCTTGTATATAGTTTTTGGATTGATGGTTATTTTGTTGTTTTCTATTGCAAAATAGTCCTCTCTTACATTTGTGTTTACTTTTCCATACTGAGATGTGCTTTTGTATTTAAGCTCATTTTGGTAAAATATATGATACATATAACCTACAATGTTTGGAATTTCTTCATTATATCCCACCATTAAGTAAATATTGTTGGGATTTAAATAGTCAAAATAGTTTAATTTTTTGCTGTAGAGATAATTAAAATTTTCATAAGAATTAAGTATATTTTGTGCATAAAAAAATGGCATTAATGAAGCTATAAATAACATTATGTATATGAGGATCTTGAATTTTAGAATTTTTGTTTCTCGTTTTCGTTCTTTTATTTCAATTAAAGATAGGAATGTGTGTTTGAAATTGCTTTCAGTTTTTATCCAAGTGAATATTAAGAAAATGCAAAGTGTTGATATTGATACAAAAATAATAAGAAGTGCCTCAAGATTGGTGGTTAGAAAGTTAATGATCACAATAAAGTACAATACTATGAATAAAAATAGAAATATTGGAATTTTGATTTTATCAATTAATACTGTAAAGCTGATATTCCGTAGGTATATTTTATTGTAATTTTTATTAAAATTGTCGATTAATGTAAATAATAAGTAAGAGAGTATAGTTAAAGGATAAAAATATAATATCTCGTCGCTAAATATGAAGATGGTACATGAACTTATTAGAAAAAGGATTATAAAGGGTGCATATTTGATGTTTAATATTAATAAAAGTGTTATGATTACTATGAATGTTATGCTTGAAAAATATTTAATTTTAGTCTTGTAGTTAAATGAGTGCATTTCTGCTTCAATATTTTGATCGTGCTTTAGTTTCTTAAGATCGCTATTGGTGAATGTTGATTCGACATAGAGTATTTTTTTGGTTCCTATATTAAATAAGTTAGGAAGTTTTTTTAAAAATGGATCTTTCCTGAGATCATGGTCATTAAGATGAATTAGCTTGTCTATTGTTATCTCTTTGAAGTCGGGAAAGTCTAATATATTTACCTTTGTTGTATATTCAGATATTGTTTTGTATCCTAATGCGTTTATGTAGTCATTTGCGGTTTTTAAATCTTTTTCTCCTTTGAAATATAGTGGTTTATAATCTCCAAATTTTGCCATATTGCAAGAGATTAGCAATAGTATTAGCAATGTATGTAAAAACTTTAGTAGGTTCATTTTTCCCTTTTAATTTGTTGTTTATATTATTCGATTACATATTGTCCATGCAGAAATTATTCCAATAAGTATTCCTGTAAATACTTCCTTTTTTTTGTGCCCCTTCACCACTTTGATTTTTAAAGGTTCAATTTTGACTTTCATTTTTAATTGTTCTGACAAAGTGTTTAGGTATTCTGCTTGAACCCCTGCCATGTACCTAACTCCAAATGAATCTCTTATTGTTATTAATGCAAAAGCCAGAGCAATAATAAAATTAGTATTTATTCCTTCTGTTATTAATATTGATGTTGCAAGAGCTGTTACTGTTGAAGAGTGGCTGCTAGGCATGCCCCCTGTTTCTAAGAATATGCTTTTTAAAAGATATTTTGGATTTAGTTTTATTTTTTTTGTCTTCATTGCTTGAATAATATATTTAATCATTTGTGCAACAATGCCTGAAACGAAACAAGATAAGAAAAGGTCATTTATGAATAACTCTTTTATCATGATTTGATTACTCCGTTTTATATTACGAATTGTCCATTTCGTATTATTGTATGTTCTTTATCTGATTTGTCAATGCCAATAACATTTATGTCATTACTGCCAATCATAAAGTCTGTATGAATTAAAGAGACATTACAGCCGTAATCTAATTTTGCATCATCACTCTTAAGTTCTTGTTCATTGCTTAAACAAGAGGGATAGGCATTGCCTAGGGCAATGTGGCAACTTGCATTTTCATCGTATAGTATGCTGTAAAACGTGAGCCCGCTTTGATATATTGGAGAGCTATTGTCTACTAGTGCAACTTCACCTATATATTGTGCTTGTATGTCAGTTTCTATATGTCTTTTTAATATGTTTCTTGATTGATCATCATCACATCCAAAGTTGATTACTTTTCCTTCTCTGAATTCTAACCATATTCCGGTTATTAGGTTTCCAAGTACCGTTATTGGACGGGTGACATGCATGATTCCATTTGTTTTTTTATAGTTTGGAGTTGTAAAAACTTCCTGAGTAGGCATATTAGCATTAAATTCAATATCTGTTCCTTTTACTTTTTCACTTCCTCCTGTCCAAATAGAATTTTCTAGAAGGTATATTTCTAGATTTGTTTTCTTATTTTTAAAGATCATTTTTTCTAATTTGAGTTTATTTAGGATTTCACATCTTTGATGAAGTTTTTTTCCATGATCTTCCCAGGCCTTTATTGGATTTTCTGAGTCGAGTAACATGATTTTTTTTTGAATGTCAAAAAATTCTTCTAATGTTTTTTGACATTCAGGTTTATTTAGGACTTTTGCAGCCCATTTTGGCCCGGGAGCACAAACCGTACACCATGCTAATTCGTTATTCATTATTGCACTTGAAAATTTTTTTGATGCTAGACTTAGTGCCTTAAAGTATTTTGATATTTTTTTACTGTCATTATCTTTTAATGCGTCTAAATTTTCTGTGTTATCAATTCGTATCTTTGCCCATTTTTCATTTACCATTTCTTCAAAAAATTTATGCTTAAAATCTGGAATAAACTCTAAGAGATCTTCTGGTGATGATTTTAATCTAGTTTTTAAAATATCAGCGTCTTCAATGTTTAATTCTACATATTTTGCTCCATGTTCATAAGCTTTTTGTGCCAGAATTCTTAAAAATTCATAATTTTCAATTGAACCTGTAATGAGCACGCATTGATTTTTTTGCAAGTTGATTCCTTTTAATATAATGAGCTCTGCATATTTTATTAAGTCTTTCTTCATATTATATCCTTGCTATACAGGGTCTTCTAAAATGTTGTCATTAATGTAATGTGCAACAGCTTCATTGTCATTAGTGTCTATTATTTCTAAATACGATAGCATTTTCTTTAATCTATAATTTGCATTACCCATTAATAATCCTTTTTTTACATTTTCTAGCATGTCAACATCATTAAACCCATCTCCGAAGGCAATTACTTCATTTAAATTAATGTTGATGCTTTGAAGAACATCTTTTAATGCATTTCCCTTTGAAACTCTGCTGTTAACAATCTCAAGTGAATGTGGTGTCGATAAATAAGCATTTATTTCTTTTCTATATTTTTCTAAAATTATTGCTTCATATTTTATTAGTTGTGCTTCTTCATGATGCAACAATAGAATCTTTGCTATATTGTTAAAATTTTTAAATTCTCTAAAGTTATTGATTTCATGGTACTTTATGCTTATATCTTTTAGCTCATGTTCTATGTATTTGTGTTTTCTTAATAGTTCATGTTTTTCAAACATATTATTAATGGCATTCTTAGTGATGTTGTCAGCGTAAAGCTTTTCGTCTATATCTTCAGATTTTTGTAAAAAATGAGGTATGTCCTTGTATTTGCTTTCTCTGAGGTTTAAAATCTCATTTACAATCTCAGAAGAGAGATCATACCTGCTTATTAATTGCCATTGGTTATTGTAGACTCTTGCTCCATTTAATGTTATAAAAAATGAAACATGTGAGCTTAAGTTCTCTATAAGAGGTATTATTTCATTTTTACTTCTTCCTGTTGCAATAATAAACTTCTTGTTTTCTTTAATTAGTTTTGTTATTACAAGCTCACTAAAAGCCCCTATTTGGATATTTGAGAGCAGAAGTGTGCCATCAAGATCAGAAACAACAGCCTTAATATTTTTCATACTTTTTTCCTTTTTTTTCTATTAAGTTTGATTATAACAAATAAGGAAATTTTTTAAAATTGAATTATTTGTTATAATCAAATAAAAGTTACTTTTTAAAGTCTAAGGAGCTTGCTTATATGGAAATTAGTACAAAAATATTATCTTTGAGAAATTTGATGAGGAAGAGCGAGATAGATGCATATTTGATAGCAAGCTATGATCCACATATGAGTGAATATTCTCATGTTAGATTTAATGTTCGTGAATTTATTACAGGATTTACAGGAAGTGCTGGGACGGTGATTGTTACAGAAACAGATGCAGTGCTTTTTACAGATGGTAGGTATTTTTTACAGGCATCAAGTGAACTTGAAGGAACTGAGTTTAAATTGATGAAGCTTGGAGTTAAGGGGTATCCGGATATTTTTAGTTACATAAATACAAATCTTAAGGGCTTAAGGCTTGGAATTTATGCTGAAGATGTTAGTATAAAGCTTTATAACGATTTGATTAAAAATTGTAGACATACAGAGATTGAGATCTTGCATGAAGATTTAGTTTCTAAAATTTGGCAAGGTAGACCTGTCTTGGAAGGTAGTAAAATATTTGAATTGAGTGAGGCTCAAAAAAACGATAAAAGAACAGATAAACTCGATAGAGTTAATGCAAGATTAGAAGAAAAGGCAATTGATTTTTGTATTGTAAGCTCTCTGGATGAAATAGCTTGGCTTTTAAATTTAAGAGGTTTAGATATTGAATCATCGGCTTTGTTTTACGCTTTTTTATTTATTGCTAGAAGTGAAAGATATAAGAATGTTCTCTTTGTTAATGTTGATAAACTTGATTCTGATTTAAGAGAGAGACTTGAGACTGAAAGTTTTGAGATTGAAGATTATGGTAATTTTTATTCGTTTTTAGCAGAGATTAATCATGAAGGAAAATTTTTTATACCAGTTGAAAGTAATGTGAAGATATTGGAAGCTATTGGCAAGCCAAATGCAGTACTTGGGCAGAGTGTTGTTAATGAACTGAAGGCAATAAAATCTGATTATGAGATTAGCAAGATGAAAGAGGCTCATATTATTGATGCTGTGAGTTTAATTAAATTTTTGTATGAATTTAAGAGTTTGAGCAAGGATGAGTTATCTAGATTAGATGAGGTTGATGTTGCAGATATGCTGTTAAATTTTAGGGCAGCAAGAGATGAATTTTTTAGTTCTAGTTTTGATTCGATAGTTGGATTTAAGGAAAATTCAGCATTACCTCATTATAAACCTAAAAAAGGAGCTAAGAACCTTGATGGCGCTGGATTGCTTTTAATAGATTCTGGAGGTTCTTACCTTGGACTTGGTACAACAGATGTTACAAGGACTATTTTAATTGGGGAAGCGTCTTGTAAAGAGAGAGAAGATTATACTTTAGTCCTTAAGTCTTTTATTGCGCTTGCGTCTTTAAAATTTCCATTTGGGATTTCAGGTGCTTCTCTTGATGGGATTGCTCGATTTCCTTTGCTTAAGCAAGGATTAAATTTTTCCCATGGAACGGGTCATGGGGTAGGATTTTTTCTTAATGTTCACGAACTTCCTGTTTCTATTAGTCCTTTGTCTGCTTATGCTTTTAAAGGTTCTGAGATTACTTCGATTGAGCCTGGGATTTATCGAGAGTCTCAATATGGAATTAGAACTGAAAATTTAGTTTTTGTGAAGCAGAGTTATTCAAATGAGTTTGGAACTTTTTTGGAGTTTGAAAATTTAACCCTTGTGCCTTTTGAAAAAGAATTAATAGTTACTGAAATGCTTTCAAAGGATGAATTAGATTATATTAATAGTTATCATGAATTTGTGTATTTTAGTTTAAAAGAATATCTTAGTGGTGACGAGCTGAAGTTTTTAGAGATATTAACTAGCAAGATATGAGATTTTTAAGCTTATTTATAATATTTATTGCTTTTGGTTTTGTGCATTTATTTTCGCTTTCATCGGATGTTATTTTTCACAATTCTTATAAGGAGGCTATAGATGAGGCACGAAATTTACGTAAAAATGTTTTAATATTGGTTGGAAGAGATATTAAAGATAATTTGATAAAGGATTTTTTGAAGTCGTTTGAAGATGATAAAATTCTTAAAGCTATTGCTAAGAACAATGTTTTTTTAATTATTGATGTGAATAATGAAATTTTTGGTGAGATTAATTTGAAAAGAAGCCCTACCTTATTTTTTGTTGATTCTAAGAGTGAACAAATTAAGGCCGCGTATGTTGGTTCTATTAAAGATACTGTTCAGTGCAATCAAGAGTTTTTAAATTATGCTTTAGGAGTTTTTAAATTAGATGATATTGTGCAGAAAAAGAATAATTATGAAATTAATACTCTTGATGACAAGGTTTTTTTTTATAAAACATTGGATGGCCATTGGAGATTCAGAATGAATGGTCAAGACAAAAAACTTCTTCCTTCAAAAATAGAGCTTAAGGAGTTTTTAGTATTTAAAGATGAAAAAGAGGGTAAACTTTACGCTTTTCCTAAGTCTAGGAAAGGTAGTATTTATTTCTCAGAAGCAGAGAACGAGGAATGGAAGCTTTTTGGACAGATAAAGTCATAGTTTGAGTTTAAATTTTTTTGAGGGTTTTATGGAAATAGTTTTTTATCCTGATGATTTACTGCGAGTAAAGACAAAAGCAGTTTTAAATATTGATGATGAACTTAGAAATATTGCTTTTAAAATGGTAAATTTAATGGATATTAATAAGGGTGTTGGTTTAGCGGCTCCTCAAGTAGGGCTCGATTTGTCTATTTTTGTGGTTAGAGAAAATGTAATGTCTAAACCTTTAGTTTTTATTAATCCTTTGATAACGGAAACTTCTTTTGAACTTAGTGTTTATAAAGAAGGTTGTTTGAGTATTCCTGGAGTTTATTATGATCTCTTAAGGCCTAAATCTATTACGGTTGAGGCTTATGATGAGAATGGTAAGTTTTTTAAGATTGAAAGTTCAAGTCTTTTAGCTAGGGTTGTTCAGCATGAGATGGATCATTTAAAAGGCGTGCTTTTTATTGATTATTATGAAGATAAACTTAGGAATAAATTGTTGAAGCCTTATATGAAAGGAAGGAGGCTTGTTAAGACTTGAGGATTTTTTTTGCAAGTTCTGAGAGTATTGCTTTAGAGGTTTTAAAGAAAGTCGCAGACCAGCATAATGTAGTTGGTGTGCTAACTGCACCTGATAAGCCTAGTGGCCGCGGTCTTTTTTTAAGAGCCAATGACATTAAGGTGGAAGCTACTAATAGGAATATTACTGTTTTAGATCCTGTTGTACTTAATTCCGATGTAGTAGAAATAGTTAAGAGGTTAAATCCTGATCTTATGTTGGTTTTTTCTTATGGAAAGATATTTAGGCAAGAATTTCTGGATATTTTTCCAATGGGTTGTATTAATGTTCACCCCTCTCTTTTGCCAAAGTATAGAGGACCTTCTCCTATTCAAACCGCTATTTTAAATGGTGATACTGTTGGTGGGATTACTGTGCAAAAAATGGCTTTAGAGATGGATAGTGGTAATATTTTATCACAGAGTCAGTTTGAAATAAAAAGCTTTAATACAAGTGCTGATATTTTCAGGTATGTTTCTTTAAATAGCTTTAATCTTGTTTTGGAAGCTTTAAGTAAACTAGATAAAGGAAATATTGGAATTGAGCAAGATTCAAGACAGGCAACATATTGTTCTTTTTTCAATAAGCAACATAGAATTCTTGATTTTAATTTGAGTGCATTTGAGATTAAGAATAAGATTAATGCGTGCAATCCTTGGCCACTTGCAAGAGCTAAGCTTGATGATGATGAAATTATTTTTCATAGAGCTGATTTTATAAGGACTAATGATTATAGTGATCAAGCAATAGGAAAAATTATTTTGTTTGATCCTAGTAGAGGTATTTTGGTTAAGACGGGAGATGGAATTTTATTGCTATTAGAGCTCCAAAGAGCTGGGAGAAAGGTTATGGATTATAAGTCTTTTTATAATGGAAATAGAGATTTAATAGGTAAAATTTTTTCTTAAAGATTAAACATAAGGAGATGATATAGTATTGAGTGATAATAAACTACCACATAATAAATTGTTTTTAGATAGTAAAAATCTAAATAATAGGAATAATTTGCATGAACATGACTTAAATTTTGATAGCAAAATTCCCACTTTGCCCAAGCATGTAGCTAATGGTTTAGTACTTACTATTTTTGGTTCTTTAATTATTTCGTGTGCGATATTTTTTATTTTTTTAAAGGGCAGTGATATTGTTGTTGTTCCAAATCTTAGTGGACTTTATATTGAAGATGCAATTACTGAGCTTCAAGATAAAGAGCTTATTCCTTATGTTGAGCTTAAATTTTCATCAACCTCTCTTGATAAGGGGAAGGTAATAGATCAAAGTCCTAAGGCAGGTACTGTTTTAAGGCTTGATAGTAAGGTTAAGATCTTTATTAGTAAAGGGGCTGTGATCAATAAGGTTGATAATTTTATTGGAAAAAATATTGATGATGTGCTTATTAATTTAAAAGCTAATTCAATTAACAATAATAGGATACTTTATCATTTGTTAAAACCCATTGAAATTGAGAGCACCCTTTCAAAGGGGACAATAATCCGGCAGGAACCATCTCCAGGTACTAAGATTGCAAGTTTAGTTGACCTTCAATTTTTAGTAAGTAAGGGTCAAGAAGAAGCCCCTACTAGATATGTAAAAAATTATGTTGGACTTTATTATAAAGATGCGATTATTTCTCTTTTAAATGATGAAATTAATTTTGATGTGAATTTGTCAACTGGGAGTGATTTTGGAAGTGTTATTTTTCAATCTTTATCTCCCGGTAGTAAGGTCGAAAATTTAGATAAATTAACAATTACTATTAATGAACCAAAAAATAATGGTACAGGTATTTTTGGGATCTTGACTTATAAATTAGATATATATCCATCTAGTGTAGATATAATGGTTAAAGTAAAGGATTCTAATGGAAATAGTTCTTTACTTTATTCTTTTAGATCTAGGGGCGGACTTATTAAATTGCCGTATGAAGCATTAAAAGGTTCGATAATTGAACTTTATATTTATGATAGGCTTGTGAATCAGACAGTAGTAAATTGAGTGCTGAATTTAACTTGAATGTTTCTTAAAAGTATTATTTACTATTCATTTTTGATGTGATAATAGTGGATGCTACGATTGTAGCTGTTTCTGTTCTTAAAATATTTGATGAAATGTTATATGCATTAAAATCATATTCTTTGATTAAATTTATTTCTTTTGTTATAAATCCTCTCTCTGGCCCGATAATAACAACGGTATTCTTTGTTTCTATATTTAGATCAACTAATTTGTTCTTGCTTTCTCTCTCAAGTAATATTTTTGTGGTATCAGATTTATCATATTCTGTATTGTTTAGAACTTCTATGAGATTGTTAATAATGTTGACTTTTGGTATGTAGGTAATTCCACCTTGCATAGCACCTTCTATTAGATATTTTTCATATTCTTTTTTTTTAAAGAGCTTGGAACATGAATAGGATTTTTCACTAAGTAAAGCATTAAAAAAAATAATTTCAGATATCCCAATGCTTCCAAGGTGTGTGATTATTCTTTTTGCTGCAATTGGCCGTACTAAACCAATTATTACTTTTAACTTTTTTAGCTTATTTGATTTTGCTATTTTATGATGTTTTTTAAAAAAAAGCTTTGTATCTTTTTGGTATATGCATGAGTAAATGTGTTCTTCTCCAAGAATGCCAAATTTAAATGTCTCATTATTTTTAAGTTTTAATATTTCATTAATGTGTTTTACTCTTAAGTCATTGAGCATAAGTCCATTTTCAAATTCATCTGGGTTTATTAATATCAAGTTCATTCCTGTATCTAATTCCTTATTAATTATATTGTATTTATGTTATAATTAAAAATCGATTGAATTAGGAGAAAATATGGTAATTAGTTTGACTAAGCAGGAATTTATCGATAAGGTTTTTGATTATAAAAATAATAAAGAATGGGATTTTAAGGGTAAAAAACCTGCAATAATTGATTTTTATGCTGATTGGTGTGGTCCATGCAAAATGCTTGCTCCGATTTATGATGAACTTTCAAAAGAATATGGAGATAAGATTGATTTTTATAAAGTCGATACTGATAAGGAGCAGGAAGTTTCTATGGTGCTTGGTGTTCAAAGTCTTCCTACCATTATTTTTGTGCCTGTTGGAGGCAAACCAAAGGTTTCTGTTGGTTTTATTCAAAAAGATTCTTTTGAAGATGCAATTAAAGATTTATTTAAAGTTTAGTATGTATAAAGGGTTTTAATAAAAAATTGAAATCTTGTCTGTTTATATAATATTTTTTTAAGTTATAATTGTTCTAGGATATAGTGAATTGATAAAAGAAGAGTTAAATTTATGGGCAGAGGGTGTTGAGTTTAAACATTGGGATGCTTATTATAATTTTATTTTATCTGTTCTAAATTTTCTTTGTATTGAAGAATATGAACTTTCTGTTGTCCTGTGCAACAATGAGTACATTCAGAAGTTAAATAGTGCATTTAGACAGAAATCCGAGCCTACTGATGTTCTATCTTTTAATTATCTTGAAGAGAATGGACAAATAAATCATAAAATACAAGGCGATCTTATAATATCGCTTGAATACTTAGAGTTTAGTTCTTTGGAATTTAATGTTGAAATGTACGATGAGCTTCAAAGAAATACTATACATGGTATTTTGCATTTAATAGGATATACTCATGAGACAAATGACTTTCAAAATGAGGAGATGTTAGTTATTCAGGAAAAAGTTTTAAGAGAAACCAGAAGGGTATTTTGATGTTCAAGTTTTTGAGTTTTAAAAATAAAAAAATAAAAAGGGATGATGATAAGAATATTGAGGAAAAGTCGAGATTTGAAACATCTTTGCTTAAGAATTTTAATTCTCTTAAAGAAACAATTGTGAAAGAAATTATGATTCCAAGAATAAGTGTAGTTTTTGTTGATTATTCTGTAAGCAAAGATGAAATTTTAAAAGTTGTAACATCTAGTAATCATTCAAGATTTCCCGTTTATAGGGAAACAATAGATGATATTATTGGGATAATCCATACGAAAGATATACTTTTGCATATGTGGAAAAAAGATTTTTATGAAATAGATCTAAGGGATATTATGCGAAAGGTTATGTTTGTTCCTGAGAGCAAGAAAATTGATTCACTCTTAAAAGAGTTCCAAGAGAATCATGTTCATATTGCTATTGTAGTTGATGAATATGGAGGAGTTTCAGGTCTTGTTACACTTGAAGATATTCTTGAGGAGATTGTGGGGGATATTCAAGATGAGTTTGATAATGAACTTGATGAGATAGTGCCCCTTGATGATGGAAGTTATCTTTGTACTGCTAGAGTTTTAATTGAAGATTTAAATGAAAAACTTGGACTGAGTCTTCCAGATGGGGATTTTGATACTCTTGGGGGATTTGTTTACGATCTATTTGGAAGAATTCCTTTGAAAAATGAGAATATAAAATATAATAATTTGACATTTACCATTAAAAATATGCATCAAAGAAATATTAAAGTAATAAAAATTTCCCAGAAGGAAAGTTTATGAATTTGAAGAGATTTTTGACAATTCTTTTGATTTTTAATTTAAATTTTGGGAGTTTAATAGGTGCTACTACAACTGCAATCGAGTATTATCAAAAGGCGCAAACATATTATATTATGCAAAAGTATTATGATGCTATTGACGAGCTTCTTGAAGCTGTGAAAATTAATCCTAATTATTATGAGGCATATAAGTTTATAGCAGAAATTTATTATCAATTAAAGATATATAATCAGGCTCAATTTTTTATAGAGAAGGCCTACAAAATGTCAAATGGTGATACTGAATATAAAATTCTTTATGCAAATATATTGCTTAAAAATAATGGAACAACGCAGGCTAAGAAATTTTATTCAGAAGTTTTAGCTAAACAAAAAAACAATATTGATGCTTTAGTGGGGCTTGCCTCAATCTTTGAGGAAGAAGGTTTATTTGTTGCGGCTGCTAATTATTATCTATCTATTCTTGAGTATAATCAGACAAATTATAATGCGTTTGAGCATCTAATGAGCATTTATGAGAAATTAAACATGAATGATAAGGCACAGCATTTAATAAACAAAGTGAGGGGTAATTTTACTTCTTTGCCAGATTTTCATAAAAGGGTGGCAGAATTTTCTATTAAGACTAATAGTTTAGGAGTTGCTGAGAAATATGCTCAAAATTATTTAATGTTAGTAAAAACTACTTATAAAGATTTTGGACTTGTTGATGCTTACCGTTTACTTGCTCTTGTTTACTTATATCAGTCTAAATATGAAGATGCAGCTGATGTTCTTCAAAAGGCAATACTTGTTGATCAAAATTTAGATGAACTTTATTATTTGCTTGGCTATTCTTATTTGAAGCTTGGGAAGATAGATAAAGCCGTTTTAAACCTAGAGAGAGCCAAAAGTATGAAAAAGGATTTGGAATTTTATAATATAGCTCTTGAGGAAAGTTTTTTTGTATCTAATTTTAGGAGTTCGTTTCAAAAAAATAGTGGTACTAATATGGAAATTTCTAAAAGATATGAAAATGATGGATTTAAGGCTTTTAAAAATTTAGACTTAGATAGAGCAGTATTTAATGTAAAGAATGCTATTGATATTTATCCTGATAATGATAGTGCTAGGTTTTTACTTGCTAAGATCTATAAGTTTATGAAGTTAGATGTAATGGCTTATGAGGAGCTCTATTATTTGGTAGAGCAGAGGAAGGTTACAGATACTAAAATTTTAGATTTTTATGATGTGGTTGCATTTGATATTAGGAGTTCTTTATTTTTTAGATATGGTTATAAGACCATTGGTGATTTAAATAAACTTTATGATAATCAAACGGTTTATAGGGTAGGTATTTTTACTCAAAATGAGAATAAAGTTTTTGGTGCAAATGATTTAATTTTAAAGTATGCTGAGAGGATACTTGATCGCAATTTAAATGTAGAAGTGGTTAATTATAGATTTGATTATAATAAAAATAAGGATTACTTGGTAAGTAGTTTTGCTGAAGAATTTTCTTATGCAAGAAGTAATAATCTTGATTTATTTTTAATGTTTGATCTTGATGTAGATGTTTTTAAAAATTCGGCTAGTTTAAGAGTAGATATTTTTTCAGGGAAGACGGGCATTAAAATTAAGACTTTTGACTATAATTCGGGAGGAGTGCTGTATTTAAGTGATATTTTAAGTTCTTTCTCTAGAGATTTTAATGATTATTTACCTAAAAAGGGAGAAATACTTCAGATTAAGAAAGATGATGTTCTCATTAATCTTGGTCATGTGAATGATGTAAAGGAAGGTGATATCTTTTTAGTTCTTAAAGAGGGGGCTTTAAAGTACAATAGTGATAGTTCTAGCTTTATTGGTTATAGCAAGTCGGATATTCTTGGTGAGATTTTTATTGAAGAGATTGGCGATTACATTTCCAGAGGGATTTTGAAATCACCCGCTCTTTTAAGGGATTACATTCAAAAAGGATATACAGTTTTTATAAAAAAATAGTTTGACACTTGTGATTAATTAATTTATTATTTAATAATTCTAGTAGATAATAAAAATAGATGGAGGAGCTGTATGAAGCTAGCTATTAATGGCTTTGGACGTATAGGTAGAAATGTTTTTAAAATTGCTTTTGAGAGAGGAATTGAAGTTGTTGCAATAAATGACTTAACAGATCCCAAGACACTTGCTCATCTTTTAAAGTATGATTCAACTTTTGGAATATATAATAAAAAAGTTGAGGCAAGAGATGGAGCAATTGTAGTAGATGGAAAAGAAATAAGAATTATTGCTGAACGCGATCCAAAGAAACTTCCTTGGGGAAAACTTGGAGTTGATGTTGTAATTGAATCAACAGGTGTCTTTTCATCAGCAACAAGTGATAGAGGCGGATACCTTGATCATGTTGAGCATGCCGGTGCTAAAAAGGTAATTTTGACAGTACCTGCTAAGGATGAGATTAAGACAATCGTACTTGGTGTAAATGATCATGAAATTACTTCTGATTTGAAAGCTGTTTCTAATGCTTCATGCACAACAAACTGTCTTGCACCTCTTGCAAAAGTTTTGCATGAAACTTTTGGGATTGAGCAAGGACTTATGACTACTGTCCATGCTTATACAAATGATCAAAAAATCCTTGACTTGCCACATGCTGATCTAAGACGAGCGCGAGCTGGAGCTCTTTCAATTATTCCTACTTCAACAGGTGCTGCTAAAGCTGTTGGACTTGTTTTGCCTGAGCTTAAGGGTAAACTTAATGGTACTTCTATGAGAGTTCCTGTACCAACAGGTTCTATTGTTGACCTTACAGTGCAACTTAAGAAAAAAGATGTTACAAAAGAAGAGATCAATGCTGTACTTAAGAAAGCATCAGAATCTAGGGAGCTTAGTGGTATTTTGGGATATACAGAAGATCCAATAGTATCTTCAGATATTAAGGGAAATTCGCATTCCTCAATAGTTGATGGCCTTGAGACAATGGTGTTGTTAAATGGTTTTGTGAAAGTACTCTCATGGTATGACAATGAATTTGGATATTCTACAAGAGTAGTTGACCTTGCACAAAAGTTAATTAAATAAGAGAAAAATGATCCTGAGGTAGTTGTAAATGTCAATAAAAACGATAAAAGATTTTGACTTTTCAGGTAAGCGTGCTTTGGTAAGATGTGATTTTAATGTTCCCTTAAGAGAAGGGAACATTACTGATGATACTAGGATTAGGGCTGCATTACCTACGATAGAGTATCTTAAGTCTCAAGGAGCCAGAGTTGTTCTTATGAGTCATTTGGGTAGGCCAAAGGGAGAGAGGAATCTTAAATATTCTCTTATGCCTGTTGCTAAAAGATTATCAGAATTATTAGGGCAGGATGTTAAGATGCTGCCTGATTGCATAGGTGATGAAGTAGCAACTGCTGTTTCTAATATGAAGAATGGAGATGTTGTTTTACTTGAAAATATAAGGTTTTATAGGCAAGAAGAAGAAAATTGTAATGATTTTGCAAAAAAATTATCTCAAAATGGTGATATTTTTGTAAATGATGCTTTTGGAACTGCTCATAGGGCACATGCTTCTACAGCAGGGCTTGCAGCTTATTTACCAGCCGTTGGTGGATTTTTAATGGAAAAGGAAGATGAGTTTTTGGGTAAAATTTTAAAAAATCCTGAAAGTCCATTTGTTTCAATAATTGGCGGTTCAAAAGTTTCTTCAAAAATTGCAGTACTAGAATCCCTTTTGCCAAAATCAAATGTAATGGTAATTGGTGGTGGAATGGCATATACCTTTTTAAAGGTAGAAGGGCATTCTATTGGGAAATCTCTTTTGGAGAATGAATATATTGATGTGGCTGCGTCTTTTTTAAAGAAGGCAAAGGAATTAGATGTAAAAGTTATTTTGCCTCTTGATCATATTGTTGCAAGTGAATTTAAGGAAGATTCAATTCCTGAGTATGTTGATGCTATTGATATTCCTGATGGCAAGATTGGAATGGATATTGGTGAGAAAACTTTGAGAAAAATTGAGGAAGTTCTGGTTAGTGCAAAGACTGTGATTTGGAATGGACCCCTTGGAGTTTTTGAGTTTGATTCTTTTTCTAAAGGCACAGCAAAGGTTGCAGAATATGTGGCTAGTTGCTCTGGGATTACGGTTGTTGGTGGGGGAGATTCAGTAGCTGCTGTTAATAAGTTTAATTTATCTGAAAAAATAACCCATGTTTCAACAGGGGGTGGTGCTTCTCTTGAGTATCTTGAGGGAAAAATTTTGCCAGGCATAAAAGTGTTGGAGAAGTAAAATGAGAAAGATGTTTTTAGCTGGAAACTGGAAAATGCACTATACAAGTGTAGAGGCTGCAGGTGTTGCAAAACAAATTGTAGACGGAGTACAAAATATTAATGATGATGTTGTGATTATGATAACACCCGCATTTACGTCTCTTTGTAAAGTTTGCGAAGTTACTAAGGGAAGTAATGTTCTTCTTGGTGCTCAAAATATGTCTTATGAGAATAGTGGAGCAAGAACAAGTGAAATTTCACCTTCTATGCTTTTAGAATTTGGAGTTGATTACGTAATACTTGGTCATTCTGAATGTAGGACTTATCTTGGAGATACTGATGAAGTAATAAATAAGAAAATTCTTGCAGGACTTAAACATCCATTTAAATATTTAATTCTTTGTATTGGGGAAACTCTTTCGGAGAGAGAAAATAATAAAACCTTAGATGTTGTTTTAAATCAAATTAGAAGAGGCTTAATGTCTGTTTCTGAATCTGATCTTAAGCGAATAATTTTAGCTTATGAGCCTGTGTGGGCAATTGGAACTGGAAAAACCGCAACAAAAGAAGAGGCACAAGAGGTTCACAGGGCAATTAGACTTGAGATTGAATCATTGTATTCAACCTCAGCAGCAGATGACATTATTATTCAGTATGGTGGTTCTGTTAATGTTGATAATGTGGGAGGCCTTATGGGGGAAAATGACATTGATGGAGCGTTGATTGGTGGTGCATCTTTAAAGGCCGATTCATTTTTGAATATAGTTAATAAGGTGGCCAAATAGAGGGGTTTATTTTGGAGTTATTTAGATTTTTAATATTTGTTTTTTTTATTATTACTTCATTTATGATTATCTTGTTAGTGTTATTTCAAGATGAACAAGGTGATGGTATTGGAGGGGTGTTTGGAGGTGGTAGTTCTTCTATTTTTGGGGCAAAATCTTCAAATATTGCGATAAGAATTACAGCATTTTTTATTACGCTTTTTTTTATTTTTGTGATTGCATTGTCTTTTATTAATACCAAAAGAGTTGATAATAGTTTGTTAAGAGATGTTAAGATAGATGAAAAAAGTTCAACATTTTGGAACGATGACATAAAGCAAGATAAAGATACTCTTGATGAGGATACTTCAGATAAAGAAAAATAATTAAATGACTTGCTTGATGCGTTATTAGGCAAGTCGGTGTTATTGAAAGTCTATTGGACTTTTATTGTGTTCTTTTAGATATCTTAAAGCTTGACTAAAGTGATTTGATCCTAAAAAGCCATTATGTGCGGAATAAGGGGATGGATGACTTGTTTCAAGAATTAAATGTCTTGATGCATCTATCAATTCTTTTTTTCCTCTTGCAAAATTACCCCATAACATAAACACAATATTATTTAGGTTTTTTGAAATAATTTTTATTACTTCGTTTGTAAAAATTTCCCAACCAATGTCTTTGTGAGATGATGGACGGCTTTCTTCTACTGTTAATATTGAATTTAGTAAAAATACGCCTTGCGTTGCCCATCGTGTTAGGTCTCCGTTTGGAATAGTTTGAATTTTTAAACTTCTCTCTATTTCTTTAAAAATATTTTGTAGTGATGGAGGTATTTTGATATCTGAATTAACAGAAAAGGCTAAACCATTAGCCTGTCTTTTACCATGATACGGATCTTGCCCGAGTATTACTACTTTTATGTCTTTAAATGGCAAAGAATCAAATGCATTGAATATTAACTTTGGAGGTGGAAATATTTTACCCTTTTTAGTTTTATATTCATTTTTTATGAAATTTACAAGTCTTTTGAAATATCCTTTGCAAAATTCAGCTTTTAATATTTCTTTCCAAGATTCTTCGATTTTTACTTCCACTTTTAATATTATATAAAAAATAATTTATTTTTTAACATTTTAATTGGATTTTATTGGTTTTTTATCTAAAATTATATTTTGTGAGCGATGATACATTTAAGAGAATAGCAATTCTGTCTGAATTTATCACTCAGAAAAGGCGAGAGAGAATAAATGAAGTGCTAAATAATCGAACAAATTATTTAACACTTGTTCTTGAAGATATTTTCCAACCTCAAAATGCAAGTGCTACAATGCGTACAATTGAAATTTTGGGACTTAGTAATATTCATATTATTGAGACTAATAATAAATATACTTTAAATCCAGGTGTTGTTCTTGGTGCTTCAAAATGGATAGATATAATTAAATATAAATGTGTTAAGGCTGCATTTGATAATCTGAAGGGTAATGGATATAAAATAGTAGCTACATCTTTAGATAATAAGGCTATATCCCTTGAAGATTTTCCAATTGATGCTAAGTTGGCAATATTTTTTGGAACGGAATTAACAGGACTTAGTCATTCGGTCTTAGAAAATGCTGATTTGCATTTAAAAATACCAATGTATGGCTTTACGCAAAGCTATAATCTTTCTGTTGCTGTTGCGATAGTCTTTTATTCATTGATTAGTCGTTTAAAAAAAAGTTCTATTAGGTATTTATTAGATGAAGATGAGAAGTTGGTTTTAAAACTTGATTATTATAGAAAAATTATAAAAAACTATCAGGCTATTGAAGAACTTAAGTTTTTTTGACTTTCATAGTATTTAGGAAATAATAGATTAGAGTATCAATGAGCATAATTATGATGGTAAAAATCCATGAACTTTCCACCATATTAATATTCTTGCCAGGGTATAATTGTGCTATTACATGCATTGAAATATTAGCTAACATGTAAGCTATACACGAGGAGCATAGTCTTGACAAATTATGATTTATCCATTTATTGTTTACATGATTCTTTTGTAGTATAGAATATATTTTTATATTAACATAATTACATAGATATATAATATACGTTCCAGTGAAAATTATTGAAATATAAGAAGCATTGTAAAATAATATTTTTAAATGTATGTTAGAAGTATCAAATTCATTTTGTTGAAAATGTAATGTAAAATGCATCATTATTACAAAAGTTATGTGTATAAGCATGTTTAATGTTATGGACTTTATTGCTGATTGCTCATTATATTTTTCTGTAATCAGGTTTAATGAGCAAAGAATTGAGAGAAATGTTATTCCCGATAAGCTCATTTGCTGTTCGAATATAACCACTTTTTTTAATATAATAAGATTTGAAAGTATTGTCATAATGATGTTAAAACAAAAAAGACCCGATTTTCCGAATAGATAGTACAATAATGTTAATTGTAGGTACACAAATGCGAGTAAAGTTATCCATAAAATTATATCTATCATATTGCTAATTATAACAAATTAATGGGTAATAGTTAAACGGATATTACCCTCATATTGAAGTTTTTTTGTTTTGATATATACATTTTGCAATGTAGATGAATGGAGTTCCGAGGATACCAGCAGCTCCTTTAATGAGATATGTGGAAATTATTATATCTAAGTAAGCTTCTTTTGAAAATATATTGAAATATGTTGCAATGCTTACGAAAATTATTGTATCTATAAGTTCGCTTACTAATGTTGAGCCGTTACTTCGTATAAATATGAATTTTGGAAATTTGTCTTTAATAAATTGATATAGGTATATGTCATTTAGTTGAGATATTATGTACGCTATAATTGATGCAGCTAATAGAATTGGAATTGAAGAGAAAATACTTTCTAAGCTTGTTAAATATATATCAAAACTATTTGTTGAAAAATAAAGTTGAATATTTGTGATGAAGGCAAATGCTATAAATCCCATAAATCCAATATAAACTGCTTTTTTTGAGGTTTCGCGACCATAAAATTCTGATAGAATATCTGTTGCAACATATGATGATGCGTAAATAATATTACCAAGGGTGGCATTAAATCCAAATATTGTAATTTGCTTTAAAACTTGAATGTTTGCAATAATTACAGATGATGTTACCCATGCGAATAATCCTTTTTTCCCAAAAAACTTGTACATAATAAGTAGAATTAAATAGGTACAAATTAACATAATGCACCATAGAATTTCGTTATTCAAAAAGGCTCCTTGCAATTTATCACTTTATTATTTATTAATAATATTAGGATTATTATAAGCTTTTATATGTTGTTTTGCAAATTAGATTATTTTGCCTTTTTCAATGCATTTATGTTATACTTTTTTCTAAAACATAATCTAGAGGGGATGTTTTGGATTTGACTAAAAACTTTAGTAGCATAAATTGCAAGCAGAGGGAATCTCTTAAAACTTCTTTAATAAATGCAAGAAATAATAACTTTACAAGTTCAAATCTTGTAATGGCTGCTTAAATTAGCAGAGAGTTCTGCTGGATTTTGCTTTGAGGTTCAGCTTATACTCTTTTAAGACATCAAAGCTTGCTTAAAAATATTTCAAGTTGATTTTTAGGGACTTTTAAATTTGAGAGTAATTTGGCGGTTTGCTAGTTTTTCCAAACCTTATTACTTAAAGAAAACACTAGCTAAGCTTGTAGATATTTATGATATTATTTTTAGGACGCGGGTTCAATTCCCGCCATCTCCAATATTATTTTGAATTAAAATATATACTGACTTGTAATTTTATTTGAAAAAGCGTCCTATCGGAATCGAACCGACATCATTAGCTTGGAAGGCTAAGGTAATTGACCATTATACGAAGGACGCATAAATAACAGAGTTGATTCTATAAAAAAATACACTTTATGTCAATTAATTTTATTATTAATTTTGGCTAGTATTTTTTTTGTTTAGTAAGTACAATTATGTTAACTTTTGTGTAAGCTGACATGATATAAAGACTTTTTGTGTGGAGGAATTAATGGGCGAGAGAGGGGAAGTATATTCTGATAAGTTATTTACAAATTCTGATAGAACTTATTTTTTTAATGTCAAAGAAAATAGGAAGGGTGATTATTTTTTGAATATTGTAGAGAGCAAGAGAAATGTTAATGGAGATTTTGAGAGACATTCGGTTTTTGTTTATGAAGAGAATATTGAAGAATTTGAGTCAAATTTGTTAAGAGCAATTTCTGTAATTAAGAAAAAGATTTCTGAGAATTCGATTGCAAGAAGGGAGTATCATAATGATTTTGACCGCCATAGTGAAAGAATTAAAAATAATAATCTTAGTTTTGATAGGAATTATCGTTTATCAGGAAGACCTAGAAATGGAGATAATTAAAATTTTATTTAAATGAACTTAAAACTTCTTCTGTGAAGATTTGAAATTCCATGTTTTTTTATTGCCTCTTTATGTTCCTTTGTTGGATATCCTTTGTTTTTGTTAAGTGCATATAGGGGGTAAATTTTATTGTATTCATCCATCAATTTGTCTCTTTGTACTTTTGCAATGATTGATGCTGCTTTTATTTCATTAATAATAGAATCTCCTTTAATTATTGCTTGAATTTTTTTAGCTTTTATTTTTGGAATAAATTTTCCGTCCACAAGTACCAAATCACAGTTTATGTCTAACTTTTCATATGCAATTTGCATTGCAAGAAGCGAAGCATGATGAATATTGATTTTATCAATGGTTTCATTAGATACTTCTGCAAACGCATAATATGAGTTTTCAAGTATTAATGATGAGAGATATTCTCTTTTTGCTTTTTTAAGTTTTTTTGAATCATCTAATTCATTTAAAAAATTAGGATTTCCTTTAAAAATAACAGCTGCACTAAGAACAGGTCCAAAGATGCAACCTCGTCCAACTTCATCAATTCCACAAATCATAACTATTGATTATAATATAAAATTATTCTTAGTAAATTAATCTTATTTGTAATTGAATTGGGAGTAGCTTTGTTTTTAGAAAAAATAGGCCTTTTAGGCTTTAAATCTTTTGTTAAAATGCAAGAACTAAAATTAAATAGTAGTTTAAATTTTATTGTTGGGCCTAATGGTTGTGGGAAAAGTAATTTATTAGATGCAATTCGTTTTTGTATAGGGGAGGATAATTTAAGTATTTTAAGAGTTAAATATATTACAGATTTGATTTCTGCTGCTAAGTCAGGAGAATCAAATTTTGCGGAGGTGACTCTTTTCTTTAATAATGAAGATTTGTCTGTTAGTGATTTTAGGGATAGATTTTACATTAGAAGAAGGCTTTATAAAGATGGCACAAGTGAATATTTTTTGAATGATGATACTTTAAATCTTAAAAGTTATATGAGCCTTATCAATAAGTTAAGGTTAAAGAATTCACCCTATATGTTTATTAATCAAGGTAAAATTGAAAGAATTTCTTCAAGTGGAAATATTAATTTGAAATCTTTAATAGAAGAGGCGAGTGGAATAGATATGCTTAGAGTTGAAGAAGAGCAGGCATATAAGAGATTGGAAAAGTCCAAAGAAAACTTAAATTCTCTTTGGATTTTAAGGGATGAGTTAAATAATAAATATGAGAAGATTAAAAATGATTTTTTGCTTAAGGGTAAGTATCAAAACTTAAAAAAAGATTTAGAGGCATTGGAAAAGAACTTACGATTAAAAAAACTCTTTAATATTAATTTTGAGTTGAATGAACTTAAGAGCAAATTAGATATTAAGGATATAGATAAGATTTTATCTTTAAATAGCTTTTCTATTGAAAGTGTTAAAGAAAAGTTAGAATTTTATTCTTTTAGAGAAAAGAATGTTATTAAAAATATTGAGGTAATTAAAAAGGAAATTGAAACTTTAAAATCTAAATTACTTGAAATAGAGATCAAAATTCAAAAATTAGAACATGACAGAAAAGGAAAATTAAATTTAGCAAATATTTTTATGAGCAATAAGGCACAAATTGAATCAGTAAAGGTTAGCATAAATGAAGAACTAATGAATTTGAATAATTCTCTTCAAGCTAAGAAGAAAGATTTTTTTGATCTCACTGATGAGATCAATAGGTATACTAGGAGTTTTTTTGAAATTATTGATTTAGTCTTATCAATTTCTAAGGAGAGTAACATAGAAGAATTTGAACTACTAAAGAAAAATATTTTTAATGCTTTAAAGTCTTTTGAAGATACCTTAAGCATAAAATATATTAAAGAGATTAGGGAAAATTTGCTTAAATATATAGTCAAGGAAGATAAGCTTTTAAATTTATTAAAGGAAAAAATTGAACCTATATTTGAGCAAAATGTCGATTTAAGAAAATTTTTGCTTTCAAAAAATAATTCTAAGGCTAGTCTTGCAAAGGAAATTACTACTATTGAGGCTTTGGTATCAGATAAAACTATAAAATTAAACGAGATATTAGGAGAGATTGAATATACAGAACTTTCTAGACTTAAGAATGAAGATGAGATTAAATTAATAGATAGTAATTTAAAATTTTTATTTGAAACTAGGGATGAGCTTATGGAAAGGCTTAATAATTTGAACTTAAAATTAGACGAATTAAGTTTGGAGAGAAGTGATATTAATGTTAATTTGGATAAATTTTTAAGTGAAGCTAAGGGTAATGAATTGGTTGCTAGTAATGAGATTAATTCTTTAAATTTGTTAGATGCTTTTAAAAATTCATCTTATTATGAATATATGAAAAAACAGGCGGAATATGACGTTTTGTTTAATTCTAGTTTAGATATTGAGGATGAGATAAAAGATTTTAATCGTGTTAATAAGAATTTGGAAAAGTTTGAACTTACAGAAGATATGGCAAAAATAGATGCTTTACAAAAAGAAATCAATGTTATTGAACATAATAATTATATTTTCTTTAATGTTGAGAGAGAATATAATGAGATAAAAGAAAAGGTTGAGAAAATAGGTCTGCAAATAGATGATTTAAACTTGACTAAGGAATCTCTAAATAAGCTGAGGAGAAAAATAAAGAGGGAAATTGATAAAAGATTTAATGATGCTTTTGGTGAGATTAATAACCATTTTATTTATTTTTTTAGTCGAATGTTTAAGGGCAATGGGAGTCTTTTTTATGATAAGGACTTAGGTGAGATAGAAATCAAAATAAACTTTAAAGATAAGTTAGCTAAGAGGAATAAAATGCTTTCTGGGGGAGAACATTCTTTAATTAGCATAGTATTTTTATTTGCTTTGTATTATTATTCTCCAGCTTCATTTTGTGTGCTTGATGAAATAGATGCTTCTCTTGATTTTGAGAATAGTAACAAACTTTCAGGGCTTTTAAAGGAGCTTGGGCAGAAAGTTCAATTGTTGATAATAACTCATAATATGTATGTTGCACAAGGAAGTAAAAATTTAATCGGTGTTACTAGTGATAATGGAGAAAGTGTAATATTTAATATATAATTTACTTAGTATATAGGGAAATTATTATGAGAGAGAAAAAAATTCATTTTCAGAAATATTTTTTAATATTGATATTTTTATCGATTATTGTTTCTTTTCTTACTTATTTTTATTCATATAGAATGATTGAAAATACCCGTAGTAGTGTAGAAGAAGATTTAAGTCGTAAATTAAAGTTACTTAATATAGAAGATTTTTATTTTGATTTAAATTCTAGTCTAAACATGGATGATTTTTTCTTTCCCAAACCTGATCTTCCTGATGGTAAATTAGAGGATGGTGTAATGCATCATCAGTCAATTAGTGAGGAGCTTCTTAAGAGTCTTTGGGTAAAGTCAGATAATTTGTTTAATATTGATTTGGAAGAGAAAAATGAATTATTGGTTGATAAAATTTTGGAAAATTATAAGTGAGTAAAGAATGTTTTATTTATTGTAATTTTTTATTTTTTATTATCAGTATAATATCTTCTTTGGCTTTTGAAAATCGATATAGTACGTATGAGCTTGATTTTAGTAGTGAGAAGCAAGAATTTTTGGTAAATACTAATTCAAAGTTTAATTTTTTTTTTAAAGATGCAGCTTGGATTTATATTAAGAATGCTAAGAATAATGCCTTTATTAAACTTTTAGCAGAATCTTATCAGGATGGGGCTATGTTTACTTTTCAAACCTCAAGGAATGTTGGAATTATTATGTTGACTTTTAGATATCAAAATGTAAAAGATTCTAGGGAGTTTACTAAAAATGTAATTTTAAAGATTACTAAAGGGGAAGGATTTTCTAAATTAGATGAAATCAAACCTGAGGATAATTTGGATCTAGATAAAGGTATTCAAACTGATAAGAGTGATAATAATTCAAGTTTGAGAGATATTATGAGGAGAGCTTTAAATTTATCTTACATTAATGACTATAAGGGAGCAATTGAGCTACTTAATAGGTACGATTTTAATGATGATGAATATATTTTATTAAAGGCTGAGCTTTATTATAAGAGTGGTGATTACTTAAATTCTTACTTGAATTACTTGAGTTTGAGAGATAGATACTTTAATAAGATTTTTTTAAGTCTTATTAATCTTGGAATTAAATTGAATAAGGTGGAAAATGTATTAAAAGATGTTAAATTTTTAGTAGAGAATAATGTTGCTTTTGGTGAGGATATTTATCTTGATATTCTTGAGTTTTTGTTAATGAATCGCGAATATGAGTTTTTTTTGAATTTAAGTTTGCTATACTATCCAAAATATTTAAATTCAAGGTTTCCAGATAGATATAACTATTTGTTGGGCAAGCTATATGAGAGTGAGAGCAAATATAAGGATTTTGTAAAGTCTCTTAGTTGCTATAAAAGAGTTATTGATAGCTATCCTTTTAGCAGTTATTATGAGCTCTCTAAATTGAGATATTTATTTTTAAAACGGTTTTTTTAGGAGAATTTGGTATGATTAGGCGTAAACTTACTAAACAACTTGAAGTTATTAAAGATTATCTTTGGGATATGAAGGAGTGTGTTCTTAAAATAATAGAAAACTCGTTAATAGCTTTGGAATCTAGAGACAAAAATTTGGCTAAAAAGATTATTAATGAAGATGAAAAAATGATAGACGATTATCAATATGATATTGAGGATTTATGTGGACGAATAATCGCTACTGAGCACCCTGTTGCTACTGAACTTAGAGAAATTTTGGCAATTATTAAAATAATTAGCTCTCTTGAACGTATTGCGGATCATTCTACTAAAATTGTAAAGGTTGTACTCCTTTTAGAATCTAATGAAGGGGATTTTTCTTCGGTTGACATTTATCAGAAGCCTTTAAGGGAAATGGCAGACACAGCAAAAGATATGCTTGCAAATATTTTTGATGCTTACTTTGATGGAGATTTTATTAAAATACTTAAAATAGTAAAGTACGACAATATTATAGATAAACTATTTTCAAAGCAAAGAACGGTTGTAATTGATGCGATGAAAAATAATCCAGAGAATTTAGATTATCTTTTAAATATACTATTTTTAAATAGTTTTTTAGAAAGAGTTGGAGACCATGTTGCAACGATAGGTGAGTTACTTTATTTTGTTAAAGTAGGAGAGAAAGTAAATCTGACTTAAAGAAATAGGCATTTAAGTGGTAAATAGGCAATTGTAAGTTGCTTTATTTAATTGATTTTTTTGTATGTTGCTGGCATGATGTACTCTAAATTTTTATTGCCCCTAATTGTTTCTGAATGACCAATGAATAAATAAGAATCATTTTTTAAATGTTGATTGAATTTTTCAGCAAGTTTATTCCTAGTTTTTTCATCAAAATAAATCATTACATTTCTGCAAAAGATTAAATCAAATTTTTTCTTGAATGGAAAAAATTCATTCATTAGATTCAATTTTTTAAATTGAATCATTTTTTTAAGTATGTCTTTGACTTCAAATTTATTATTTGTAAGTTTATTTAAATATTTGTTTTTTAGATGTTTTGGAAGTGTTTTTACCCGATCTTCTGGATAAATTCCCCGTTTAGCTTCATTAAGAACAGTAATTGAAATATCTGTTGCTAGGATTTTTACTTTGCAGTGGATTTTGTTATTGTCTATGTATTCGTTTAATATCATTGCAATTGTATATGCTTCTTCTCCACTTGAACATCCAGCTGACCATATTCTAATTTCTTCTTCTGATTGCATCATTTGTTTAAGCATTTTGGGTAAAAGTTTGTTCTCAAGAAATTCAAAATGATTAGGTTCTCTAAAAAAATAAGTGTGATTTGTTGATATTTTATCCACTAATTCTATTAAAGATATTTGATTTTTTTGATTTTCTAAGTAATTAATGTATTCTGTAAAACTGCTCAAATTTTTTGCTTTGATTATTGATGATAATCGGCTTTCAATTAATAATTTTTTTTTCTCGTTAAGATTAATACCGAAATTATTATAAATTATTTTGGTGAGCCTACTAAGTTCTTCTTGATTTATTTTGATATTAAATCCACTGTGCATATGCGTCATCTTCTACCACATTTTTCATTATTAAGCTATAGGGATCTTTTAGTTCCCAAAACATTTAAATACATTTATGATACCAAAAATGTTTTTTGATATAAATGTTTTAATTGAAATAATATGTTAATTATGCTATTTTAATATCTAAAATGTTATTTTACTTTAAATTATAAGGGTTGTTTTTATGCGTAAGAGAGTAAGAGATGCAAAAGAAATTATATCCAAAGTTGATTTTAATGATAAAAGGGTTGGGCTATGGGGGCTTTTAGCGCTTATCTTAATTGTATTTGGGTTTATTATTGCACCCTTAATGCCAGGTTTATTTGATACTACTGATTCATCTAATTTAAAATTTGGATCTTATAAAGGGCAACCAATTTATTATGAAAAAGGTAATAAATTGGCTCAATATGTTAATTCTTACTCAAATTTTTATTCTAAATTAAAAAAAGATAACAATCTTGATATAGAATATTTTATTTGGAACTTGGCTTTTATGAAATATGTTGAAGATATTGCCTTTCTTGATTTGGCAAAGACTAATAGCTTCTATGTTTCAAAAAATATTTTGAATAAAAATTTAATGAACTCTCCTGTGTACTTAGACTCTAGTGGTAATTTTAGTCCCAAGAGATACAATAAAGTTTCTGATTATCAAAAGTTTAAAATTCATAGTGAATCAGTAGAAAACTTACTCTCTTCAAACATGCAAATTTTCTTAAGCAGCAGCTTTATATTGCCAGATTCTATCCCGAATGCTATTAAAAGTATGAGCGAAGCTAGAAAGAATGTTGCGTATGTTGAACTTTCATATCAAGATTTTCCTAAAGATGAGGTCAGCTCTTATGCTGAGCAGAACCAAAAGTTGTTTAAGAGTTTAGATATTGTTTCTATTCGGTTTAAAAATTTAAAGGATGCTGGTGATGCTTATGAGAAATTATCTAAGGGCATGCCTTTTGAAGAGGTTGCTAAATTTTTTTCCGAAGATGTTACTAATTTTAAAGGCGTTGCTTCTTCTAGAAAATATTATTTTGATTTGGATCTTATGCTTGAGAAAAAGGAGGATCTTGCTGCAATTTTTTCTTTGAAGATGAATGAATTTACCAGTCCTATTAAATCTAAGAATGGAAATGAATATGAGATATACAAAGCATTAAGCAATATTTATGATTTTGATAAAAATTCAGAGCATGATATTAATTCTGTTAGGAATTACATAGAAACTTATGAACCAAATGTTATTGAGACTTTTCTTGAGAATAAGCTTAATGGTGTTTTGAGTGAAATTAATTCTGATGGAGCGCAACAAGTTTTAAAAAAACATAATTTGGCATTAAAAGAAGATACCGTTAATCTTGCTTATAATATGAATGTTTATCCTAGTACTTTAAAGGAACTCTCAAATTTTAGCAATAGTAAGGATTTCTATGATATCATTTTTGATTTGAAAGAAGGTCAATGGTCTAAGCCTTTTTTAGCAGATCACAGAGTTTATTTATTTTCTTTGCGTCCAAGTGTTAATTATTCTGTTAGTGATAATAATTTAATTAAAGAGGATCGTATTTTTGATAGTCTTTATCAGGCGAATACTAAGTTAGTGATAGATTATGTTTTGAATAAAAATAATTTTAAGGAAAATTTTAATGAGGCATTTTTTTCTTTGCAGGATTTTGGTTTAAAGACCAGCAATTAGTATGTTGAAACATTTAAGTTGTTGGTGAAAATAATAGGTAAAAATCATGTGGTATGTGTTTTAAAAAATGGATTATATTTCTTTTTTTGCTTCTATTCTCTTGTGTTAAGGGAAATAGGGATTTTATTGTTTTTAATAAAGAGATAAAGAAAGTTAGTGAAATAAATTATTCTGATGTGGATGTAAGTGGAGATACTGGAGATGATGTTTTTGATTCTCTTATTGATCTTAAGGGTTACAAGATTCTGTCAGTTCATCAGGAAAATTTAAATTTAGATGTTTATTTTGAACAAGTAGTTTTAGCGCAAAATTTTGCGGATCTTAAAACCTATTTATTTATTATTGGTTTTGATCCAAAAAGTCATGAGGCAGTCGTTCTTTTTAAAACACAAGTAGATATTGATTCTAAAAATTCTTACAATATGTATCTTGAAGATATTACTGGTGATTATGATTTTGATATAGTAGTCCAAGGTTTTTTAAATGAAGATTCTGTTTTGTATGTCTTTCAAAGAGCTGTTGCTAATAATGTTGCATCGTATAGACCTATATTTTTTGATAAGGTGAATGGAAGTATTATTATAAATAAATATGAGAGATCTTCAGCTTATGATGATAAGAGATCAAGGGAGAGTTATTCTATTTCTTTAGAAAGGTATGAAAAGCAGGGTGAGGATATGGTAGTGAGTAAGATAGAAAAGTATGAGTATTCTCAATTACAAGGCAAGTATTATCCTTTATCCGCTAGTGAGAAGATCAGGCGGATAGATAATGATGTATATAAGACTTTAAAGCATTTGCCCAAAGATGAAGTTTATAAATTTTTATATGGTGTTTGGTATGATAGTGATGCACATCAACGTTTAGGGAAATCAAACTTTGAGAATGTTTTATTTTTATCGTTTAATAGGCATCTTAATGAAATTAGTATTTTTAAGAACAATTCTCAAGAAATAGCACACATTGAGTATATCTCAAGACCTGCTTATAATACTCTTAATATTAGTACCAAGTCTATTTTTTCAGATTTAATAGTGTATAATTTTTGGATTAAAATCATTGATATTGATAATATTGAAATAAAAATTGATACTGGAACTGATGCTTATGATAAGTATGGATTCTCAGGTGTTTTTAAACGGTTTAATGATTCTGTTTTAGTTGATGATTCAGAGCACTCTTTGTTTATTCCAAATGGTAATTATGTGTATAAGGATATAATTTATGATTTTTCTTATCCTAATCTTACTTATATTGTTGGAGATAACATTTATTATGGAATTTTTAATGTTTTTAGTTTAAATAATAATTTAGTGCTTGAGTATGAAGTTAGCATGGATGAAAATAAGATAAGCGCAGCCTTTATTATTGAGCATAGCGAGAGAATAGTGCAGAAGCAAAAGTTTTCTACAATTGTTCTTAATCCTATTAAAATTTTAAAAGATGAAGTAAATTTGATGAAAGGGCAGAAATTGAAACTTGAAAGGATAGAGAAATTAGGATAAATTTATGAAAATATTAAGAAGTATTGTGGCTTATATTAATTTTTTTTTCTTTATTTTGATTTTTACTGTTTTATTTCCAGTATTTTTAATTTTTAAACTTTTTAAGTTTGAAAGTCATTTTATAAAATTTAGTTTTATATTAGTTAGATTCGCTATTAAGAGTTGTTTGTGGTTTGCTGGAATTAAGGTTGTTATTACAAAGGATAATGATTGTTCTTTTCAGAAGGGTGGTGTACTCATTATGGCAAATCATATTGCTTCAATGGATCCACTTTTTTTAATTTATGTCTTTGTAAAACCCTTTGTGATAGTTGCTAAGAGATCGCTTTTAAGCATTCCTTTAGTTAATTTTTTATTAATTTCTATGGGAGCTATTTTTATAAATAGGAATAGTATAAAATCTTCTGCTATTACTCAAAGGAAGGCGACTAAGGTTATTCAAGAGGGGGGAGCTATTGGAATTTTTCCTGAAGGCACTAGGAATCGAGGTAAGGATACAAGAGATTTTAAAAGAGGTTCTGTTAATCTGGCTTTAAGGACGAATTCTCCAATTATTCCTGTTACTTTGCTTAATACGCATAAGATTTTTGTTAAAAATTTGATATTGAATTCAGGATTATCCATATATGTACATATTCATTCTTTAATAGATGTTTCTATTTTGACAAATGATGAAAAAGAGAGGCTTCATGTTATTGTTAGAGATAAGATAGTTAAAAAACTAGAAATAATGAAAATTCAATATAATATTGATAGGAATTTAAATGAAGACAAATAATTATGATGAGAGTAAAATTGTTACCTTATCTTCCCTTGAACATATTAGGTTGCGATCTGGAATGTATATTGGGAGATTGGGAGATGGCTCTAATATTGATGATGGTATTTACATTTTAGTTAAAGAGATCATCGATAATTCAATTGATGAATTTATTATGGGTTATGGCAAAGAAATTGTGATAAAAAAGGAAGATAATGTCATTAGTGTAAGAGATTATGGTCGTGGAATTCCTCTTGGAAAAGTTGTGGAGAGTGTTTCTGTTATTAATACTGGTGCTAAATATAATGATGATGTTTTTCAATTTTCTGTAGGACTTAATGGAGTTGGAACTAAGGCCGTTAATGCTTTAAGCTCAAAATTTTTAGTAAGGTCAATAAGAGAAGGTAACTTCTTTGAGGCTGTTTTTTCAAAAGGAAATTTAATCAATACTACAGAGGGTAAATCAGATGAGCATGATGGCACTTATATTGAATTTTTAGCTGATACTGAAATTTTTGGTAAATATAAATATAGTGAAGATTTTTTACGGAGAAGATTTTTTCACTATGCTTGCTTAAATAAAGGTTTAAAAATTAATTATAATGACCAGATTTTTCAATCTAATAATGGACTTCTCGATTTTATAAATGATGAGATTAAAGATGAAGATTTACTTTATAATTTTGTTTATTATTCTAGTAAGACTTTAGAATTTGCATTCTCTCATACAAACAATTATGGCGAGACATATTTTTCATTTGTGAATGGACAGTATACTAGTGATGGAGGTACCCATCAGACAGGATTTAGAGAAGGTTTTGCTAGAGCCATTAATGATTTTTTAAAAAAAACATATTCATCTACTGATATTAGAGAAGGACTTGTAGCTACTCTTTCAGTTAAGATAAAAGATCCAATATTTGAAAGTCAAACTAAGAATAAGCTTGGCAATATTGAAACTAGAAGTAATGTTGCTAAGGAAGTACAAAGGGTAATCTTAGAGATCCTTTATAAAGATAAGACACTTGCAAAGGCAATTGAAAGCAAAGTTGTTGACAATGAACGTCTTAGAAAAGAATTGAGTAGCGTACGTAGAGAGGCAAAAGAGAGAGCTAAGAGAATATCTTTTAAAATCCCTAAGCTTAAAGATTGCAAGTTCCACTTTAATGAAAAGAGTATGCATTCTGGTTCGACTATGATCTTCTTAACCGAAGGGGATTCTGCAACAGGTTCAATGGTATCTTGTAGGGATGTATATACACAGGCTATATTTTCTCTTCGTGGTAAGCCTCAAAATATGTTTGAAAAAAATAAGTCTGAGATATATAAAAATGAAGAACTATACAATATGATGGTGGCTCTTGGCATTGAAGAATCAATTGAAAATTTAAGATATAATAAGATAGTAATTGCTACAGATGCAGATTTTGATGGTTTTCATATTAGGAATTTGCTTTTAACATTTTTCTTGACTTATTTTGAAGATTTGGTTTTAAATAAACATATCTATATTTTAGAAACACCACTCTTTAGAGTAAGAAATAAAAGTTCCACTATTTATTGTTATTCTGAAGAAGAGAAGCAAAAAGCTATTTTTGAACTTAAAAATCCAGAAGTTACAAGATTTAAAGGACTTGGAGAGATTTCCCCGAGTGAGTTTAGGAGTTTTATTGATGTTGCTACTATTAAACTTACAAAAGTAGATCTTGTCAACATTAAGGAAATAAAAGAGCAATTAGGGTTTTATATGGGGCCAAATACTCCTGAGAGGCGAAACTTTATTATGGAGAATTTAATCTAATGGATATTAAAACATTACTTAAGGATAATTTTTTACAGTATTCATCTTATGTCATTAAGGATCGTGCAATTGCTAGTGTTATTGATGGATTTAAACCCGTGCAGAGACGGATCATACATTCTCTTTTTGAGATGAATGATGGTAATTTCCATAAGGTTGCAAATGTTGTTGGAAATGCAATGAAATACCATCCCCATGGAGACACCTCAATTTATGAAGCACTTGTTAATATGGCAAATAAGGATTTATTTATTGAAAAACAAGGAAATTTTGGTAATCTTTTAACGGGTGACCCCGCTTCTGCATCGCGTTATATTGAATGTCGATTAACTCCCCTGGCATTTGATGTGCTTTATAGCAAGGAAATAACATCTTATGAGCCTTCTTATGATGGCCGTAATAATGAACCTTTGATTTTTCCTGCTAAAATTCCTGTAATACTTATTCAGGGAAGTGAAGGAATTGCTGTTGGAATGGCTGCTAAAATTCTTCCTCATAACTTTAATGAGATTTTAAGTGCCGTTAAGAGTGAATTGCTTGGGGAGTCTTATGAGCTTTATCCTGATTTCCCAACAGGTGGGATAGTTGATGTTAATGAGTATGCTGATGGAAATGGTAAAGTTTTGGTTCGTGCAAGAATTGAGCCTACAGATGATAATAAGGCCATTTTAATAAAAGAATTGCCATTTGGAGAAACCACTGAAAGTTTGATAGCTTCAATTGAGAGAGCTATTCGAAAAAATTATATTAAGGTCTCAAGTATTAACGATTTTACTACCGAGAATGTAGAGATTGAATTAACTCTTCCAAGAGGAGTTTATGCAAGTGAAGTTATTGAAAAACTGTATCATTATACGAATTGTCAAGTTTCTATTTCTGTTAATTTGCTTTTACTGAGCGAGAGATATCCTGTTATCTATACTATCACAGATATTATCAAGTTCCATGCTGAGCATTTGCAAAAGGTTTTAAAGATGGAACTTGAACTAGAAAAAAGTAAAATACTTGAAAAAATATTCTCTAAAACCTTGGAGCAAATATTTATTGAAAAGAAGATTTATAAAATTCTTGAGACTATTTCTAAAGAATCTGATGTTGTTGGTATTGTGCTTAGTGAAATTTTAAAGTATAAAGATAGCTTGTCTAGAGATATTGTTTTAGATGATATTGAAAATTTACTTAAAATTCCTATTAGAAAAATAAGTATGTTTGATATTGATAAGAACAATAAAGATATCAGGACTTTAAGCAAAGAATTACGAAGTGTAGAGAGTAATATTAGGTCAATTAGAGGTTATTCAATAAATTTTGTTGATAAACTTCTTGCAAAATATTCTAAAATTTATCATAGGAAGACGGAAATATCTCTTATTAAGTCAAAAAATGTTAGAGAAATAGCTACTAAAAATATGAAAGTTTATTTAAACTTAAAGGCAGGTTTTGTTGGGACTAGTCTTATTGATGGCGAGTTTATTGGAAATGCTAGCTATTATGATAAAATACTGATATTTAAAAAGAATTCTTATATTTTGAAAAATATTGAGGATAAAACCTTTATTGATAAGAATAATGTGAATGCCTTAATTTATGATATAAATAATTCTAAAGATCAAGTGTTTTCTATAATTTATCTAAGTAAAACTGATAATTTTTATTATGTTAAGAGATTTAAGATAGATAAGTTCATCACGGATAAGGTGTATAAATTTTTAAATGATGGGGATGAATTTGTAGACTTGGCTTTAAATCCAGGATTTGTAGAATTTTCTAATAGTAGAGATGTGGTTAAAATGATTAATATTGATGATTTTATGATCAAATCACGAATTTCTGTTGGGAAGAGGATTGCAAGCAGTACTATTAAGAAAGTTAAGTTTAAATAGATTTGTAGCAGAATTTAAAGATTGAACAATTTTCTTAATATGTATATAATTCAGAATACAGATAGTTTATTTGGGGGGTGTTTTTTATGAAAAAAGTGTTGATTTTGATGATAATTGTCTTTTGTACTGTTGTTGGGTTTGCCCAAAGTTATGATGAGATGGCCTCTAGTAGTGTAGAAAAGATGTTGCTTTATGAGGCTTATAAAAAAGATCCTTTAATCCCTTTTCTATTGAATTGTTTTGTGGGTTTTGGGATAGGATCTTTAGCGCAGGGCGATATTACTGGTGGATTGCTGATTTTAGGGTTTGATGCTTTGGGCTTAGGTTTGTTAAGTTATGGTGCATATTCTATGGTTAACTCTATTTCTGCAAGTGATGGTGATAAGACATCAGTGGTTGCTTTATCTTTGGTTGTGTTAGGGGGGGTTACTATGACTTTAACGCGACTTGTTGAGGTTATCCTTCCCTTTACGCATGCGTCTAGTTACAATAGAAGGCTTCAAGAGAATTTGGGAATTACATTGGGAGGATTTCAACCTGAAGTTGATATGAGCTTTGATGAAGATGCTAGGTTTATGTTTGAACTTTCTTTTATTAAGAGATATTGATTATAAGAGCCAAAATAAAAATTGAGTAGCTGTAATATGCTTATTTATAACTACTCTTAAATAGTCTGGTAGTATTTGTTTCCCGTGCCTTTTAAGGGTGTATTTATATTTCTAAAGCTTTATATTGCTGTTTAGCTTATTTATATTGTTTAATTTCACGACTTAAATCTTTTTTTATGCTTTTCTGTTTTAATATTTCTCGTTTATCAAATAGTTTTTTGCCTTTACATATCCCAAGTTCTACTTTTATTAATGAATTTTTTAGATAAATCGAGATAGGAATTAATGTGTATCCTTCTTTTTCTTTAAACTTTTTCAACTTTTGTATTTCTTTTTTTGTTATAAGAAGTTTTCTGTGTCTTATTTCTTCGTGATTGAAAATATTACCTTCTTTATACTTTGCTATATGTAAATTTTCAAGCCATATTTCATCTTTTTTAATGCTGGCAAAACTATCATTAAATGAAAATTTTTTTAATTTAATGGATTTAACTTCAGTTCCTTTTAAAACAATTCCACAACTTATTTTATCTTCAATGAAGTAATTGAATCTTGCTTTTTTGTTTTCAAGTAGTAATGAGTTCACATCTATTCCTTTTCAATAACTAGTCTAAATCCAATATTTGGAGAGCTCCAATATTTTAAGAACGAAGCTTTAGTTGAAGGTTTAAGTTTTGAGCTGTTATTATAGTTATATGTTCTAATTTCAGTGATTAGTGAGTTGAAGTGTGAGCTTGCAGAATATATATCGTTTTCGTCTTGAAATAATATGGACTCATTGAAGCTTGGGTTTTGCATTAGATTCCAAAATCCAACTTTTTTAGATATTTCATTGATATTTAGATTTTCTATGGCCTTTGGTACTTCTCTTTGATATAATTCCCATTCTTGAGATATAGGAAGTCTTGCTTTAAATCCTTTAGGTAAATTTGAAGAATACCATTTAGCATATTCTATTGCTGCATGATAAGATATGTGTGTAATATCTTCATTTGAAGACATTTGTTTAAAAGTTTTAAGGTAACCTTCATCTACGAGTTCTTCTTTGATCAAATTATCTTTATTGTTTAGTGCCCACTTTGGATTTTCATTTAAAAAGTCTTGATATTCAGCTTTAGTCACATTTTTATTTTGGATTAAAAATTCTTTTAACTTATATGTAGTCTTGAGTGTAAGATCTTGTGAATATAATTTGTAATTTTGAATACTTTCAATATTTTGAGATGTTATCTTTTTAAAATTCTTTAGATACAAATCTATGGTTTGACTTTCAAAGTTTAATATTTTATTTTCATTTTTTAATTTTTCTATTAGTGTCTTAAACCATGTTTCGTTGGATATTTGTTTTTGTTGTTCTTTGTCTAGATTTTCAAAAAACCAAATTATTGATCTATTGTCTAGATTAAAGTTTTGTTGTAAAGATTCCCATATTTCTTTGTTGCTGTTATTGTTTGTTGAGTAGATATTTTTGTATGCTATGAAAAAATCTTTGAACATTGTATTTGAATGTATATATGGAATGGAAGTTTTAAAGAATTTTTTTATATATTCTGGGTTATTTTGTAGGTCGTTTACAATTAATGAAAATACTGGAATTAGTTTTATATTGTCGCTAGTATTTTTAATTTTTGTCATAACCGAGAGTTCTTTTTGTCTTTGTGTAATGATCTTGCTAGGATCTCTTAGTTTTAGATCAATATTGAATTTATAACTTGTGAAAAGTCTATTTTGTATGTCAATTTTTTTTTCATAAGTCTCAAAACCGAACCTTTGAATCTTTAAAGTTCCTTTGGTGGCATTTACATATTTTTGAAATGGGGTTCTTCCAATGTATTTTTCGTCTATATAGACATGTGCGTTATTGATATTAGTTTTTACCTTTAAGTATGCCCCAGGATTGTTTAATTTGGCGTTTAGGATTAAACTAAATACTAGTATTAAGGGTAGGATAATTATTGTAAATAAAACGTAAATCTTTGGAGTTATTCCTAATATTGGTTTTAATTTTACTGTAAGCGATTCCTCATTAATATCAAGACCATCATTCTCTTTGAGCATATATAGTGATTATAAAAAAGTATTAAAAGAAATTCAATATTGCATATTCCTTTGTTTGTATTAATTAAAAAATACAAACAAGTTTTGCTTGATTTAAAATTATATTTTTTAATAAGGCTTTGTGGTTATGAAGATATTGATAATTATTGATTTTATGTATAATTTAGTTTTGAGGATAAGTATATGTATTTAGAAAGATTAGATAGGTTTGCTAATTTTTTAGTGGAGATTATTGAGAGATATTTAACTTATAGGAAGAAAAGGAAGTATTTTTATAAACTTAAAGCTAAAAGGCGAGGCTTTATGCTTAACTTTGTACTTGAACTTTTGGGTGCTTCAATTTTTGTTTTGGGAATAAATCAGTATTTTTTACAAGCGTATAGGATTCCATCAGGATCAATGGAAAATACCCTTCAAATTGGGGACTTGTTATTTGTGGATAAATTTTCTTATGGCCCTGAACTTTTGCCGGGAGTATTTAAAATAGATGGAATAAAAGAACCAGATGAAGCAGAGATTGTGATTTTTGAAAATGTTGAATATAAATCAAAAGGGCTTTTTTTTGATATTTTGCATAGATTGCTTTATATGTTGACTTTCAGTTTTATTGATCTTGATAGAGATGAAAATGGAAATCCTAGTGTTAGATTTCTTGTCAAAAGAGCGTTGTTTGCCGATGGTAAGCTTGTAAGATTTCGAAATGGAACAGTGTTTGTTAAAAAGGAAGGAGAAGAAAGTTTTACAGAAGAAAATTCTTATAAAGCTGCATTAGGATATAATTTTGGTATTAAGAAGCTCATAGAAGATTCGGATTATAAGGTTTATGATAATCTTGCTATGTTTATTGCATTAAATCAATTAAGTGTTAATCTAGAGAATATATCTGATTTTTCATTTTTTAATGTTAGGGAAGTTGATAGATTTGAAGTTGAAAGATTGGAGTATCGTTATTTGGTGGCTTTCATGCCATATGTTGATTATTACATGGAGAAGGCAATAATGAGAGATTATGGGATATATGTGCCTTATGGGTATGTATTGCCTGTTGGGGATAATAGAGATAATTCTTATGATGGTAGATTTTTTGGTGTCATAGATAAAAATAAGATTCTTGGTAAAGCTTTTTTTATGTATTTCCCTTTTTCTAGAATAGGTTTTATTTAAATATGGCAACGTATTTAACTTTCGAACAAAGACTTTTAAGAAAAAAGAGAAGACAAAAGCTTTCTAAGATTGTTCTATTGTTTTTGATATTAAATTACGTTTTTACAAAATTTGTTTTACAAATTTTTACTTTTCAAGGTGATGAAATGTTGCCTTTAATAACAAAGAATAATAGTTTGATTTTTGTTTCAAAATATATGAGATCTTTTTTTGTTCCTTTGAAAGTGGATGATATTGTGCTTTATGAAGATTTAAGTTTAAGGGGAAATTTTATTTTAAATTTTTTCAGGGATTCATTTTTTTTAAACAAAATTTTTAATACCAAAAGTTATAAAATTGCAAGAATAGCTGCTACTCAAGGAGATATAGTTTATGTGAAGGGTTTTGATGTCTTGATTCATAGAAAAGCTAATAATTCTTATTATTTGAATGGTAATTTGATGAGTGGTTATAGATTAAATGATTTTTTTAACTTTAATGAAGTAATTAAGTGTTTTGTTTTAAAGAAAAATGAATTTTTTCTATTAAATGAGAATTTAAAGATTTTAAATGATTCTAGAGTATTTGGGCCTGTTAAACAATCCCGTATTTTGTCTTTCTTAGCATTAAGGATAATGGATTATAAAATTGTTAAATAAAATTTTTGTTGATGCTGATTCTTGTAATTTAGAGATAATAAAATTTTTACAAAATTTTGTGTTAAATAGAAATGCGGATCTTATTTTAGTTGCAAATAGGCATTTAAGTTTAAAGATGTCAAAAAATACTTCTGTTAAAGTTGTAAGTGATGTTGATTCTTTTATTTTAGAATTAGTTGATAAGAATAGCATGGTGGTTACCAGGGACATATTATTTGTTAAAAACTTGTTGGATTTGCAAATTAAAGTTATGAATGATGAGGGTCAAGTTTTTGATACAAATAATATAAATTATTTGTATTTTAGATCTAGGTTAAATATTAATTTAGGTATTAAAGTTAAAAAATACTTTCATGAGGAAGTTAATAGAGTTCGGTATTCAAATTTTGCAATGAATTTTCATCGTTTATTCTTTAGTTAGTTTTTTATTTTCAATTTTCCATAATCCTTTTCCTTGGGTTAGTATATAAATTGTTTCATTTGATATGGGTATAATATCATTAAGTCTTGTTTTGCTTAATTGTGAACCATTGTAAGAGCCTGGCAATACAGATTGTGAGGGTGGTTGCAGAGCAAATGTATCTTTATCTTTTATAAGTTCTACAAATCCATTATTGCTTCCGATAAGTATTGTTCCATTAACTTCTCTTGCAAAGTATGCAATAAATTCTCCTATTCCATCGCGATTGAATATTGGATCTTTGTAGTTATTTTTGCTTGAGTATATTTTGAATTTGTTATCCGGTGTATCATGCTCTCTTCCAGTTAGTAATAGTGTTTCTTGAAATCCTCGGATGCTTGTTTCTATTATTGCCATTATTTCATTTGTTGAGTTGACATTTATCACTCCGCCACCATTTAGTTGCCAAATTTTTGCAAATCTTCCAGTAATTAAATTATTGTTATTTGATATTTGATAAAATTTATCATTATTGGTTGTGCCGTTGGGAGTTTGATCGTTTCCATTTATATTTAGAATAATTTGATTGCCATTTTCTCCTAATGCTAGAATATAAGCTGAAGCAATATTATTTTTACCTATTGATTTTAAGAATTTAATTGGAATTAGATTCTTTTGAAATTGAAGTTTCCAATTGTTACCCTCAAGAGAGTAGAGTTCTAGTTGTCCATTTTTGTTTTGAACTAATAAGTATGTTTTTCCTGATATATTGACAAGGTCAATTACAAATTCATAAGAGTTGCTAAAATTTACTCTTTCAATATTTCCATTTTCTTTTTTAAATAAATGCATAGCTGCGATATAAAGGGTATCATTGACTAATGAGATGCCACTTGGACTTGAGCTGTCTAAGATGTTATTATTGCTATTTATTTTTTGCAACTTGCTAAGCTGAGAAAAGATAGATTCACTTGAACATGATAAAACTGACAGTGTTAATATTATCATTATAAATTTTGTAAAATCTTTTTTATTCATATTTACCTACAATTTGTTGATATTTACTATTACTGAGAGTGATATTAGTAAAAAATGTCCGGTTTTAGCCGAATTGCCAAATTCAAACATTGTCCACCATGCAGTTGTAATTCCTAAAGCCCATTGATAATTGAAATTCCATAAGATTCCAGAACCAATAGATATTACAGGCATTGTATCAAAAGTTCTTAAATTTGAGATACTGTCACTTTTATCCCCATAAGAGCTTAAAGAAAATCCTATATTTGAAAATATGGGTATTTGAAGGAGCTCTCCTATGTCAAATACATAGGTTGTTAAGAATGTGATAGGCACTGTACTGAATGTTTTACCTATTCCAGAATCAGGATTTAATAAATTAAATGAATGATTGATGTCAAAATTAAACAGGTATCTAAGCTCAAGACCTATAGCTAAGTTGCTTAGGATGTGATATCTATATTTCAGTGCTCCAATTCCTCCCGGGTATAGATTTGAAGAGGAGACGCTTGATAAATCATTGTAAAAAAGGGGGATTCCTAAGCTTAAGTCTACTTCCATAACAGAATTTCCCTTTCTATCAATTGAATATGCTTCAATTCTTTTCACATTTGTATGCAACAAGAATAGTAAGGTGAGTACGATTAAAAGATTCTTTTTCATTATTCTCCATATTTTAAGAAACTCTTTATTTAAAAGTTATTATATTGAAAAACGGGTTTTATTACAATTAAATTTTTGTGTGAGTCTATCTTTATTTATGCTTATAATACAAGTATAGTATAATGTATGATGTTTTGATCTAAATAGGTGGAGGGTTTAAGTTGAACAATGTTTTTGATGGTAAACTTTTTGCAAATCAATATTATTTGTTATTGAAAGAGTTTTTAATACATCATGATTTAGGAAATAAAATTTCTTTAAAAGTTATTTTAGCAAATGATAACCCTGCAAGTAAACTTTATGTTGCTGTTAAAGAAAGAGTATCTAGAGAAATTGGTATTAATTTTTATGTTATTAAGTTAGCTGAGCATTCAGGACAAGATAATATTTTGCAATTGATTGAGTCTGAAAATGTAAATGAAGATACTGATGGAATTATCGTTCAATTACCTCTTTCTAATGAAATAGATGTAAATATGGTTTTAAACAGTATAGTAAGTACAAAGGATGTAGATGGACTTTCTGCTATTAATTTGGGTAAGTTGATTTTAGGTGATAGGAAAGGATTTATTCCTTGTACAGCCCTTGCTGTTTTGAAGGTTTTATTTGATAAGGGAATAAAAATCTCTGGTAAGACTGTTGTTGTGGTTGGAAGAAGTTCTCTTGTTGGGAGGCCTCTTTCTATCTTGCTTTCTTGTAAGCCCTATGATGCAACTGTGATTACTTGTCATAGTAAAAGTATTAATTTAGATCTTTATGTAAAACAAGCAGATATTATTATTTCTGCTGTTGGAAAACCTAAATTAATAGATGCTAGCATGATTGTTGGGCATCCTTATGTTATTGATATTGGTATTTCTAGGGTAGATGTTGATGGTAATGATGTTCTTGTAGGAGATGTTGATTTTGAATCAATTAAAGAAAATGTTAAATTTATTACTCCTGTAGTAGGTGGAATTGGTCCTGTTACAGTTCTTATGTTGATGTTTAATACAATTAAGGCGCATCTAATTAGACATAATAAGTTTGATGTCTTAGAAAAGTTAGTAAAGTTGGTGGAGGTTTGAATGTCTGGTCATAGTAAATGGTCAACTATCAAGAGAAAAAAAGGTGCTCTTGATGCTAAGAGAAATAAGATTTTTACTAAATTAATTCGTGAGATAAGCATTGCTGCCAAGATGGGTGGAGGTGATATTGATTCTAATCCTAGGTTACGACTTGCTATTAATAAAGCTAGAGTTTCTAATATGCCTAAAGATAATATTGAAAAGGCAATAAAAAAGGGCATTGGAGATAATACAGGTGCTGAATATTTTGAGCTTACTTATGAGGCTTATGCGCTCCATGGTGTAGCTTTGATAATTAAGTGCTTAACTGATAATAAAAATAGAACGGCAAGTGAGGTACGCAGTGTCCTCTCAAAGAATGGTGCTTCTCTTGGAGCTCCAGGTTCTGTATCTTATATGTTTCACAAAAAAGGATTAATTTCGTATAGTTTAGATAAATATCCTGAAGATGAAATAATGGAGCTTGCATTAGAAGCAGGTGCAGAAGATATTTATAGTGAAGGTTCTCAGATAGAGGTTATAACAAGTGCTGAAACTTTTGAAGCTATTTCGTCTGTTTTAAGAACTAAGTTTGAGGAAGATATTGCAGAGATTGCTCTTCTTCCTGAAAATAAGATTTCTTTAAATAAGGAACAAATAGATAAAGTTCTTTCTCTTATTGAAAAATTAGAAGATTTTGATGATGTTCAAGAAGTTGTGCATAATTTAGAAATTATTGATGAGATTGATTAGTTTGCTATGGAGGTTTTTCTAAAATTGAGCATGAGAAGAATATTAGATATTGATCCTGGTCTTGCAAATGTTGGATGAGGGAATTTTAGATATTAAAGAGTAGGTACATGTATGTTCAAGATGGAACTGTCATAATTGATCCTTTTATGTTTTTGAGAGATAGGTCAGAATTAATTTTTGATGAGATTGTTCTTATTATTGATAAGTTTAAACCTGATGTTGCAGGCATTGAAGATATTTCTTTTGCTAAGAATAAGAATATTTTTATGAATATACTCTACCACAAGTCAAGAATTCAATTTCTGGATTTGGTAGGATTGAAAAAGTACAAGTAAAATACGTTATTCGTGTTTTACTTGGAATAAGAGCTGATTTTATTTTTACTAGTGATCATAGTAGTGATGCACTGGGGCTTGTAATTTATTATGGTAATCATCAACCATAGAATGTTTTTAGATTTTTTTCAAGTTATTTTGAGAATAAAATTAAATTATTGCAGCAATTAGTTTAGATCTTTGATCCTAAATTTATTTATTATTAGTTACTTTATACCTTATTTTTATTGGTAGAAATAGGGCAAGCCTTAATTTTTATGTATTATAATTTAATTCTATGATCAATAAAATTTATGGTAAAATTATAGAGAAAAGAGAATCTAGTATTGTAATTGTAGCACTTCCCTTTGAATTTGAGGTTTTGGTTAGTTCTTTTTGTAATGCAGAATTGAGGTTGCTGGAAGATGTTGAAATATTAACTTATCTTCATCTTCGAGAAGATGAAATTAAACTTTTTGGGTTTTTAAATGTATCAGAGAGAGAAGTTTTTGAAGAACTTATTAGTGTTGATGGAATAGGACCAAGAGCGGCTCTAAGGATGCTATCTGGAATGAAATATGATGAATTTAGAGATGCAATTGAAAGGGAAGACGTTAAGCGTATTTCTACGGTCAAAGGCATTGGAAATAAAGTAGCAGGCAAAATATTTTTAAAACTTAGAGGAAAACTTGTTAAAGCTGATGAGTTGACCTCAAGTGTATTTAAATTTAAAGATCTTGAACAGTCAATTGTTAATATGGGTTTTGATAGAAAATTGGTTGTAGCTGCTATTAAGGAAATTATGCTTATTGATGAATTTTTAATGTTAAGAGAAGTTGAACAAGAACAGTTTTTATTTAGAGAAACTTTAAAAAGGCTTTCAGGTTAGATTTTGGTTTTTAGAGGCTATAGCAGTGTTTATTAAAGATAGGGGGATTAGATGAATTTAGAAGAGGGCTCTAAGCTTCTAAATTCTGACAAAAATTTTCTGTATGATAGGAATGAAAGTGAACTTAGACCAAAATTCCTTAGAGATTTTGCAGGACAATCTCACATTAAGGAAAATTTAAGTGTTTTTATAAAGGCATCTAGAGATAGAAATGAAGCACTTGATCATGTTTTTTTAAGTGGTCCCCCAGGGCTTGGGAAGACTACTCTGGCTAGTATTATTGCTGTTGAAATGAATACTACAATTAAGGTGACTTCAGCTCCAGCTCTCGATAAGCCAAAGGATATTGTTGGCATTTTAACGACTCTTGATGATAAGAGTATTTTATTTATTGATGAGATGCACAGGCTTAAGCCTGTAATAGAAGAGATGCTTTATATTGCAATGGAAGATTATAAGATAGACTGGATAATTGGACAAGGTCCTGCTGCAAGGACTGTAAGAATGTCAATTCCTAAATTCACTTTAATTGGTGCTACTACAAAGCCTGGAAAAGTGGCATCACCACTTTATGCTAGATTTGGGATTGTATCTAGATTTGAGCTTTATAGTGAAGATGAACTTGTGAAGATAATACAGAGAAATTCTATTATTTTAAATGTTAAATTTGAGGATAAAGCTGCCTGGCTTCTTGCAAAAAGCTCAAGAGGAACTCCTCGTGTAGCAAATAGGCTTTTAAGACGGATGAGAGATTTTGCACAAGTTGGTGGTTATGATTTGATTACAGAGAATATTGTGAGTGATGGACTTGAAATGTTAAAAATTGATCATGAAGGACTTGATGAACAAGATAGAAATATTTTAAGGAGTTTAATACTGAAATTTAAAGGTGGACCTGTTGGTGTTGAAACTTTAGCAATTTCTGTTGGTGAGACAGCAGATTCTCTTGAGGATTTTTATGAACCTTATCTTATTCTAAAGGGTCTAATTGAGAGGACTAGCAGAGGGCGCAAGGCTACTGATTTTGCATATTGTCATTTAAATTTGAATAAAAATAATCATAATGATTTAGGTAGTGAACAGGATGGATACCAAGGAATTTTATTTTGATCTACCACATAATTTGATAGCACAATATCCAAGTGAGAAAAGAGGTTTATCAAGGTTAATGGTGTTAGATTCTGGCAAGCAAAAAATTTATCATAATGATTCAATAAATGATATCTTTAAGTATATTGATAGCAATACTTTTTTGGTATTTAATGATTCAAGGGTTAGAAAGTCGAGAATATATGCCAAAACGGATCATGGAGGTAGTGTTGAGGTTTTAATTTTAGATAGACTAACAGGGGATACATTTACATCTCTGATTTCTAAGGCTAAAAAACAAAGCATTGGCAGGGTTTATACGTTGCCTCAAGGTTTGCTGGCCCAAATAATTTCAAAATCAGGTAATGAATTTACTCTTAAATTTAATAAGTGCGTGGATGAGTCTTATTTTGAACAGCATGGGCTTATTCCTTTGCCACCTTATATTAAGAGAAATTATGATAGAGAAGATGAGGATCGTTATCGAACGATTTATTCAAAATATATTGGTTCATCAGCATCAGCTACTGCAGGTCTGCATTTTAGTGAGGAACTGTTTTCTAAATTGGATGAAAAAAATATCGAATACGATTTTATTACACTTCATGTTGGGCTTGGGACCTTTCTTCCTGTGAGAACTAAGACAATAGAAGAGCATAAAATGCATTTTGAAAGTTTTTCAATAAAAGATTCTGTAGCTCTTAGGCTTGAGGAGGCAAAGGCTTTAGGCAAAAAAATTTTGGCTGTTGGAACTACTACTCTTAGGGCATTAGAATCTGCTTATTATAAGCAAAGGGGGCTTATACGAGGTGATCAAAAAACCAATCTTTTTATTTATCCAGGGAAGGGGTATGAATTTAAGTTTATTGATATGCTTTTTACAAATTTTCACACACCAGAATCAACTCTTTTAATGTTGGTGTCTTCATTTGGTGGTAAGGATTTTGTATTTACTGCTTATAGAGAAGCTGTAAAAATGAATTATAAATTTTTCTCTTATGGTGATGCTACTTTATTTTTGAATCATATATAGAATATATGGATATTAATGGTTAATTATTTTACTATTTATTTAATAATAATTTAGATACATCTTGAAAGGAGAAGGTATATGATGTCAGTTTTTCAAAAAGAAAGATATAAATATACTCCAAAATTGCCTAAAATTTTAGAAAATGATTTTCAAAATATTGGTGTGGTTTTGGGGGAAAAAACAGAAGCCCTTGGAGATAGAGATGCTTTAAGAGAAATTTTTAAAAATACTTATGGTCTTCCAGTTGTAAATTTTACTCAAGGTTCTTCAAATGTGGATTTTACAAAAGTTTTAAATGTGGGGGTAGTTCTCTCAGGTGGGCCTGCTCCTGGAGGACATAATGTTGTTGCTGGCATTTTTGATGCGATAAAAAAGTCTAATCAAAATTCCAAGATTTTTGGGTTTAAAGGTGGACCTTCAGGTTTACTAGAGGATAAAAAAATTGAAATTACGCAAGATTTAATAGATTCTTACAGAAATACTGGAGGTTTTGATATTGTATCTTCTGGTCGAACTAAAATAGAAACCGATGCTCAGTATGATCAGGTTTTGTCGGTTGTGCTTAAGAATAATCTTAATGCTCTTATTGTTATTGGTGGAGATGATTCAAATACTAATGCAGCCTTATTGGCAGAGTTTTTTAAGAAAAAACATCATGATATTCAAGTTATCGGTGTCCCAAAAACAATTGATGCTGATTTGAGAAATGAGCATATTCAGATTTCATTTGGATTTGATTCTGCTACTAAGACTTATTCTGAAATGATAGGCAATTTATGTCGTGATGCTATGTCAACTAGGAAATATTGGCATTTTGTGAAACTTATGGGAAGGAGTGCATCTCATGTTGCTCTTGAATGTGCATTAAAGACCCATCCTAATATTTGCATTATATCTGAGGAAATTTTAGCAAAGAATAAAACTTTATCAGAACTTGTGAGAGATATAACTTCTGTTGTGGTAAAGCGTTCTTTAAAAGGATATGATTTTGGCGTTATTATAGTTCCTGAAGGTGTTATTGAATTCATTCCTGAAGTTAAATCTTTGATGATTGAATTGTGTAATATATTTGATAGCAATGAAGGTGAGTTTAAGGGATTAGATGTTGATGCTATAAGAAAAATTTTTATCTCTAAACTTAGTGGATATATGAGGGAAGTTTATGTATCTTTGCCTTTATTTATTCAAATTGAACTTGTAAATTCTGTATTGGAAAGAGATCCCCACGGTAACTTTAATGTGTCAAGAGTTCCTACTGAAAAGCTATTTATGGAAATGGTTAATGTTAGGTTAGAAGAGTTAAGAAAGCTTGGTGAATATAGTGGTAAATTTGTTCCCATTGATCATTTTTTTGGTTATGAGGGCAGAAGTGTTGCCCCTTCAAATTTTGATAGTGATTATTGTTATAGCTTAGGATATAATGCTGTTTTACTTGTTTTAAATGGCTTAACAGGTTATATGTCTAGTATTAAGAACTTAAATAAAAATGCTACTGAATGGCTTGCAGGTGGAGTACCTTTGACAATGATGATGAATATGGAAGAGAGATATGGTATTTCAAAACCTGTTATTAAAAAGGCCCTTGTTGATTTGACTGGAGCACCTTTTAATGAGTTTGTGAAGAATCGTGAAGAATGGGCAGTAAATAATCTATATGTTTTCCCAGGACCTATTCAATATTTTGGTGTTTCTGAGCTTGTTGATGAGATAACTTTGACATTGAAATTAGAATTGGAAAATTAAAGTATTAATGATGATTAGGTTTTTGCTCTTGTTTTTTAACGTTTTTATTCTTTATTCAAATCCTTTGGATTATTCTAAATTTGATTTTGAGTATTTGAATTTAAATTACAAATTTTCGCTGCGAGATAATATTTCCTCCAGCGAAAATAATATTAATTTTGGTAATGAAGTTTTTGTGAGGCTTGAATCTGATGATGATTTTCTTTATGAAGATATTCAGGAAAATGAGAATTTAAACGTAGAAAAGACTATTAATTCTAATTGGGGTAGAAAAGTATTTAGGTTTTCAGCAATAAGTATTGGGGCTTTTCCTATAGCTTTATTTATAGGTTTATTTTGTTTTGATTTGTCTTATTATTTTAATGATAATATGTATAGGAAAGATTTTCCATATCCTTTTTCAAGTGGTCTTGAGCTTTCAAAAGAGGAAACTTTTAAGAAGTTTGTGATCTCGACATCAGCTGGGTTGGCAATATCTTTAATAATTGCTTTTATTGATTGTTTGATTTATTAGATGAAAAAGCTTCAAAAAGAGTTTATTGTAAGGAAAGATTCTCAAAGACTAGATATTTATTTGTCTGAAAATCTGTGTTTTTTTACTAGAAGTCAAATTAAAAAAAGAGAAGTAAAAGCTTTTAAATATAATGACGGTGTTTTTGTTTCAATAAAGTTGTCAAAACCTGTTTTTGTAGACGACAGAATATTAATAGAGTTTAATGAAGAAGTTAATTTAAAGGAATATGTAGCGCCCTTGAATTTGCCCATTAGTATTCTTTATGAGGATATAAATGTCATTGTTGTGGATAAACCCCAAGGTATTTTAAGTCATCCTGGTATATCTAACTTAGATAATACTGTTGTAAATTTTCTTTTACATCATATCTCAAGCTTAAGAGATAGTTTTCAAGAGGATAAAATTAGGCCTGGAATTGTGCACCGTTTAGATAAGGAAACATCTGGTGTAATGATTTGTGCTAAAAATTTGACAACTTTAAATTTTTTGTCCAAACAGTTTAAAGAAAGATTTGTTAAGAAAGTTTATGTTGCAGTTGTTAAAGGCAATTTTAAAATTGATTCTGGTATCATTGAGACTTTTATAGATAGAGATAGATATGATAGAAAAAGATTTAGCGTGTATGCAAATAGAGGCAAGAGGGCATTAACTGAGTATAAAGTATTAGCTAATATGGGAAATTATTCCTTAGTGGCTTTAAAGCCTAAAACAGGGCGTACGCATCAATTAAGAGTTCATATGAAGCATTTAAATCATCCAATATTAGGGGATAGTATCTATACTAGACTAGATAAAGTGTTTAAAGAAATGTCTTTGATGCTTCATGCTTTCAAACTTGAAATCAATATTGAAGAAGGTTCTTTGAAAAAATTTATTTCAGCATTTCCACAAAGATTCATCGATTTTTTGTCGATTTTTTATGATAAAGAGACATTAGGTCTGCTTGTTAATGATTTTATTGTTTTTTTAGATAAGTTTTAAGTCGCAATATCGTTTTTATTTGTAATTGGTTCAATAATTTTTTTTCCACCAGTTATTTCATTTGTGTTAAGTACTGTAATAAAACAGTTAGGGTCAACTTTTTGAGAAATATATTTAATTCTGGACATACGCATTGTGGGAACTACTATAAAAACTATAGTCTTATCGTTTCCAGCCCAAGCGCCTTTTCCATCAAGTAGTGTAGCTGCTACTTTTAATTTATTGGTAATTAAATAAGATATTTCTTTTCCTTTATCTGAGATAATAAGGATTGCTTTTTGGTTACCAAATCCTGTACTTGTCTTATCTGTCATTATAGCTGTTACAAATGAAGCAATTAGAGTATAAAGAGCAATTTCAATATTGAAAAAAGCCGCTGCAATCAATAGTACTGCGAGGTTAAAGAGGAAATTTGTAGTTCCAATGCTAATTGAATATTTTTCTTTAATTATCATAGATATGATATCTGTACCGCCTGAGGAGCCCTTTGCTTTAAATATTAGACCGAGCCCAAGACCTGATATGAGACCTGCAAGAATTGATACAAGTATCATATCATTCATTTGCATTTTGTATTGCAAGAATTGTGAATAGTTGACCATTAGAGAATATAAAGCCATTGCGATCCAGCTTTGAATTACGAATGTTATATTTAGAAATTTGATTCCAATAATGAATAATGGAATATTTAGTATGAATATTGTAAGTCCTAGGTTAAACCTTAAGAGGTAATGTAGCATAAGTGCAATCCCCGCAATGCCACCACTTAAGAGTCCATGTGGTATATATAAAATGTTTGTAGATATTGCCATTAAAAGCGAACCAGTTGTTATTTGTAATGTGCTAATTAGTATTAGTTTTGGGTCTTTGAGGGTATTCTTAAGTTGTTTTCTCAGTATTTTTAATACAAAAAATTTAATCTTTTGCTTTATTCTAGTCCATTTATTCCTTTTTTTCTTCATTTTTTTGTTACTTACTCTTCAGCATGAAATTATTGATTCACTTGAATTTTACATTAATTTTACTAAAAAACAATTCAATTTTGTTGCAATTATTTCTTTTTTTTTGATATTATTGTCTTATAAAAGATATGATAGTTAGTTATATAAAACTTATATGCTTAATAGTTTTTCTTTTTTTCTATATTTGGTTCTTTATTATTTTAAAGATGAAAAGAACTAATGTGGCTTTACTAGAGAAAATTAAAAATGGTGCAAAAATATTAGATATTAGATCTCCTAAGGAATATAATAAGTCTCATTATGCAAAGGCAATTAATATTCCTTTCAAGAATTTATTTGCTAAAAAAGATAAGTTAGGTAGTGTTGAAACCCAAATAATAATTTATGGTAAAAGTTTTAACAAATCTTTTGAAGCTGAGAAGATTTTAAAAGGATTAGGGTTTAAGAATGTATTTGTTGCAGGAACGTTAAAGAATATGCCTAAATTGCCTAGAGCTAAAGAAGAGGTTAATGGTTAAGATTATTGGAATAGCTGGTGGATCTGGAAGTGGGAAAACCACAATTGTTAATAAAATTAGTGAAGTTATTCCTGAGTTTGTTCTTATATCACAAGATAATTATTATAAGAGTGTCGGTGATTATGAGTATGAATTTTTAGATGTTAATTTTGACCATCCAGATGCTTTTGATAACAATTTGTTTTATAAACAGTTAAAGAAAATAAAAGAAAATAAATTAATTCATATGCCTCTTTATGATTTTATTAATCATAGAAGAAAGGATGAAACCGTTGAGATAGTGCCAACCCCTGTTGTTATTGTTGAGGGTATTATGATTTTTGTTGAAGAACGGGTGCGCAATCTGATAGATTTAAAGATATATATTGATACGCCCAATGATATTAGATTTATTAGGAGACTTGAACGAGATATGTCTAAGAGGGGGCGCACATTAGAATCCGTTATTGAACAATATTTAAGTACTACTAGGGCAGGATATTATAGGTTCATTGAACCTACTAAGGAATATGCTGACCTTATTATTCCTGAAGGAGGACATAATGATAAGGCTCTTTATGTCCTCTCATCTTTCTTAAGAACTCTTGGGAAGGAGGGTGCAGATTTTTTTTAAAGCAGTGAAATTGGATAATAATCTATTTCAATGTAGGTATCTCTTGTTAATTTTACTTTTTCTTTTGTGTTACGTATTAGTTTTTCAAGTAGATTGAAGGATTTTGATAAATATATTATGTTATACCTATAGTATTTGGATATTTTTGACATGGGGGCTTTTGATGGGCCAAGATATTCGATTTCGTCATTTAATAATTTTTTAGATATTTCAAAAAATTCTAGGCATTTATGTTTAGCAGCATCCTGTTTGTGGCTTCTAACTACTATCCTAATGATTTTTTTAAAGGGAGGGTAATTTAATTCTTTGCGAATTTTTATCTCTTCTTTATAAAATTCTTCGTATTTGCCCTCATATGCGTATTTTATAGCATAATAATCTGGGTTTTTTGTTTGGATAATAATTGTGTTATCGCTTTGGAATCTTGCAGCTCTTCCTAGTACTTGTGAAATTATTGCAAAAATTCTTTCACTGCTTCTAAAATCAGGAAGACCCATTCCAATATCTGCATTAATGATGCCTAGCGTTTTGATCTCTTTAAAATTAAAACCTTTTGCAATAATTTGTGTTCCAATTAAGATATCTAATTGCCCATTTTCAAATGCATTTATTGATTGAATAATTTCTTTTTTATTAAGATCAGAGTCTGTTCTTGCTATTCTTGCATTCGGTAGAAATTTTTTTAATTCTTTTTCAATGAATTGAATTCCATATGTTTTGTATATGATGTCTTGTGAGTTGCAATCAGGGCAATTGCTTATTATGTTTGTTTTATAACTACAGTAATGACAGATGAGCTTGTTTTCGTTTTTATGGTAAGTTAAATTGAAAGAACAATTTGGACAGCAAATTATATATCCACAGATCTTGCATTCAAGTGTTTTTGAATATCCTCTTTTATTAATAAATATTAGTGCTTGTCTTTTATCAAGCAAACTTTTTTGTATGCTATAAAGCAATTCTGAAGATATTAATTGGCGTTCTTTTTTCATGTCGATTATTTTAAGTTCTTTAAATGTTCTTTCAAAAAATTTATTTTTCAAAATCATTTTTTTGATCTGATTATTTTCCATAGCAAGATATGCTTCAAGTGATGGAGTTGCGCTTCCCATTATAAATTTGGCATTAAAGGTGCTTTGTAGAAAAAATCCTATATGTCTTGAGTGAAATCTTGGAGTGTTTTCAGATTTATATGTATATTCATGTTCTTCGTCCATTACTATTAACCCTAAGTTTGTAAATGGCAACATTAATGCACTCTTAACACCAATTATAATTAAGCTTTCCCTATTCTTGACTTTGTTCCATATTAAGGCTTTATTTGAATTTGATACTTTTGAGTTATATTCATAAACTTTATTTGTACTTAAATTTGATTTGATCCTTTTAATTATTTGATAGCCCAAAGAAATTTCAGGAATTAAGAAAATTATTTGTTTTTCTTGTTCTAGATAGTTTTCGCATAGTTTGATAAATATTTCTGTTTTTCCAGAACCAGGAACCCCGAATAGGTAATATGTGTTTTGTGTATTTGATGCAATAATTTCTTTATAAATATTATTTTGTTCTTCATTTAGTTGAATGGGTAGTTTAGAGTTTAAATTTTCATTGTCGTTATTTTTTATGCCTTTATTTGAAGTTGCAATTTTAGGTAGCCCACAAAATAGAGTTTCTCCGAATCCAGAAAATGTTTTTTGACTAATCCAGCGTGCAAGATTAATATTATGTTCTATTATTATTGCGCTCTCGTCAATGACTTTTAGTATATCTTTTATTTTAAACGTAAAATCTTCCTTAAGTTCTTCCTTAGCATATCTTTTGATTATGATTCCAATTGTGTCTTTTCCATTAAAATTTGTTATTACTCTTATTCCTGTTTTTAATTTTGATTTATACTTATAAAAAAAAAGTCTATTTATGGGAATATTAAACGCAATTTCATAGTAAAAATTGTTTTCCAAACTATCAACCATATTTTATTATGCCTTTTATTATTTTTAAGTCTTGCCAGATTTCTTTCTTGAGTTCTGGATTTGTTACTTGACTTGTAGGAAGATATGTAAATACTATTGGAATTCCTTTAAAGTTTAATTCAAATCCTCTCACAATTTGAATTCTTAAGTTTTGATTTAAGAATAATTCTACTTCTTCACAAGCAAGAATTGCTTTAGGTTGTTGATTCTTGATCTCTAAGGTTAGAGCATTAGAGTTGTCTATTATTTTATAATTAAATATGTTAATACTCTCACACCATTTTTTTACTATTATCTCTGTATTTTGATTTAAATATTTTTTGTCTATATATACTATTAATAAATCTTTTTTGTCATTTTTGTTTATTTTATATTCTATTGATTTTGTGAGGCTATTATTTTCTTTTATATCTTTTTGTTCTGTATGTTTTAGAATTTCTATGTTTCTAGATTTTATTATTTTATTTTTGAGTTTTTTAAGCTCTTCTTGTTTGCTATAAATATTTCCCGATATATTATTTTCAAGTATTTTGAGAAGTATCAATTTTTTAAGCAGTTTGCTTTTATTCATAAAACACCTTATCTAAAAATAAAGCTTTTGCAGGCGCTGTTGTTCTTGTAAATTTTCTGTTTTTTGAGTTTAAAATTTTTTTAAAAGTGTAAACAGGTTCATTTTTTATCTCTATATCAATTATTGTCCCTACTATTGATCTTACCATTTTCCATAAAAATGAGGAGCCTATGATTTCAAAGATTATAAGCTTATTTTTTTTCTTAAATCTAGCAAAGTAAATTTTTTTTAATTTTGAGTTTGTCTGATCTTTTATGCATGAAAAGGTAGTAAAATCGTGTATTCCAATTAGCATTTTAGCCATTTCATTTAGTCTGTTAATATTTAGTTTTTTCTTTACATAATAAGCTTGATACCCTTCCCAAGGGTAATGGTTTTCATTGTTGAGTATGTAATAGCTATACTTTCTTCTCTTGGCATTAAACCTAGGTTGAAATTCATCTGCTACATATTTTAATTTTATTATTCTAATATCTTTTCTTAAGAGAGAATTTATTGCTGTCTTTAGATTTTTAAGTTTAATATTTATTCTTATATAAAAAGATATTATTTGTCCTCTTGCATGAACTCCTTTGTCTGTTCTGCCTGCTGAATGGACTTTAACCTTTGTTTTACTTATTTTCTCTAATGCCTTTTCAATTTCTCCTTGAATTGTTGGTTTTGTTGGTTGGATTTGAAATCCATAGTATAGCGAACCATCATATGCTATTTCTGCAAGTATTTTTTTCATTTATTTGAAAGTTTTTATTTCGTTTGAGATTTTAAAATAAACTTCTTTTATTTTATCCAAAAGTATTGAAGGTTTTTCTTTTGATGATTTTCCCATTCCGGCTATTTTAGAAAGTAGAGTTTTTATGTCGGCTAGTTGATTGTATCTGTATTGTTTATCTTCTTTATTACCATAAAAATATTCTAGCAGACTTGATAGGTATAAAACACTGTCGTATCCGTAATTTTTATCTGTATCAGGACCAAACACTGTTTCGGCATTAATTGGCTCTGAATTGTCTTGCTCTTTTTCAATTGTTAGTTTATAAAGATATGCTGCTTTATGATAAAATATTTTTTGCAAATAGTTATAATTTTGGTTTGGGTGTTCCTTGTCTAGATCTTCAAATACCCAGGCTGATCTTATTGCACATTTTGCTTGATTTAGAGTTGGATTATGGTTTTTATCCAGGTGTTCATAGCACATTATGGCAAGGATATAACTAGCAGCTCCTTCCTGAAGTCTTCTTGGTTCATCAAAGTTTAGGTTATCTTTGAAAATTGATTTTATTTCTTTACGTTCATCAGTGCTGCCTATTAGAAGTTGTTTTATTTTATTATTAACAACTTCTATTGCATTAAACTCGTTTGGGAAAGCAGCCAGATAACAATTAGGACATACTGTTATTGAATATATCCTGGGGTAGATATTGCCATATTTTTCATTTTTTATATACTCTCTCTTTAAATCAACTTTTAGCTCTCCAGATATTAGTCGGCCGCTTCCTGTTAATAGTTCTTCTTTCCTAAATTTGTATTTGCATAAAGGACATTCAATTTCGTATTTTGTAAAATATGATATCTTACTCATAAATTAATCTTCTACTATTACAAATGCAATAGCATACTCCCTTTCATGTGAAATTGTCAAATATAATTTTAGATCCATTTGTTCAATCAAGACTTTGATATCGTTATGTAATTGGAATATTATGTTACCCTTTGGCAAAGCAATTATTTCAATATCTTTAAGTGAATATTTTATTTTGGTATTTATTAGTGGGCTTAGCGCCTTGATTAATGCTTCCTTTGCTGAAAACTTACCAGCTAGACTTTCTAAAATCCCTTTCCCTTTCATTTCTAAGTTTTCAATTTCTCTTTGTGTAAAAAATCTATCTAATTTTTTTCTATTTTGTAAAAAACTATTAAATCTTGTGACCTTTATTATATCACATCCTATTGATTTTGTCATTTTATTGCTCGGTTGAGATTATTTCGACCCTTATTGTTTTGGGTTCATATTCATACACTTCTATACCATGAGTATTATTTTTAAGTATTATGTCTGTGTTGACATTGTAAATACCAGGAATTTCAATTTGACTTAAATCGAGAGTGAGATTAATATCTTTGTTAGCTATATGCATTTTAATTATCTTCTCTGAGAGTCCGCTTCTTATCTTAATAAACGTCTCATTTTCTGGGTCTAAGATTTTTTCTTGATTTTTTATTTCAAGTCCATCTTTTAAGTTATTGAAAATTAAATTAGGATTTTTTATTGTTGTCTGTATATATTTTTTACCTAGCGTAATGTTGACTATTACGTGGTTTTTGTCAAGTGTTATGAGTGGGTCTGGAGAAATTACTTCAAGATGTTCTGAAATAAATACAGTGCTTATATCAAATTCTTTTATTTTGGTTTTGATTGAGTTTATTGTTTTGATAACTTTTTCAGGACCATGTATTGTTAATTTTTCAGGCACTATATTATATTTAGCAATGAAATATTCTCCTTTACCCTCTTTTTCAAGTAGTTTAAATTTAGGTTCAACTTTAACTAATTTTGAAATTTTTTTGTCTAAGGTTAGTACAATTTTGTTTTTTGAAAGCTTATATTCCACAATAGGTATGGGATTAAAATTTTTGATCTTTATTGGTAGTTCGTATTCCCCTGCTTCTTTTATGTTATTAGCTTCAACTAATAGAGCTATTCGATCGAGGTCTAAATATTTTAAGTCTTTTTTATTAATTTTGACTGTAAGTAATATTTTGTTAATGTCAGGCATTTTGCCTAGTGTAACTTCATCTTCTAATAAAATATTGAATTTTTTTTCTATTGTAATTGATTCTATACTATTAAAGTAAAATGTCGTGAACATAATAATGGCTATTAGGATAGATATAGCTTTATTGTGCCAATCTTCAAATAATAATTTCATTATACGTATAAGTTTTTTAGTTATAATCATTCTTCATTCTATTAATGCAAGATTTAGTTTTTTTTTGATTTCATTTAAGCTTAAATTATATTCTAATTTTCCATTTTGTGTGAGTGAAATAGAACCAGTTTCCTCGGATGTTATTATTGTTATTGCATCTGAACTTTCAGAAATCCCAAGACCTGCTCTGTGTCTTGTTCCAAAGGTTTTGCTGATAGATTCGACATTAGATAGTGGTAGAAAAGAACCAGCATAAATTATTTTATTATTGCTAATTATGACTGCTCCATCATGTAAAGGTGTTTCATAGTCAAAAATTGATATTAAGATTTCATTAGATATGATGGAATCTAATTTTATGCCTTTATTTATTATTTGTTCTAATTGTATTTTTTTTTCTATGCAGATTAAGCTACCAGATTTATTTTCTGATAAATGCTTGATTGCTTTTATTATCTCAGCAATAGTTTTAGTGGTTTCTTCTTTGTTGTTTGCAATTTTAAAAGATAAATTAAAATTGCCAATTTGCATAATTATTTTTTTTATTTCTTGATTAAATAGTATAAGCATTGCAATAGGCAGTATGTTTGCAATGTAATTTAATAGCCAATTTATTGTGTATAAGTTAAAATAGTAAGATACGATACCGATGGATGTAATGATGATCATCCCTTTGAGTAAGTTTACAGAATAGGAATTAATCACGTTTTTATAGATATAATAAACTAAAACGCTGATTAAACTTACATCTAATACTCTAGAGAAAATATCTTTTATCTGATTTATACTACCTATATCTATCATAATCATTTTTTCATTTTATATAATATTGCCTTACTATATACAGTATATTGAATATATTCATAGTTATATATATATTTTAATACAAGTTAATGTTAATTTAAATTTATTTTTTGTTTATGGGTAAAAAAGAAAAGATTATAGCTTTAATATTTGATTTTGATGACACTTTAATTTATGGTAATATGCAACAGGTACTTTTTGATGAGTATAATGTTGATGCTAGCTTATTTTGGGATGAAGTTGAGAATTTATTTATTACATATAACAAAAATTATTGTAATCTCATTGCTAATGAGATGATATATTTGTCACATTTTTTAACATATGTGAGAGAAGGTATTTTTAAAGGATTAAATAATAAGGTATTGTTTGAATTGGGGTCGAAATTAAAATTTTTTGAAGGTGTGATTGATTTGTTTAAAGAAATAAGTGAAATAAATAGGAATTTAAAGGAATCAGATACAGTAATAAATATTTATATTGTGTCAAGTGGTTTTAGGCAGATGATTTTGGGGAGTAGTATAGCTCCTTATGTTACTAAAGTGTGGGCATGTGAATTTATAGATACATACCTTATGCCTTATTATCAGAATTTAGATAATAAGTTTTCAGAAAATAGTATTTTAAGTAGCGTATGTTATTTCGTGGATCATACAATAAAAACTCGGGTAATTTTCGAGTTAAATAAGGGATCTTATGATAAAATTAATGAGAGGATTCCAAAAAGTAGAAGAGAGATTCCTTTCAAGAATATGTTTTATATTGCGGATGGTTTTAATGATATTCCAGCCTTTGAAATTTTGAATAACAATTTAAATCATTATAAAAATACATTAACGGTTTATTATGGGAATGATGAGAATGCTAAGAGGCTGGTTAAAGAGAGAAGGGTAGGAGATTTGGCTGAAGCTAATTATCATAAGGGAACTAAGTTATATAATTGGATAATGGAAAAAATTCATTTAAATATATGAATCGATTTTAAATTTTGATAAATATTCTTAAGTTTACGTATTGACTCTGCTTTTAAGTAAATTTAGTAATAATTAATATTAAAATATATTAAGGGGGATTGAGATGCCTTTAGAGCTAAAACCAACCGATAGGTTAAAGTTTGTTAAACTTCAATCTGTTTTTTATGTTATAGCTTTGATTATAATGTTAATTGCTATTTTAAAAATAGCACAAACAGTATTTAAACCTTTAGCTATTGCGGTGGTTCTTGGATTTTTGGTATATCCCATTTATACGTTTCTTAAGAAACTCAAGATACCAAGGGTTTTAATAGTTTTTGTGATTTTTTTTGTTCTTTTTTTATTTTCTTATTTAGTGTTTAGTTTTGTTTATTATAGTGTTACAATTTTAATTGAGCAATTGCCTTATTATCAAAAACAGTTAATTTTTATTATGGTAGATATTCTTGAGAAATATAAGTTGGATAGTGCTATTATTAGCAATATAGATTTTTCTAAATATATATATCCTTTTTTAACACGGATATCTAATGAGATTATTGGATTTGCAAGTAGTTTGGTGGTGTTATTTTTATTGTTGTATTTTTTATTATCAGAAATACATATTTTTGCCATAAAGGTTAAGAATGCTTTTAGGGCGTCTGTTTCGAGTATGTTTATTGAGGCTTTAAGTACGATAAATAATCAAATTAGTAAATATCTGGGAATAAAGGTCTTTGTTAGTTTTCTTACAGGGTTTTTAGTGTTTATAGGTTTGAAGTTATTTGGACAAGATTTTCCTCGTGTATGGGCCGTGCTTACATTTGTGTTCAATTTTATTCCAAGTATAGGTTCAATATTAGCAGTTTTTTTTATTGTGATAGCCGCTTTAGTGCAGTTTTATCCTAATTTAGATTTGGTGCTTTATATATTTATATATAATACTTTTGTTCAAATGTTGATTGGGAATATTCTTGAGCCTAAGATGCAAGGACATAGGCTTGATCTCTCTCCTTTTTTACTGCTTTGTTTTCTTTTCTTTTGGGGATGGCTTTGGGGTATTGTGGGGCTTTTAATAGCCTATCCTTTTACAGTTATTATAAAAGTAATAGTAGATAATATAGAATGTTTAAAGCCTTTTTCTGTGTTTTTAAGTGGTTCAAAGATCTTAAGTGTTGATAATGTAGGGAATAAGGAGAGTTAAATTTGCAGAAGAAAGTTATGCTTACAGGAGATAGGCCTACAGGCTCTCTTCATTTGGGGCATTATGTCGGTTCTATTGTGAATAGATTAAAGTATCAGGAAGAATATGAGACTTATATTATTATAGCAGATTTGCATACTCTTACTACAAAGCCAGATTTAAAGAGCATTAGTGAAATACCTGTTAATGTTAGAGAAATGGTCTTGGATTATCTAGCTTGTGGAATTAATCCTGAGAAAGTTAATATTTATTTGCAATCAGCTATACCTGAGCTTTTAGAGTTAAATTTAATACTCTCAATGATTGTTATGGTTAATCGTTTGCAAAGGATTCCTAGTATAAAGGACATGAGTGTTGCAGCTGGACTATCTGAGGTTCCTTATGGACTTTTAGGTTATCCTGTTCTTATGAGTTCAGATATTTTGATGGCAAAGGCTAATTTAGTTCCAGTTGGACGTGATAATGAAGCCCATGTTGAACTTACAAGAGAACTTGCTAGGAAATTCAATTATCTTTATGGAGAGAATTTTTTTCCAATTCCTGAAGCTATCTTTACAGATTCCCAGGCTCTTGTGGGAATTGATGGGAAGGCTAAGATGAGCAAAAGTCTTGGTAATGCAATATTTTTAAGTGATGATGAGAAATTATTGCGCAAGAAGGTTATGTCTATGTTTACAGATCCAAAAAGGGTAAGAGCAGATATACCAGGAAAAGTTGATGGTAATCCTGTTTTTATTTATCATGATCTTTTTAATAGTAATATTGATGAGCTTTGTGAGCTTAAGACTAGATATAAAAAAGGTACAGTTGGAGATGTTGAAGTTAAAGAGAGACTTTTTGAGGTTTTAAACCAATTTTTAATGCCAATTAGAGAGAGAAGAGAATTTTTTAAAGTCAAAAAAGGTTATATTGATGAAGTAATATTTGAAGGCACAAATAAAACCAGAAAAGTTGCAGTAGAGGTTATAAAAAATGCTAAAAATTTAATGGGCATATCAAAGATGTGGAATGGAGTTAGGAGGCATGCAGAGAATATTTTAAAAAGTAATCTAAATACATAATTTATTATATAACTAATTATGGTAATATAGGTTGTGTTTGAGTTTCGTCATAATTTATATTATGCTAGTGAGTTGGCAGTGTGTATTAAATGTTTGTGAAAATCTAAGAGAGGATACAGTAAGGCATTATGTTCAGATTTGACCTCACTTAGTACTCTAAATATTGGTTCTGTTTTTGAGCCCCGCATCCATAAACTTGCAATTATTTCCTGTTTGTTATTTTTAAATAAAACTTTAAGACCTCCTGAGGAGTCACCTGTTCTAGAGATGTTTTGATTGATACCTTCATAATTGATAATTTCATAATTATGGATTGGTAATTTGTGTAAGACTGTATTATTGTTGAACTCTTTTTTTAATAATTTTTCGTAGTTGGATTTAAGTATTTCTTGATTTTCTACATTTATTTTAAGCATGGCTTTTTCTGATGATACTTCTACATTGCTATAAAAATTTATTGTCTTTAATATATCATTAATAGTGTAGTGTTCGTTATATGAATTATTAGATAGTGCACACCATATTTTATAAATATTTTTGATTTTAAGCAGTTTTATGATACTAAAGAGTGTTGCTAGTGGGTCTCTTACTTTTGAGGGGTATGTAATATTTCCTCCATTTGATCCTTCTCCAAAAATTTTTACTATTAATCCTTTATTCCGTAAGAGGCCAGCCATTTCTGTTAAGTTGGCCTCACCGACTTCAACTCTGTAAACTTTTGTGTTAAATAGCATGGCTATTTTTTCGATGTTTAGTGAGGTTGCATCATTAACAACGACAGCCAAATTGTCTTTAATGCCTGAATGGTAAAGATAACTAAGCTCTGAGAGTACTGAGAGTGCAAATATTTTTTGTGGTGCAATCATGGTTGCTTGTCCTTTTTTAAAAATTGCAACCAAATTGCCCCTGTCTCCATCACAGTCAGGGACATAACCTAATTGAAAAGAATTGTCTTGCTTGAATTTTTGTTCTAATATTTGTTTACACATATTTAGAGATGACCCTTCGGGAGTCATTCCGTGCTTAAAGATTCCAATTTCAGTGTTATGAAGTTCCAATTTTATTCCTAAAGATTCAATCATTTCTTTATCAATTGAGTTGATGCGAGAACTACCATTCATCTCACCTATTATTCCTATGGGTTCTTTTATGATATTTTCTTTTAGTATGTTAGTATTTTCTTTATTATGTTTGTCTGGATAAATTATTTGCTGCATTAGTGACTTATATGAGTTATAAGAGCGTGTTTTATGTTTATCTTGTGAAGTGATAATTACTTCATATGTTTTTAAGTGTAGAGCATTATTATTGAAATTTTGTAAGTTTGTTATTAAATTATTCATTAAATTTTCATTTTCAATGTTGGATCTGATTTGGCATATTATTTTCTTTATTTCATTTGAGTTGAGCACACCTCCATCATTTAATCCAGTTTTGATACCATTATATCCTTTAGGATTATGGCTGGCAGAAATGTATATAAAACCTTTTGAATTTTGACTTTCTTTTGTATAAGCTAATATTTCTGGTATTGGAAGTATTCCAAAAAAATTTACATTGTCATTGTTTAAGATTAGTGTCTTAATTACAATCTCTGAGATTATATTTCCAGTTGATCTTGAGTCTAATCCAACATTGATGTATTCTTTTGGTTTATCTTTAAAATAATTTGATATTGTAAGGGTTATAAGAGCAATCAATATTTTATCGTCATCATTTATTTCATGATCTGTTGAATTTTCATCTTTTGATTTTGCAAATATTTTTCTAAAGCCAGAAGGAGAAAGTATCATTTTATTAATAGCATTTCTTAGATTTGTCATGTTTAATATATAATTTTTTAGCATATTTTCCTCCTCATTAGGTTTTAATATTTACCTTTATTGTAGTAGCATAATTATAGTAACATATTCTATTATAAGAAGCATTACTTATTATAATCCTTGTAATATGTTACTATTGTTTACCTTATGCTTAAAATGGGGTTTTTAGTATGTGCGAAGTAATAGATAAAATTTTTTCTAAAAAAATGCTTGATATGCTTAATATGCATAAACTTAAAGTTTTAAGCAAGTCTTTTAAAAATTTTCCCAATGAGAGTCATAGCAGTATTTTAAGTCTTGTTGATCATCCTGTTAAATTAAAATTTAAGAAAGAACTTGTTGAGCATAATTTGAAAAAATATATTGATGATTTTACAAAATTTTTATTTTCATCAGAAGGCGATTTTTATGTTTTTACTGGCGATGAGCTTGAAAGACTAGGTTTATTGCTTTATCCTTATCTTTCATTTGGTATTTTGAATGGAGGTTCTGCAACTAGTTATTTCGATATACTTAAAAATAATGATTTTAATGAGGAATTATATCTTTTATATGCAAATAAAATATTTGAAGCTAAGGAGTCTTTTGGGAATTTGCCAAAGGGAATAATACCCGCATATGTTAACAAAGATGGTAGTTATGGATTTTCATTCTTAGCATTAAAAATCCGACACCTTTTAATGCTTTCTAAGAGATATTATGAACTTTATGGTAAGAGTATTAAGCCTTCAATTTTTCAAATGACAAGTTTTAAGACTTATGAATTAATTTCTAGTTTTTTAGATAATATTTTTGATGATAATTTGATTGAAGATTTAAATTGTTGTGGTTTGCAAAAGACAGATATTTTTACAGCTATTCAGCCGTTGGTTTATTGCTATAAGAAATTAAATGATGGTCAATATGAGTATTTTACCTATGACAATAGCGGAGAGGAAACTCTTTTGGCGTTACCTGCTGGCCATGGTCAAAATTTTAAAGTTTTAAAAGATATTTATTTTAAACTTTATAATTCCGGAAAAAGATTTGTGTATATTGGGAATGTTGATAATATTGGTTTTACTGTCAACTTAAAGACTCTTGCCATAATGGCTATAACTAACAGTTCTGCTGGCTTTGAATTTAGTGTTAAAACCCCACTAGATACAAAGGGAGGAGTTTTAGTCTTAGATGATGACAATTCATTAACATGTGTTGATATTGGTAGTGCTATTTCTAAAGAAACTGTACTAAAAGCTGAATGTAGTGGGAATAAGATTTTGTTTAATTGTGCTACAGGACTTTTTAATTTAGAATATTTGATAGAAAATATAGGTAGAATAATATCAGATATGCCTATAAGGATTATTGAACAGGATAAAGAGTTTGGTAAATATACTGCAATTGAGCAAATAACCTGGGAAGTTGTAAGAATGGTAGATAATCCATTGATTTTTGAGGTTAATAGAGGAGATAGGTTTCTGCCTGCAAAATTGTTTGTTGATACGCTTATTATGAGTAATTACATGAATGATAAATTTGCAGATGATCTATTTGATATTGCTAAATATTTAAATAATGCTCTTAATAATGCGTTGAAGAATAAATATGATTTGGTATTTAGGAGAGGTAAATGGGATGTTTAGATTTGTGTTATTTGGACTTTTATTTTCGAGTTTGGTTTTACTAGGAGCCATCCCCGAAATAGATTATGATTATTTTGAAAATGATAAATTTGATCTCGTAGATATTGATGAATTTTTAGGAAGAGTTGACTTTAAAAATATTTTGAGAGAACGTTGTTTGTTTATTGGCATTAGGAATGTCACCAATCCTAGTGCTGTGCAAGCACTTAGTAGAGATGAACTTAATAAAATAAGAGAAAAGGTAAATCCATTAGGAATTATTTTATTTAGGGAAAATTTCAAGGATGCTCGACAAACTAGAGAGTTGATTGAGGGGGTGAAGAAATATCTTGGCCCTGACATTTTGATTGCTGTTGATGAAGAAGGGGGACTAGTTAGTAGAGCTAGTGAGAATAAGAAATTGGGTGTTTATAATTTTCCTGCCATGGAATTTGTTGGTAGGACCGGAGATGCTCAGCTTGCATATAAGATTGGGGAAATTCTTGGAAAACAGCTTAGACGCCTTGGCATTAATTTAAATATGGCACCTGTAGCAGATACTAAATTTGCTCCCGATAGTCCTTTAGGTAGCAGAACTTTTGGGTATTCATCTTATAATATTGGTCTTATGGTGGAGGCATTTGTTGATGGGATACAAAGGGAAGGTGTTTTTGCTGTGGTTAAACACTTTCCTGGACTTGGAGGCACAAAAGTAGATACCCATAAAGATTTGGCCTTATTGCCTTATAGTAAAAATTTTCTGATGGTAAATAATTTTGTACCATTTCTTTTTGGGAAGGAAGCAAAATTTATTATGATTGGGCATGTATTGGTGCCTAAGATTTCTGGGGATGTGGGTAGTATGTCAAAAGATATTGTGGATATTATAAGGCATAATCTGAATATTTTTAGTATTATAATGACAGATGCATATGATATGGGGGCAATTGTAAATAATTTTAGTTTAGAGCATGCAACTAAAAAATCGTTAAGTTCAGGTGTTGATGTTGTGCTTATTCCAGAGGGTTTTAGGGCATTTAATGCAAGGGAATGAATTTTTTATTGAGTTTTTCTTTTAAATAATGTTTATTAAGAAATAGCCATTGTCTATATTGCCAGGAGAAGTGAGAGCAGATTCCTTTTTTTTGAAATCATCTATATAAGTTAACTTTTTACTGTATCATATTATTATAACTATTTTTTGAAATTGATCTTGTCTATAATTATAAATAGTTCTTAAGCATTATCTTCTATCTTAAAACTTTCTATAATACTTTTTGCAATTTTGTTAGTTTTATTAGTGCCAAAAAGATTGAATAGTAGCTCATGATTCGGTGATGTAATAATTGCTATTAAGTGGAGTGATTGATAAAGACTTTGATTCAGCATTAATGCATATATTGAATTTGTAAAGTTTAGAGAAATTGGTACTTTCCTGATTACTCTTTCAGCTCTTATAACAGGTATATCTCTTTATTTATACATTACTGTTCATAGCTAGCTTGTCTCTTCAATTCCTATGATCTCCTATAAAAGTTATAGAAGGAACAAATGGTTCTGGAAGAACAATGATAACTAGATAGGGAATGTAATAGCTAGATCAATTAAGAAATACTCACGTAGAGAAGAAGAGAATGTAGAGAAGATAGAGAATAGATTAGTAATTGGAATATTAAGTTTAATAGATGCAAAAGGTAAAGCAGGGAAAAGGAAAGCAGAGATATTGTGACCAGTAATAATGGCTGCTCTAAGAGCTATGGGCAATTGAGTTCCTATTAGAATATTAATAATGAAAGAATGTATGTGTATTTGATATTTCAATATGTAAAGAGAGATAGATAAAGTAAAATAGACATTTGATAATAAAGTTGGATTGTGAGGATAAAAGTGAATGGGAATGATATTAAAATCAATCCATTCATTGTAAGTCATGGTTATTCCAATGAAAGCGTAATATTTATAATGTTGATTATAAGGAGTTAAATTTATATAATTATGCTGAATAATACCTATTTGTAGTGGTTTTATATTTGTAAGGTTTCCATTATTGAATTTTTCCCCCCAGGCGTGAGTATGTATTATTAATAAGTGTAGTGGTATAAGTATTAATTTTTTCATTGTGTGTATAAGAAATTGTAACATGTTATTGTCAAATAAGAAATAAAAGGGTATTTTTTATGTATTTGTATTTTCATCTTTCATCAATTTTATACTATTAGCAACTAAACTA